>JAKAUB010000172.1 GCA_021827845.1 Acidobacteriota bacterium | reverse complement strand
GCGGCTTTCCCACAGAATTTTCCACAGCAAAGATGGCGGCTTAATCCTTTCGGATCAAGCCGCCCAGTACTGCTCTCCCCTTACCATCCCTGAATGCTTCTTGTATCGGATAGCTCGGGAAAAACTTTAATGCGAACGCGTGCTGTGGTGGGTCGTGGTGCCCGTATGCGTGGGGGTGGTGGAGCTGCCAGCCGGAGCGGCCGGTGCTGGAATACCGGAGCGCTGGTTGTACTCGCTCACAACTGCCTGTGAGATATCTGCGCCTTTGCTGGCCCAGACGACCGGCGTCTGCTGCGAGCTCATATCAATGACCACGCCGTAGCCGTTCTTCTGCGCGTAGTCCTGCAACACGGAGTAGAACTTCTGGGCGATTCCCTGATAGGCGTCGCTCATGGCCTGCTGGAAGTCGGACTGGGCGTCCTGTGCCTGCCGTTGCAGCGCCTTCTCTTTGTCATCGATAGTGCGCAGCTGCGCTGCACGGGCCTGCTCGCTGAGGGAGCTGCCGCTGGCCTGCAGTTGCTTCTTGAGCGTGTCGATCTGGCTGTTCAGGCTCTTGAGTTCTGCCTGCTTGGGAGCAAACTGCTGCTGGATCTTCAGGAACGCAGCTCGCCCTTCATTGGTGGATGCGACGGCCGGCTGAAACGCGATGACGGCAATCTTATTGGCGCCGGTCGGAGCAGGTGCCTGCGAGGCGGGCAGAGGAGCGGACGGGGGCTGACTGGTCTGCGCCAAGGCGCCGGCCGCACAGGTGGCTGCCAGAGTGGCAACCATCAAGAGAGAACGCTTCATATCGATTCGAAACTCCTTTTTCATTCTTCCGCTGGCATTTCGCATCGCGCCGGAGCGCAATCCATAGTGCCGCTTTCGAGGTAAGGGAACACGCTGCTGTCAGCCGCGGCGGCCCGCGCTGCCGGAATGACAGCGGCGGAAACCCACAGCTGTATCAGGCGCGGGAAATCTCCCCGAATTATAGGAGCCGCGAAAAACAGCCGTCAAACGGCGTCGCCCGCAGCTCCGAGACTAAAACGAGGTGCTGACCGAAACCCGCAGCGTTTTTCTGGGCTCCCACAGAAAATATTGCGCCCCATAATTCGCCAGCGCCTGTTGGTACGTAAAGTCGCCCGCTTCGCCTGCCGGGAACATGGCTCGCGTCACGATGAACTGCGAGTTTTGATCCTGATGCAGACGAGCTGGGTTAAAGGCAAAGAACAGCCGCACCGGCGCGTTGATGATCGGCAGCATGGCGGTCAACTGCGGACCCACCGAAACACGCGGCTGAATGTTGGTGCCCGGAATGGCTCCCAGTCGGTTCGGCGCCCCACCGGGCCACCGGATACCGCCCTGGCAGGTGCCGTTGATCAGTTCCGGGCAACCGTACAGTCCGCCATTCAGGACGGAGTTGGCCTGCGGATTCAGGTACAGCTGGCTGTGATTCAGCGCCATGTCGAGACCCGCATCCACATAGAAGGAGAAGTCGACCGGGCCCGCCAGCGGAATCCGATACTCAATATTGTTGGTGATCTGCGTATCGCCGCCGATGGGAGCGATGGAGTAGATCGGTAGCGGAATCTGCACGGGCCCCAGCGTCGGGTTGGTCGGGTCACGCGGCACCAGCGAGCCGTCAGGATTGGTCAGGTTATAGAGGACGCGGGTCGGAATAAATGAGTAGGGCGTAATCGACCGCACGTCAAAGCCGCGGATATCGTTCTCGCCGCCAGCGTTGAAGCGGTCAAACGGCGAGGCCTCCAGGCCGGCGATGCCCTGAATATAGGCGACCTGAACGCGCTCGGCAAAGATGTTGCGGCCATCCGCGTTGAAGTGCAGCTTTTGAATCGGCCGGAAAAACTTGTACTCGACCAGCGGACTGATGGAGCTGACGTTGCCGCCGAGACCGGAGCCCTGCAGCACAATGTTCAGGCTCTTGCCGGTACGCGGCCGGTACGGATTCGCGACGGTGCTGTAGCTGTAGCTGAGCGAAAGCTGGCTGGTGATGATGCCGTTGACCGCGCTCTGCCCACTGGTGCCGTGGCGGAAATTGAGGAATTGGAACAGATTCGTGGTGGCTGCGCTGAAGGCCTGAATGTTCGACCGGCTCAGGCTGTACGTCGCACCGACGCGTTTGAAGCTGCGCGGAATCGGATAGGCCGCCGAAACGCTGAAGCCGGTGCGCCCCTGATTGTAGTTCTGGACGAACGACTGCTGCGCGGTGGTGAAGTTTTGACTGCGCCCCGCGACAGACAGCGGATTCTTGAAGGCGTTGTAGTCCGTCTTCTGGGTGTAGACCTGGAAGCCGAGGCTGAGCGGACGGTTGCGCACGTACGGCACGGTAAAGCCGAAGGTGAAGTTGCGCTGCAGGTCGCCCAGGGCGGTCTGCAGGGTCAGGCTCTCGCCCAGACCCAGAAAGTTGTTCGTCTGATAGTTGGCCCCGATAAACGCGCCGGACAGACCGCTGAAGCCGCCATTCAGTCCGATGGAGTTCTTACCCTTTTCCTTCACGTTCAGCAGCAGCTTGACGGTGCCGTTGTCCGCATCCTGCTGCGTCTCCGAGTCCTGATCGACCTTCAGCGGGCTGAAGAAGCCAAGCTGGTTCAGACGCAGGATACTCGTCTCCCAGAGCTGGCTGTTGTAGACCTGGCCCTCGGACAGCAGCAACTCACGGCGGATGACGGTGTCGCGCGTCGTGGTGTTACCGCGGAACTCAATCCGCGAAACGTAGTACGGCTTGCCCTCGTCGATGTCGATGTTCAGAAAGACCAGGTGCTTGGCCTCGTCCACCCGCGGCGTCGGAACGGCGGTGAAGTTGATGTAACCCAGCTGGCCGTAGGCCTTGCGCATGTTCTCGAGGCCCTTGCCGATTAGCGCGGCGTCAAAGATCTGTCCGTCCTTGATCTTGAACAGCCCGCGCAGCGCCTTTACATTGGTCACGCGCTTGTTGCCGGTAAAGGTGATGCCGCCCAGCCGGTACTGCGAACCCTCTTCCACCGGGATGGTGATGTCAATCACCTTGCCCTTGCGCGAGTGGATCAGCGGAATGGGAATTCCGCCCTGATTGCGGATGTGCGTCTTCGGCTCGCTGACGCTGGCGCGGAAGTAGCCGCGGTCGCGATACGCCTGGCGGACGCGCTCGGTGTCTTCCTGCAGCTTGCTTTCGTCGTAGGTGCGGGCGAAAAGATCTTCAAACAGAATGGAGTGCGGGATGCCGATGGGCCGCAGGTTGCGCATGGAATAGCGCAGGGCACGGCTGGAAACGTGTTTGTTCCCTTCAAACCGGATGTGGCCGACCTTGACCGTCGGGCCTTCCTTGATGTTGAAGTTGACGGACACAGAGGCCGGCGGAATCGTCTTGACCACCGTATGGATGGTCGCGAACTGGTGCCCGTGCTCGGCCAGTAGTTCCTTCAGCACCGTCTCGGCGCGCTTGATCTTGGTTGGGTCGTACTGGCTCTCGACGGACAGGCCGACCTTCGCCTTCTTGAAGCGGTCCAGCACATCGGACTGCGAGACCGAGCTGAGCCCCTTGTAGTTGATCTCGCGGATGGTGGGCCGTTCCCGGACGATGACCGTCAGGATCACGCCCTTCGGTGTACTTTCCTTGTCGATCTGGACGTTTTCAAAATAGCCGGTGTTCCAGAGCGAGTTGAAGTCACGCTCGACCGTCTGCGCATCGTACGGGTCGCCGATATGCGAAAACATGCGGGCGAGAATTGTTTCCTTCGGGATGCGGCGGTTTCCGATCACCCGAATCTCGCTGATGATGTTGCTTTGCTCCGTCGTCGGGGCGGCAGCTTGTGGAATGGGCTCCAGCGAAGTCTGGGCGCGAGCCGGCGTTGGAGCCGCAACCATCAGGAAGAGCGCGCAGACCAGAAATAAGATTGACCAGCCCCGGCGTGCACAGCATCGCGGCCCGGCTGCCAGCTGGTTCGGGACATGGAAGCCCCCTAAACTCACGCGAAAAATAAGCACACCCTCACTGCCAATGATCAGTTCCGATGGAAAAGTCGATTATACGGGAGAACACGGCGGGATAGCTGTGGGCAGTCCAGAAACCGCCCGATCGAAACGTCCCTAGCTTTCCAGCTCCGCACGGATCATAAATTCCTCCGTCCGGCCGTTCCAGCGAATCTCCAGCCGGTTGGGCTTGCAGCACACCTGGCAGTCCTCGACATACGCCTGCCGCTCGCCGCCGGAGCGGTCAATGACCGTCTCATTCCACTCCCCACAGCCCGCGCATTGAAAGCCAGCCGCGTCCGTCATTCCTGCTCCTCCTGCTGAATACCTGCGGCCGCCGCGCGGCGCACCTCCACCATGGTCGAATAAAAGGTGGGACCGCCGCCGAGATCCGTCAGCCGCTCACTGGTTAGAGTGTTGATTCCCCGCCAACCGCGTGCCAGCTTGTTCCACACCAGGCGGCAGGCCGCCACACCCGGCGGCACCGCTGCAGGCTCACCCTGCGGGAGGCGCGCAATCAGCGTCAGAGACCCGCGCGCATTCCAAACCTCCACGACGTCCCCATTCTGGATGCCGCGCGCCGCCGCATCCTCCGGGTGCATCTCCAGCACGCCCGCGTGTTCCTTTTCCAGCGCCCGATGGCCCGGCAGTCCGGCGAAGGTGGAGTTCATGTGGTTATCGGCCTTGCGTGCCAGCAACTCCAGCGGATATTCGGCCGCTGCGGCGCCGTGACGCGACTCCACCGGAGGCACATAGTCCGGCAGCGGATCCAGCCCGCGCGCCGCCAGAGTTTCGGAGAAAAATTCCGCCCGGCCGGACGGCGTGCGGAACCAGGCGGGCGTGCTGAACGGCAGCGCGCTGCCATCGGCACTCACCGGCTGTACCCGAATCGAATGCTCTGCGGTGAGCCGCTGCCGCGTCATGCCCGCGAGGCCGGGCGATGGCGCGCCGCCGAGGGCCTGGTCGATCATCGTGGCTTCGCTGTCCTGAAAGCATGGCTCGATGAAGCCCATGCGCGCGGCCAGCCCGCGAAAGACGGCGACGTTCGAGCGTGCCTCCCCGCGCGGCGCAATGGCCTGCGTGGAGTGCTGCAGATAATAGTGGCCGTACGCACCCTGAAAATCCTCGTGCTCCAGAAATGTCGTGGCGGGCAGCACAATATCCGCGTAGTCGGTGGTGTCGGTCCAGGACTGTTCATGCACCACGGTGAACAAGTCCTCGCGCCGCAGCCCGTGCAATACCGCAGTCTGGTTGGGCGCGATCACCGCCGGGTTGGAGTTGTAGACATACAGCGCCTTTACGGGCGGCCCATCGGCGGCATGCTGTCCCAGCTCCGTCAGCGCATGGCCCAGGCGGCTCATATTCACCACGCGGCCGGGACGCCCGATGGAACTCGCGGCTGCCAGATCGGGCCGCTCCAGCGCTGCTTTATTCAATGAAAATACCCCGCTGGTGGAGAGCTGCAGGCCGCCGCCACGCTGTTTCCAGGCGCCCGTCAGGCAGGGCAGCATGGCGATGGCGCGAGCCGCGGTGCCGCCATTCTCTGAGCGCTGCACGCCATAGTTCATGCGGATGGCCGAAGGCGTATTCATCGCATACTCCCGTGCCAGCCGCACAATGTCGTCCGCTGCCAGACCCGTAATCGCCGCCACTTTTTCCGGAGGATAGGCCGCGGCCCGCTCGCGCAGCGCGTCGAAGCCGTGGGTGCACTCGGCAATGTAGGCCGCGTCGGTCAGCCCTTCGCGGATAAGCACATGCATCAGCCCCAGCGCCAGCGCAGCGTCGGTGCCCGGCCGGATGGGCAGATGCCAGTCCGCGGCGCGCGCCGTGCGCGTGCGATACGGATCGATCACGATCAGCCGGGCGCCGTTGCGGCGCGCCTCTTCCACAAACGGCCATAGGTGCACGTTATTGCCGTGGATGTTTGCGCCCCAGGCGAGGATCGTGCGCGCGTGGCGGAAATCCTCAATATCCGTGCCGAGCCGGACGCCGTAGACGAGCATCAGTGCCTCGCCACCGGCGGCGGCGCAAATCGTGCGATCCAGTTGCGACGCGCCCAGCCGGAAGAAAAACCGCCGGTCCATGGACCCGAAGCCGAGCACGCCCATGTTGCCGGCGTAGGAATACGGCAGGTTGGACTCCGGCCCGAACTCCGCCGCAATCGCTTTGAACTTTGCCGCGATGGTGTCCAGCGCCTCGTCCCAGGAGATGGGCTCGAACACGGCACTCTGCTGGCCGGGCGCGATGGGGCCCTTCGGCACACCGGCGCGGCGGCGCATAGGTTGCAGCAGCCGGTCCGGCGCATAGACCAGATCGAGATACTTGGTGACCTTGGCGCAGAGAAAGCCGCGCGTTACCGGATGGTCTGGATTGCCGCGGACGCGCGTCGCGCGGCCAGCGTCATCGACCGAGACCAGCACGCTGCACGTGTCCGGACAGTCGAGCGAACAGACCGCATGCACAGTGCGGGGCGAGTCCATGTCCTCAATCTTAGGGGCGCGTGCGGGAGGCGACAAATGGCAGCGTCCAGTCGGGCCGCAGCCAAAAGCTGGACGTGCTACAGTGCCACCAAATGCCGATCGCCGTCCGCAACTTCGCGCGAATTCTTCCTTCCGCCCGCAGGCGCTGGCAAGTCGCGGGCACCCTGCTGCTCACGGCACTCGGACTGCCCGGTATGGCGCAGACGCGCCCGGCCGCAAACCCCAGCAATATTCCCTACGCGCCGGTTCCGCTGCCGCCGATGGGCTGGTCCTCGTGGAACAGTTTCTCCAACACGATCGACGCGCCGATCACCATGGCCCAGGCCAAGGCGCTGCACAGCTCCGGCCTGCAGCAGGCCGGCTACATGTACGTCAACATCGACGAGGGCTGGTGGCTCGGCCAGCGCGACGCCGCGGGCAACATCGTCGTCGATCCCAAAGCGTGGCCCGCACTCGCGCCCGGCGAGCGCGCGGGCGACATGAGCAACATTGTGCGCTACATTCACTCGCTCGGCCTGCGGGCGGGGATCTACACGGATGCGGGCAAAGACGGCTGCTCGATGTACCCGGACATCGGCCCCGTCTATCTCCACACCGGCAGCGAAGGCCACTACGAGCAGGACTTTCTACAGTTCGCGCGCTGGGGCTTTGACTACGTCAAGGTCGACTGGTGCGGCGGCGCCAAAGAAAATCTCGACCCGGACTATCAATACGGAGAGATCGCACGGGCAATTGCGCGGGCGAAAAAAATTACGGGCCGCACACTCTACTTCTCCATCTGCGAGTGGGGCCGGCAGAGTCCGTTCACCTGGGCGCCCGGCGTGGGCGGAACCGATCAGGCCATCTGGCGTACGAGCGGGGATATTGTTGCGCCCATCGTCGCCGGCGGCCCGCATGCGTCAAGGAAAGTCTCGCTCCCGAACATCCTCCGCAACTTTGCGGCAAGCAATCACCCGGAGGCGCAGCACACGGGCTATTACAACGATCCGGACATGATGGTATTCGCCATGCCGGGCATGACGGAGACGTGGGACCGCGTGCATCTGGCGCTGTGGGCCATCGCCGGCGCGCCCATGCTGGTCGGCGCGGACCTGACCCGCCTGACGCCACCGCAGGTAGCCATGCTGACCAACAAGCGCATGATCGCCATCGATCAGGATCCGCTGGGGCTGCAGTGCATTCCGCTGCCCGGCGCACCCGCCGGGGTCGAGCTCTGGGGCAAGCTGCTGGCGCGACCCGGCGCGCGGGCGCTGGTGGTGCTGAACAAAAATCCACAGCCCGTCACCATCACGGAACCACTGCAGGCGCTGGGGCTGGCCGCGGGCGCAGCGGTGCAGGCTCGCGATGTGTGGACCGGCGAGCCGGTCGCAGAAAACGGTTCGACGGTGCGAGTGACCATTCCCGGCGGCGATGCGCGGTTTCTAGTGATTCAGGGCACGGATGCGGCGGTCACGACGTATGCCACGCAGCCCGAGCGCGGGGTGCGCGGCGGCTCCGGCTGGGTGGCGACGAATGTGCGCGCGCTGCGCCGCTCCACCTATGCGCGGATTGTCTATGCCAACCGCTCGGCGGCATCCATCGTGGGTGAGCTGCGGGTCAACGGCGGCACCGCGACCAAGGTGCAGTTTCCTGCGGTGCGCGGCGGCGACGGCGCATCGGCTTATGTAGCCGTCGAGATGGCGCTAAAAACGAACGCGCCAAATACCCTGGAGATCACGTTGCCGTGCTCCACGCAGGATGTTTCTGTGCAGTCGGTGCAGGTACTGCCGTGGTGAGCGGTACGTTGAAAGTTTGTAGAGGCCGCCAGCACCATCTCTTACTCCACCAGCCCATCCCAGGACCATCGAGGAATGGTCATCCCGCCGGGCACATCGTCCGGGGAGCGAGGATAGCGGGCCATCGCGGCTGTCGCCCACGCAAAGTAGTCATGCAGCACCTGCCGCAGCCGGGGGTCGGCCGCCAGCCCGGTATCCGCCAGGGCCTGATCGAAGCAGGCGATCGCGCGCGTATCCATCTCGTCATGTTCGCCATTCCCGCTGTGCATACGGACCACCGCCGTCTCATCACCGTAGGCCTGTGAGAAGGCCGTGGGTCCACCGAGCACCTCGGCCCAGTAGGCGGCCAGCCGCTCCGTGTGATGCGGATGGAAGCCGTGGCTGAAGGCGTGGCTGACGACCGCATCTTCCATCACCCGGCGGTGCCAGGCGTCGGCAAGGCGGCGCATACCGTCCATGGCTCCCGCTGCTTCATAGATTGTCTGCATCGCGCGAACCTCTCTGTGCTTTGGAGAACTTTTATACACCCGCGTCCGCGCGGACATGAAATTCTATGCGAGCTTTTCCGGGCAACCAAAAGACCCTTGCGCGGACCTCCCACTCGTCTGGAATCTCTCGTTTCAAGCTTTCGCGGGTTTCCTTCCCAGATGGTGCGGGTTGCGCTTTTGAAACGCAGCCTAGTCCTCCCGAAGGACGCGCACCGGGTCGATCGAGAGCACGCGGCGTACGGGAATCCACGTGGCTAAAGCGCCGACGAGAACCATCGCGA
>JAKAUB010000051.1 GCA_021827845.1 Acidobacteriota bacterium | reverse complement strand
GCCGAATCTGTAAAGAGCCGCGCCTGCTGCAGTCCGTTCTGTCCGGTGGTGGCGTCCATTACCAGCAGCGTCTCGTGGGGCGCGTCGGGGATGAAGCGCTGCGCGGTGCGGCGAATCTTATCCAGCTCCGCCATCAGGTTCGCTTTGGTGTGCAGACGGCCTGCGGTGTCCACGATCAGAACATCGATGTCGCGGGCCTGGGCGGCCTTCAGCGAGTCAAAGAGAGCGGCCGATGGGTCGCCGCCCTGCCGGGTGCGGATCATGGCGACGCCGGCGCGCTCGCTCCAGACTTCCAGTTGCTCAATGGCGGCGGCGCGAAAGGTGTCGCCGGCGCAGAGAAGCACGCTGCGGTTTTGCTCGCGGTACCAGGCTGCCAGCTTGCCGGTCGTCGTGGTCTTTCCGGCGCCGTTCACGCCCACCATCAGAATCACATGCGGGCGCGTGCCCGCATTGCGCTCCGGCCGGGGGACGGATTCCAGAATGCGCAGCATCTCGGCCTTCAGCATACGGCGCAGTTCGGCGCCATCCTGAATCTGCTGCCGCGAACTTTGCTGGCGCAGGCTGGTAATGATCTCCTGGGTGGTGGCCACCCCCACGTCGGAAGCGATCAGAGTATTTTCAAGCTCTTCAAGAGCCGACTCGTCGACCGGACGCGTCAGCGTCAACAGGTCGTCCATCCGCTCCTGCAGGCTGTCGCGCGTGCGCGACACGGCCTCCTTCATGCGGTCGAGCAGGCCGGGCTTCGGCTCCGGGGTATTAAAAAGAGAGATTAACGCCAAGGAAGGACAAGCTCCACAACCCAGTGTATCAACCGGCTGCCAGAAGAAATGAGGGCTGGAGCTACCTTTGGGAGGCGCCGACGAGCGAGGAGGAGCCTTCGCCATCTTGGGCGGCAAGCGGCGGTTTCGCCGCCTCGGGGCTCTCGGCCGCCTCAGTTGGCAGGATTGCGACCGCATCCTCATCGGCGGAAGCGCGTTCGGGCAGAACGATCAGGCCGGCGGAGTATGCCTGGCTGAGCGCGTTTACCGCCCGCTCGTCGAATTTGCGGCCGGCCATGGTGCGGATCAGGCGCAGGGCGTAGGAGCCGTCCATCGCGTCCTGATAGGTGCGATTGTGCGTCATGGCATCAAACGCATCGGCGACGGCGATGATGCGGGCCATGAGCGGAATCTCCTCCTGGCGCAGCCCATGGGGATAGCCGGTACCGTCGAGGGATTCATGATGCAGTTCAATGCCCGGTAGAAGATCGGCGAACGCAGCCACGGGCCGAAGCATCTCGACGCCCCGCGAGGGGTGGGTCTTCAACACGGCAAACTCGGCCGGTGTGAGCTGGCTGGGCTTGGTGAGGATCTTCTGATCCATGCCGATCTTGCCGATGTCATGCAGGAGCGCGGAGAAGCGGATGCGCTCGGACTCGTGGTCATCCAGTCCGAATTCGCGGCAGATGAGGGTTGCATATTCGGCGACCCGGCCGGAATGTCCGCGCTCATAAAAGCTCTTGCACTTCATCGAGGCGGACATCGCCTCCACCAGGCGGACGAAAATGTCCTGATGGTCCCGCGACAGTACGATCCACTTGGCCAGCGAGGTGTCGGGGCTTTCGTTCATGCGGCCCAGCTCGCGGGCCAGGTCTTCAATCTCCGGGAGCCGGGACCGCTCCGCCTGCAGCACAAACTCCCCCCGCTTGATGGCGCGCGAGGCATCGATAAAGCGGCAGATGTCGCGGCACCACTCCCACGTCATATTCCAGCAGTAGACGCCGAGGCCGATCGAAAGCAGCGAGAGGCACCACTCGACGATGCGGTCGCTCCATGCCGCTTCATGGAAGGAGTGGCCGAGCAAGACGAATCCCATCCCGATGGCAGTGATGGGCAGCAACATCATGATGTAGAGAAGCCGCAGCCAGGGATTGCGTCGGATCAGCATATTCAGTTTCCGGAGGGAGGTGAATCGCTTTCGCGGAACAGCCGAAGGTAACCTTCTACGCGACGCCTTGATATTACCTTGGGATGTGCCGCTTTGTCCGGGAAAATTTTCTGCGGGGAAGGCGGAGAGGCAACGCGGCTAATCGATTGCAAGCTTATGGATTGGACCCGACTTCAGATTCATTCCGCCCCGGCCGCGCCATGAGTTGCCGCATCGCTTCCCGTGCGGACAGGCGTTCGGCCAGGACATCCGCGACCTTCTCGACGATCGGCATTTCAATCTGGCAGCGATTCGCCAGCGCCAGAGACGCCTGCGTGGTGCGGACACCTTCTGCCACCTTCCCATTCATGGCGATCAGGATGTCGCTCAACCGGCTTCCGCGGCCCAGTTCCACGCCAACGTGCCGATTGCGCGACAACGCCCCGGTGCAGGTGAGCACAAGGTCGCCAAGGCCGGCGAGGCCGGACAGGGTATCGCGTTGGCCGCCGCAGGCGACGGCCAGGCGGGTGATCTCCGCGATGCCGCGAGTGACCAGCGCGGCGATGGTGTTGTGTCCCAGACCCAGGCCGAAGGTGGCGCCGGCGGCGATGGCGATGACGTTCTTGAGCGCGCCTCCAAGCTCCACGCCCACCACGTCATCGTTGGTGTAGAGGCGGAATGTCGGAGCGGCAAAGGCCTTCTGCAGCGCGGCGGCTACGGCAGCATCCTGCGAGGCGATGGTGATGGCGGTCGGGCTGCCGGCGGCCACTTCCTGCGCAAACGAGGGTCCGCTGAGGACCGCCAGGGGAACGGTCGCCCCGCGCTGGCCCAGAGCATCCGTGATGACTTCGCTCATCCGCCGGGCGGTGCCATCCTCCAGCCCTTTGGTGGCGCTGACGAAGGTCTGCCCGTCGACCGCTGGAGCCAGAGCGCAGACCACGCCGCGCAGATGCTCGGACGGCACAGCCAGAACAATGATCTCAGCCTGCCGGACCGCATCTTCCAGATCATGGGTCGCGGTGATGGACCGGGGAATCGCAATCTCGGGCAGATACCGAACATTCTCCCGCCGCGATTCAATGGTGCGCACGGTGGACTCCGTGTGCGCCCAGAGCGTGATGCGGTGGTCGCCGCGGCGCGCCAGCACAATGGCCAGCGCTGTGCCCCAGGACCCACTGCCGATGACGGCGATGCGGCTCATGCCGCCTTGCCCGTTTTACTGCCGAAGCGGTATTCCGTACCCCGCATCAACCGGAGGGCATTTGCTCGATGCTTGATGAGGATGATGGCGGGAACAGCGATGGTGCTGGCGATGAAGACCGCGCCGCTGCCGTAGTGGATGGACAAGGCGCGCTGCGCCACCCAGACCCAGAAGGGAAATGAAGCCGCCGCCAGAATGGAAGCCAGGGAGACGTAGCGGGTAAGGAACGTGATGATGATGAAGACGCTCAACGAAGCTAGCGCGGCGAGAGGCGCCAGCGCCAGAAAAACGCCGAGCGCGGTGGCGACACCTTTGCCGCCGCGGCCTTTCAGCCAGATCGGGAAGACGTGGCCGAACACGGCCGCGATGGCACCGATAGCTCCTGCGGCGACCGCGTGCCGGGGATCGAGCAGGCGCGCGATAACGACCGCCGCATAACCTTTGGCGAGATCCAGCAAAAGTGTCAGAATTCCCAGCCAGCGGGAGCCGGAACGGATGACGTTGGTGGCGCCGATGTTGCCGCTGCCGGTCTGCCGGATGTCCTGCTTGCGAAAGCCGCGCACCAGCAGATAGCCGAAGGGAATCGACCCCAGCAGATACGCAATAATCGCTGCAACCCAATCCATTCTCATGAGAGTACGCTTCGAGTGTAGCAGCGGTGTTACACGCGTCTGAAGGCGAACCGGCGAAGCGAAACGCGGCGGCCGCGCGGTTGCGGCGCTTGCCGCAGTGTGCCGGCGCTCGCGTTGCTACATCAGCTTGCGGCGCAGCATGTCGAGCGCCTGCTGGGTTGCCAGGTAGCGGATGCGCTCGCGGTCTCCGCGAAAGCGCCGCTCGACAACCGTCTGTTCCTTGCCGTCGGCGATGCCGATATAGACCGTGCCGACGGGCTTTTCTTCTGTGCCGCCCGAGGGGCCAGCGATGCCGGTGATGCCGACACCGATGGTGGCCGATGCGCGGCGGCGCACACCGTGCGCCAGAGCCTCTGCCACATCGCGGCTGACGGCGCCGTGCTCTTCAATCAGCTCTTCAGGAACATCGGCAAGCTGCGTCTTCAGTTCATTGGAGTAGACAACAGCACCGCCCTGAAATGCGCGGGAGCTGCCGCTGACGCGCGTGAGCCGCTCGGAGAGCAGGCCGCCGGTGCAGCTTTCGGCCACGGCCAGTGTGGCGCCCCGCATCTGCAGGTAGTAGAGAACAATCTCTTCGAGCGCCTCGCCCTGCGAAGAATAGATGGCGTCCTCCATCTCCTCTTCGATACGGCTGGCCAGCTCATTCACGCGTCCCTGCGCAACTTCAAGGATCGCTTTGCTGCACAGCAGATGGACTTCGATCTCGCCGGGCTTCGCCAGAATCGTTGTTTCGACGTCGGAGAACCGTCCGTAGATGGGAGCGATCCGGGCGTCGACGTCCGATTCCCCGAGCATTGCGATTTTCAGCACGCGGCGGGCGATGGCGCGTGGCGGCAGCGCCTCCCGCAGGCGCGGCAGGCATTCCTCGGTCATCATTGGTTTCAATTCGCGCGGTGGCCCCGGCAGCAGCACCAGCAGCTTGCGATGGCCGCCGAAGACAATATCCAGCCATTGCCCGGGCGCGGTTCCATGCGGATTCGGCAGCACCTCGGCGCCCTCCAGAATCTCCGCCTGGCGCGTGTTGTTGCTGGGCATGCTGGCGCGCCGCTCAGCAAAGCGCTTGTAGAGCGCAGCCAGCACGTCGCCGTCGCGCTTCAGGCGGATGCCCAGAGCCGCAGCCACGGCTTCGCGCGTCAGGTCATCGGCGGTCGGGCCCAGGCCGCCCATCAGAAAGACGAGATCGCAGCGGCCGAGCGCGACGGTGATGGCCTGCGCAATGTGCGCTTCGCGATCGCCCACGATGGTTTTGAAGGCGACCGTAACGCCGACACCGTTCAGGCTCTCTGTAAGAAACAGAGAGTTGGTGTCCTGCCGGAACGGAGTGAGCAGTTCGGAGCCGACTGCGATGATTTCAGCGAGCATGAGCCATTGGATGAGACACGCGTTGCATCGTGGGCGGCGGCTCCCGATGGATTTCTCCGGCGCAGGAACAGGACGGCAAAGGCTGGCAAGGATCCATCAGCGCAGGAGCCGCCCGTTGATGCCCAACCCGACATGATAAACGGTGTCGCGCGTAACCAGGGCGGCATCGCCTTCGGGCAGAAACGCCAGGCCTACGATTCCCGCGCCAGCTACGGCGAGCGACGCTGTGCTGTCCGGCGCAATTTTGACTATGCCCCGCCGCCCGCGCAGCGAAGCCGCGACATACAGGTTTCCGGAGACATCGAAGGCCAGTCCCTGCGGACGGCCGAGTCCGCGATAGAACTCGCTCAGCGTGCCGTCGGGCGCAATGGCGTGGATCGCCTCATTGCCGGACGTGGTGGGGCCGCTGACAAACAGCGTGCCCGCGTCATTGAAGGCGAGATGGTAGGCGGAGATGCTGGGTTCCAGCGTGGCGAAGACGAAGACCTTGCCATCGCGCGACAGCTTGAAGATGGTGCCGCTGCGGTCCCCGACGTAAAGAAAGCCCTCGCGGTCGAAGGCCAGGCCGGTAGCGACCCCCATGCCTTCGGCAAAGATTGATTTGGCGCCGCTGGGCGTCACGCGATAGACGGTGCCCTCGTGCCGCGATGAAACAAAGAGGTTGCCATCCGCGTCAATCGCGAGCCCGGTGGCGTTCATAATTCCGGTGACGAAGGTGCGCGCGTTGTACTCGGTGTCAATCCGGGTGACGGAGACCGGCGCCAGCTCGCCGCGCGCGCCGGAAGACGCGACGTACAGGTTGCCATCCTCATCGACGGCCGGATTCGCAACGGGATCGAGGTTTTCTGCAATCGCGACACCGACGGCGAGCGGCAGCGCGTTGCTGGCCTGTCCGTTCACGCGCACCTGCACATGGCCGGAGATGGCGCCGGGAGGAACATGAAGGCGCAGCCGGGAGGGCTGGCTCATCAGAACCGGCGCGCGCTGCTCCCCGACCACGGCCACCGGCTGCTTATACTCGTCGGTCGCCAGTGCATGGCCGGCCACTTCGACTTCGCCGCCGGGCAGCACCGCGGCGGGGAAAACGGAGTCAATATGGGGCGCGTTCGGGTTTGCGTGAAGGCCAAATTTCATGATGCAACTCCTACAGCCGGTGAAGGGCGCGGAAACATATCCGGGCTACAGAAAGCGGGTGGCAAGAACACCGGCCAGCAGCGCGTACAGGCCTGCTGCCACGTCATCCATCATGATGCCGAATCCGCCATGCATCCTGTCAAACTGGCGGGCCGGCGGCGGCTTGAGGATATCGAAGAAGCGAAACAGCAGAAAGGCGAGCAGCCATTGCTGCCAGCGCGCGGGAGAAGCGGCGAGCAGGGCAATCCACTGGCCAGCGGCCTCATCGAGCACCACAAAGCCGGGATCCTCGCGGCCAGACTCCCGGGCGACAATTGTCGCAGCCGGGATACCGACCAGCGTGGCCGCCAACGCGGCGAGAGCGGTGCCGACGGCCAGCGCTGTTCTGGATGGATGCCACCACGCGGCCGCACCCAGCCAAAGCAGCAGTGCCGCCGCCGAGCCCCAGGTACCGGGCCCGGGACGCAAAAATCCTGTGCCAAAAAATGTCGCGGCTGTCCACGCCCACCGCGTGCGCGGCGCGCTACTCTTCATCGTCGCGCCGGTACTGCGCGGGATCGAGACCCTCGAGCACCTCTGGATCCAGGATGGGCGAGGAGATGCGATACGCCCCGCTCGCCCACTTGCCCAGGTCAATCGTGCGGCAGCGGTCGCTGCAAAAGGGGAATTCTGGATCGGAGGCCAGAACCAGCGTTTTACAGATCGGGCATCGCAGCGCAGCCAATTTCTTTTTCGGCATCAGGCGACTCCTGTAACGCGCGCCACCAGGTCGTAATCGTGCGCTTCGGTCACTTCGCAGGTATAGAAGGCTCCCGGCTGCAGCGCGGTATATGGGCCAAAGTCGTTGATTAGGATCTTGCCGTCGATCTCCGGCGCATGCATGGCGCTGCGGCCCTGCCAGAGCAGTGGCGTCTCTTCGCTCTCGCCTTCGATCAGAACAGTCATCGGCTGGCCAATCTGTGCCTTGCGCGTGGCCCGGCTGATCCTCTTCTGCGCCGCCATCAGCTTGCGGCGCCGCTGGCCGATCACGGCGCGCGGTACCTTGGCGTCCAGCGCAAAGGCCGCCGAACCCTCCTCGTCGGAGTATTCGAAGACGCCCAGCCAGTCGAACCGCGCCTGCTCCACAAACCCCAGCAGTTCGGCAAAGTCTGCATCTGTTTCGCCCGGGAAGCCCGCGATGAACGACGTGCGCAGAGAGATGTCCGGCATCACGGCGCGCGCGCGTTCGATCATTGCGAGAAAAATTTCGCTGCCGCCGCCGCGCTTCATGCGGCGCAGAACGGCCGGCGCTGCGTGCTGCAGCGGAACATCCAGATACTTGCAGATAGTGTCGTGGCTGGCCATGGTCTCCAGCAGCCGCGGCGTCACCTTGTTGGGATACGCGTAGAGAAACCGCAGCCAGCGCAGGCCCTCAATGCGCGCCAGCCGATCCAGCAACTGCGCCAGGCCGTCCTTCATGCCCAGGTCTTCGCCGTAGCAGGTGGTGTCCTGCCCGATCAGCGTGATTTCACGCACGCCTTCCGCCACCAGACGCTCGGCCTCGGCCACCACGGACTCAAACCGGCGCGAACGGAACTTGCCGCGAACCGATCTGCGGAATGATGCAAAAGCCGCAGGGGTGGTCGCAGCCCTCTGCAATCTTGATGTACGCCGAGCTGCTGGCCGTGGTGCGCACCCGCGGCGTGGCTTCGTCGTAGAGATAATTCGGCAGCTCCGCGATGGCGCCGTCCCATTGCTCGCGCGAAAAGCGGCCCTGCTGCTCGCGGCGCAGGCCTTCTGCGCGTACGGCGGCTGCAGACTCCTGCGGCGAAAGGATGCGGAAGGGCGAGTTCGCCCGCTCGATGCCGGCCGCCGCGACGATGCTTTCCAGCTCGCCGGTTCCTACGGCGGCTGCAGACTCCTGCGGCGAAAGGATGCGGAAGGGCGAGTTCGCCCGCTCGATGCCGGCCGCCGCGACGATGCTTTCCAGCTCGCCGGTTCCCACCACCGCATCCACTTCAGGAATGTTCGCTTGAATCTCATTTCGGTAGCGTTCAACCATGCAGCCGGTGACCACCAGGCGGGTCGCTCGGCCTCCGGTCTTATGCCGCGCCATCTCCAGGATGGTGTCCACCGACTCCTGCTTGGCCTTGTCGATGAAGGAGCAGGTATTGACGACGAGGATGTCAGCCTGGGCGGCGTCCGGCGTCAGCGTGGCGCCGGCGCGCGTCAGCAGGCCCATCATCACTTCGCTGTCGACCAGATTTTTCGGGCAGCCCAGGCTGACGAATCCAACGCGCGGCGAAGGTGCATCCGGCGCGGAGGCGGCCTGTGCCGCCGTTTCAATGGCTTTATGACTCACATGTCAATTTTACGGTGTCTGGCGAGTCATCCGGCGTGCAAGGCAAATGCTATGATCAAAACTGTGCCGGGTCCTACGCGACGCGTTCCCGCCAACCCCGCCAGGTCCGGAAGGAAGCAACGGCAACGGGTCGATGCGTGCGCAGTAGGTTCCCCGGCGCTTTCAGTTTGCGGCGCCTCTTGCCATAGACATTCCCGGCCGCTCCATCCAAAATAGAAAGTTCAGCCTGCTCAATCCGGGGGAGAAATCCATTGAATCCTGATCAGCGTCCGAAGGCCTTGCTGCGCGCCAAAATCAGCTCACTGGGAACGTATGTTCCGCCGCGCGTTTTAACCAACGCTGACCTGGAAAAGATGGTCGATACTCAGGACGCCTGGATCGTCGAGCGCACCGGGATTCGCGAGC
>JAKAUB010000123.1 GCA_021827845.1 Acidobacteriota bacterium | reverse complement strand
ATGGCGACGATGAGATGGTCGAAGATTCTCGAACCCCGCGCGATCAAATCCAGATGACCGTTGGTCACAGGATCGAACGAACCGGGATAAATAGCGCGGACTGTGTTCACGTCAATGGATTGTATGGGTCATACGCGGTCGTTGCAATCGCCCGCTCCCGCTTTCGCCCAAACGTTGCTGGCTTCATTAGCGGGCATTCCGCGGGCCAGACAGTCTTTGATTCGTTGAAACAGCGTTTCCCGGCATACGACAAGCAACCCGTCCTGCGCAGCGATAATTGAGCTGTGAGTTCTTCGACGGAAGCCCCTTTTTCTATTGATCTCATTGAGCACCGGATTGCTCCACTGCGGAAGCAGTTGGTGCACCATCCCTTGCATACCTCGATACGGTCGATCGAGGACCTCCGCCTCTTTATGGAGTCGCACGTCTTTGCAGTCTGGGATTTCATGAGCCTGCTCAAGAGCCTGCAACGTGCGCTCACCTCGGTCGAGGTGCCGTGGATTCCGACCGCTCATCCTGCCAGTCGCCGCTTCATCAATGCGATCGTTCTTGGAGAAGAGTCCGACGAGTACGAAGGCCGCTCGGCAAGCCACTTTGAAATCTATCTGGAGGCGATGCGACGCGCTGGGGCGAACACCACAGTCATTGCCGAAGTCACGGCTGCGGCGAAGCCCTCGAATCCCGATAGAATGGCCCTGGTTCATCAGGCCTTGCAGGCCGCGCCGCCGGCCGCGCGGGAGTTTGTCAACGCCACATTCCGCGTGATTACCGGCCCGGTTGCCGCTCAGGCGGCAGCCTTCACCTTTGGACGGGAGGACGCCATCCCCGACATGTTTCGCGCCCTGGTGAAAGACATCAACCGGGAGATGGAAGGCGATCTCAGCCCGTTCGTCTGGTATCTGGAGCGCCACATCGAAGTGGACGGAGATGACCATGGCCCGCTCGCAGTCCGCATGGTGGCCGATCTCTGCGGGTCAGACCCGGAGCTGTGGGACCAGGCCGCGCAGGCAGCCCAAGACGCCATTCGCGCCCGTCTCTCCTTGTGGGACGGAATCCTGGCGCAACTGGACCGGAAGTAGACCCAATCGGCCAGCTTCAGGCTGCGGCCAATTCAGCGCTTCAGGTACTTTGCGAAGAACGCAAACATGCGCTGGTCGGCATCCTGCGTATCGGCCGCGCGGTAGCCGCCCTTGTTGTTGGGGTTCTGGAACGCGTGGCCCGCATCCGGATATTCCTTGACGTCGATGGGATGACCCAGCTTTTTCATCTCCGCGGCGAAGCGCTGAATGTCCGCCGGCGTAATGCCACGGTCCTGCGCGCCATAGTTGCCCAGAATGGCTGCGTGAATCTTCTTGAGCGCGGCCGGGTCAAAGTCCGGCGCACCGTAGTTGATCGCCACCGCCCGCAAGGTCGGCTCCGCAATGGCAAACTGCAGCGCAAAGCTACCGCCCATGCACCATCCCACGGCACCGATGCGATCCTTGCGGACGTACGACAGCGACTTGAGATATCGATCCGCGCCGCGCAGATACGCCACGCCACGATCCTGCGGCAGCGCCCGCATCAGCTCATGCGCCATCTCCTGGTCGGTTGCAACCTGCCCGCGATAGAGATCGACCGCCAGCGTCACATATCCGTGGCTGGCGAACATCTCGGCCTGCTGCTTCACCCAGTCGTTCAACCCCCACCACTCATGGATCACAACGATCGCGGGATAGCGGCTCGCGGCCTTCGGACGGTACAGAACACCGTGCACCGTCTCACCCGCAGCGGAAAAACTGACCGGCTGCGGACCGGTAACGGCGACGGCCTGGCTGCGTGCAAAGTGTGTTGCAGCCAGCACCACGAGAACGATAGTTGCGAGACGGAGCAGCTTCACGACTAGCTATCGTGCGCTCCATGGCGGCTGTGCGTCAAGGTGCAAGGATGGCCGAAGGGATACCGCAATCTTCCGGGGACAGCGAGAAAATCCTGCGCAGATTTTGCGGCACCGCTCCAAAATGAAAATGCGAAAAATGGTGCGCCCTGCTGGTGGTGCAGGCTGACGGTTTTTCCTTCAGCGATTCACATGCTTTCAACAGAGCGTCCACACCCGAGAGAGCGCATTTACAAGGCGAAGCGTTTCTGCGGTGGAAGGCGCGGCCGGAATCCGCGGGAAATTCACCGAAGATTCGCCGTTTACAGGCCGCAGGATGCTGCTTACTCTCAAGCGAGCGTTGATCGGGATTCGACAGCGCGCTTCTTTCGCCAACGTAACAACGAAAAACTGAATTGGGGAGCGGATGGGCCTGCGGGAAACTCGCTGGCTCGCCGGATGGGGATCTTTTGTTTCGAACACGGCCGGTTGCCCGGTCTGGTTCGAGCGAGGGCTTGTTCCCTGCTGGGCCTTTCTGCCTCTGTACCGCCGACCGGCGGAGGACACGGCCGGGGCATAACGTGCTGTTTTTCTTTGCAGGCACGCTGCCCCGAAGTGAGGCCCATTGCCGGTTGCGGACGAGCTGCGCGCATCGCCTCTTCTGCGAAGGGGAACGGCGCGCTTTGGGGGATCATGCGACCAAAGAAAGTTATCCTCTGCATCGACGACAACGATCAGGTTTTGTCCGTGCGGAAATTTGTTCTGGAAACGCGCGGCTATCGCGTGCTGACGGCCAACACTGCCGAACAGGCCATTGCCCTCTACGACGACGGCAAAGTCGATCTGGTCATCGCAGACCTGGTGATGCCGCATTGCAATGGCAACGACCTGATCCAGCGCCTGAAAGAGATTGCGCCGTGGGTGCCCGCCGTGCTGCTGAGCGGGAGCACGAAACAGTTCGACTCCGCCAGCCGCGCCGACGCATTTCTGCCTAAGGGGGCAAGCTCCCCGCAGGAGCTGCTGGAGCGGGTACGAACGCTACTGGTCCGCAAGCGCGGACCGAAGAAGTCGATGCACCCCCACGCGGCCGTTCAGGCCTCTGCATAGTGCGACACCGAAGAGGCCGCGGCAGCCTGCAGATACAATGAACGGGATGCCACCCGTAATTGTCGCTGACCGGCTCAGCAAAACCTACCGCGCCGGCAAGTTGGAAGTGCAGGCGCTCCGCTCGGTCTCCTTTGCTGTTGAGCCCGGGGAGTTTGTGAGCATTGTCGGCCCCTCAGGCAGCGGAAAATCCACGCTGTTCTACAACCTGGGGGGCCTGACACGGCCCACCTCCGGCAAGCTGTTGATCGATGGCGTGGATTTTGCCGCGCTGAAAGATGCCGAACGCACGCGGCTGCGCAAGCAGAAGATTGGCTTCGTCTTTCAGAAATTCAATCTGCTGCCGACGCTGTCGGCCATGGCCAATATTGAGCTGGCTCATGAGATCGCTACCGGCTCCAGAAAGCTGGATGCGGCGTACTTCGAGCACCTGACGTCGCTGCTGGGCATTCGCGGCCGCCTGCAGCACCGGCCCGCGGAACTCTCCGGCGGCGAGCAGCAGCGCGTAGCCATTGCGCGTGCGCTGATTGCGCGGCCGGCCATTGTGCTGGCCGATGAGCCGACCGGCAATCTTGACTCGGAGAACTCCGAAGCAGTGTTGCAGGTGCTGCGCCGCTCCAATCAGGATTTGAAGCAGACCGTGATGATGATTACGCATAACCCAGAAGCGGCTGCCATCGGCGACCGCATTCTGCCGATGCGGGATGGCCGGATGCTCGACGAGCGCGCGGCGCGTTGACCCGGCTGCGTGGGGGCCGATATACTGCACCCTAGTGCGTGCGGGAGTAGCTCAGTGGTAGAGCGCAACCTTGCCAAGGTTGAAGTCGCGGGTTCGACCCCCGTCTCCCGCTCCAGAACGCACCATCCTGTCTGTTGCAGCAGATAGGCCTTTCGGCAGGACCTACCGTTCGTCCCACGCCGCCAGATCTTTCCGCCGAACGGTTGTCAAAAGGGCGCGGTACCCAAGTGGTAAGGGAGAGGTCTGCAAAACCTTTATGCGTCGGTTCGATCCCGACCCGCGCCTCCAAACTTCCCTGCATCCCCGTCGTTCTAGAACGAATCCTCCGGCCCTGGACGAAGTCACGCGTCTACCGAATGCCGCCTCGCCTACAGTTGCGGCAGTGACCAGGCGCGTACAAGCGTCTGCCAGAGCAACCGTGTTGCTGACGCACAGAAGCGCCACCATATTCCGCCAAAATTTGGCCGAATCCGAGCCGGATCAGGTGTGAGAGCCCTCCCATGCACCGTTCCGAAGGCCGGATCTGCGGCGGGACAACGCAACAGAAAACGGCTGCCTTGTTGACCCGGCCAATGTTGCATAAACTTCCCGATGTGCCCTTCCGGGCGCTGCATCGCGTCGCGATATTGCTTCAAACATCTGGCACACCATCCTTCGCTGAGGTGACTCGTATGCCCGCACGCATGCATCGTTTCTCTGTTGCCGTTGCCCTTGTGCTGCTGGCAGCATTTTCCGCATCCGCACAGCAAATGACTTCCATCGCGCCACGAAGTGCCACGCTCACCATAGACGACGGCGCGGCGAAAGCTGCCAGCAGCCCCACGCTGTACGGCCTGATGACCGAGGAGATCAATCACTCCTACGATGGCGGCCTCTATGCCGAGCTGATTCGCGACCGCGCCATCCGCCACGGCGGCTGGGGTCAGCTTGACCACTGGCGGCTGGTGCAGCGCGGCATCGCGCAGGCCAACCTAGAGATTGACAGCAAGACCGGCCCCAGCACCGCGCTGCCCGTCAGCCTTAAGCTGACGATTACGTCGGCCAATGCATCCAGCCCGGCGGGCATCGCCAACAGCGGCTGGTGGGGCATTCCGCTGCATCCGCGCACGGACTACCAGGCCTCCTTCTGGGCCAAGGCCAGCGTCGCGGGGGCCGACGTCACCGCCGCGCTCATCGATGACGACTCCGGCAGGATCCTCACCCAGCAGACGGTGCATGGCATCGGCACAAGCTGGCAGCGCTATCGGACTACTCTCCGCACGCCGGCCTCGCTCACGCCTTCTGCGCACAATCACTTTGCGCTGCTGGTCACGCAGCCCGGAACGCTGTGGCTGAATCTCGTCTCGCTCTTTCCGCCCACCTACAACAACACGCCCAACGGCAACCGCATTGACCTGATGCAGCGCATGGCGGCCATGCACCCAGCCTTTCTGCGCTTCCCCGGCGGCAACTATCTTGAAGGCAACACCATCGCGCAGCGCTTCCGCTGGAAGCAGACGATTGGCCCGCTGGTGGACCGCCCGACGCATATGAGCCCCTGGGGCTACCGCAGCTCAGACGGCATGGGCCTGCTCGAGTTTCTCAACTGGTGCCAGGACCTGCACATGCAGCCAGTGCTGGCGGTCTACGCCGGCTACTCGCTGAAAGGAGAACATGTCGCCGCCGGGCCGGCGCTGCAGCCCTATGTGCAGAGCGCGCTTGAGGAGATTGAATACGTTACCGGCAGCCGGTCCACGCAGTGGGGCGCGCAGCGTGCCAAGGACGGGCACCCTGCGCCGTTCCCGCTGCGCTATGTCGAGATCGGCAACGAAGATCAGTTCGACAAGTCCGGCAGCTACTCCGGCCGCTACGCGCAGTTTTACGATGCCATCCATCAGAAGTATCCCGGCCTCCAGATCATCGCTACGGCTCCGGTGACCGGCCACAAAGTGGACGTGCTGGACGAGCATTATTACGAGTCGCCGCAGCAGTTCTTCGCCATGGCGGATCACTACGATAAGCTGCCGCGCACCGGCCCGAAGATCTTTGTCGGCGAATGGGCCACCATGGAGGGCTCTCCCACGCCGGACTTTGGTGCTGCGCTGTCCGATGCCGCCTGGATGACCGGCCTCGAACGCAACAGCGATCTGGTCGTCATGGCCAGCTATGCGCCGCTGCTGACCAACGTAAACCCGATGGGGCCGCAGTGGGTTCCCGACCTGATCGGCTACGACGCGAGCACCAGCTATGGCTCGCCCAGCTATTGGGCGCAGGTGCTGTTCAGCAAATATCGCGGCGATGAAATCCTCGCGAGCGCAATGTCCGGCTCGCTCCTGCGGATCTTTGCTTCCGTCACGCGGGAAAAATCTACGGGCGTTATCGACCTGAAGCTGGTCAACGCCAACACTGTGGCCACCACCGTGCAGATTCATCTGGACCACGCAGCGCAGCCCCCGGCCAGCGGCATGCAGTACATTTTGTCCGCGCCTTCCACCACGGCGACCAACACGATCAGCGATCCGGAGCACATCGTTCCCCGGCAGAAGCGGCTGCCGAAGGTTGGCCGGGATTTTTCGCTGACGCTGGAACCGTTATCCATCAACGTGATCACACTGCACGCCAAGGGAAAGTAGCGCAGGCCGCTGCCGCTGCGAAACCGCCGCGCCGTACACTTTAAGACAGGGAGGATCCTGCCATGACATCCCTCAACCGGCGCCGCTTTTTGCAGAGCGCCAGCGTCATGCTCGGGGCCGCCACGCTGCACCCGCCCTTTTCCTTCGCGCAGAGTAACGTCACAGACGGTCCTGCCAGCGCGTCTTCCAGCCGTCGTGAAGCCGTGCGCGCCCGCATTGAGCCGTTTCCCATGAAAGATGTCCGCCTGGGTCCTGGCCCCATGCTGACGATGCAGCAGCGCAACGCGGTCTTTCTGCTGTCGCTGCCCAACGACCGCCTGCTGCATATGTTCCGCGTCACCGCCGGTCTGCCGTCAGCGGCGCAGCCGCTGGGCGGATGGGAAGCGCCGGACTGCGAGCTGCGCGGTCACTTTGCCGGTGGCCACATGCTCTCCGCCTGTGCGCTGATGTACGCCAGCACCGGCGATGTGCGCTTTCAGGACAAGGCCAATGCGCTGGTCGCAGAGCTGGCGAAATGCCAGCAGGCCAGCGGCTACCTCGGCGCCTATCCCGAGGCGTTCTACACCCGCCTGCGCAACGGGCAAAAGGTCTGGGCGCCGTTTTACACCTACCACAAGATTCTCGCCGGTCATCTCGATGTCTATGCCCATTGCGGCAACGCGCAGGCGCTCCACACTGCGCAGCACATGGCAGACTGGGCGGACAGCTATGTGACGCCCATCCCGGAAGCGCAGTTCCAGAAGATGCTCGATGTCGAATATGGTGGCATGCAGGAGTCGCTGTTCTCGCTCTACGCCATCACCGGCGAGCAGCGCTACGCCGATCTGGCGCGCAAATTCAGCCACCACGACTTCTTCGATCCGCTGGCCAACGATCAGGACGATCTCGCCGGACTGCACGCCAACACGCATATTCCACAGGTGATCGGCGCCGCGCGCGGGTATGAGGTGACAGGCGATCCGCAGTTCCACGCCATCTCAGAAAATTTCTGGAAGTTTCTTGTCACGCAGCATGTCTACGCCACCGGCGGCACCAGCGATGCTGAGTTCTGGCACAAGCCGGGCACACTCGCCAGCCATCTGGGTCCGGATGCGCAGGAGTGCTGCTGCTCCTACAACATGATGAAGCTTTCGCGGCACCTGCTGCGCTGGAGCGCCGATCCGCAGCTGGCCGACCAGTATGAGCGCATGCTGTGGAATGTGCGCCACGGCACGCAGGATGAAGCGGGCATGCTGATGTACTACGTCTCGCTGACGCCCGGACTGTTCCGCACCTTCGGCACAGAGTTCGATTCCTTCTGGTGCTGCACCGGAACCGGCGCGGAGGAATACTCCAAGGCCAACGACTCTATCTACTTCCACTCACCCGGCGCGCTATACGTCAGCCAGTTCATCGGCTCAACACTCGACTGGAAAGAAAAAGGACTGCGCCTGACGCAGGAGACTGCGTTCCCGCGCGAGGAACAGACGCGGCTTACCTTTGCGCTGGAACGGCCGCTGCGGACCAAGCTGATGGTCCGCATACCCTACTGGGCCACGGCGGGCACGCAGATTCGCGTCAACGGACGCAAGCATTCGGCAGACGTGCGGCCCGGCACCTATGCCGCGATTGATCGCAAATGGCGCGATGGCGACACCGTCGTCGTGGACCTGCCGATGCAGCTGCACATGGCACCGCTGCCTAATGCGCCGCAGGTGCAGGCAGCCATGTACGGGCCGCTGGTGCTGGCCGGAGTAATGAGTGATGAAGCCGTCCCGCCGCAGCAGATCTACGGTCACACCGGCCCGCATGCTGCGAAGCAGGATCGCCTGCCGCTGCCCACCGTCCATGCCGCAGCCGAAGCGCCGGCCGCATGGCTGCGCCGGACTTCCGATCCGGGCTTGGTCTTTGAAACCGTGGGCGCCGGAGCACCTATCACGCTGCGGCCGCTGGCCGATATCTACAACCAGCGCTACAGCGTCTACTGGCAGGTTGCGCCGGTCGCGTAACCGCCCGCGCATTCGTCGTTATTTGCGAAGATAGCTGTCCGTGCCGGCGATCCAGTCCGCGCGCGGCGGGCAGAACACGTCGAGATCGATCGTATCCTCCAGCGCCACGGCGCTGTGCGGTACGTTCGCCGGAATCACCAGCATCTCGCCCGCACCCACAACAATCTCCTGGCCTTGTATCTGGAACTGCAAGGCCCCATCCAGCACATACGTGATCTGCTCATTGGCGTGGCTGTGTTCGGGGACAACGCAGCCTTTGCGCAGCAGCAGTCGCGCCAGCATCGCCTGCTCCCCGTGCACATACTGCCGCTCAATCAGGGGCGTCAGGTGCTCGATGGGCAAATCCTTAAGACGGACATAACGGGCGGCGGAGGCGGATTCAGACGACGGAGGCATGCAGCGACCTTTCTGGCAGCGGATTCGCAACCATCATAAACTTTCTGCATGGACACAGGACTCCGGGGACGCGCGGCGATTGTTGCCGCGTCAAGTCAAGGCATCGGGCGAGCCACAGCGTTGGGGCTGGCGGCAGAGGGTGCGAACCTGGCCCTCTGCGCCCGTCATACGGATGTTCTGGAGCAGACGGCCGACAGCATTCGCAAGCAGCATGGCGTCACTGTCTACACGGAGGTCTTTGACGTTGCCGACGACGCCCGGGTACAGGCGTTCGTGCGCGCTGCGCATCA
>JAKAUB010000191.1 GCA_021827845.1 Acidobacteriota bacterium | reverse complement strand
GCGCCAGCAGCGCAACAATCGCCAGATCGAGCAGAAAGTTCATCGGGAGCGTCCCTTAGCCGCGTCGCCCGTCAGCGTGCGCGGCAGCCGAAAGCGCCGGCGCAGCGCCTCTTCGCGCGCCGCCATCTCTCCCTGATCGGCTTCATGGTCGTATCCCGCCAGGTGCAGCAGCCCATGCAGCAACAGAATTTTTACCTCCAGTTGCAGCGAGTGTCCAAACCGCCGCGCATACCGCGCCGCCGTGTCCACAGAGACGGCCAGGTCGCCCGCAACGGCCGTTGCCCCTTCCCCGGCCAAGGCCGGAAATGACAGCACATCGGTGGCCTTGTCTTTGTGCCGGAACTCCCGGTTCAGGCGGCGAATGGCGGCATCGCCGGTCAGCAGAACAGACACATCTCCGTTCAGCGGAATGGCATGGCAGACGCGGTTTACAAAGGCGCGCAGGGCAATGGCATCGAGCTCCATGGAGCGCGGTGTGGCGTGCCGGGGCAGTTCGAACGTGATCATAGCGATAGCGAGGGCCGCCAGGACGGTTGCCGGCGAACCTCTATCCAGCATAGGGAGCGGGCGCGTTTTGCGCACGCTCCATCTGGGCCCGCGACTGCGAAAGAAGCGCGTCCGTCGCTCGGTGCGGCGGACGCGGTTCGCGGCGCTATTGAGTCTGCACCCTGCGTCCGTTTGCGTCCGGGGTCACAGTCGGCGCGGTTTCATCCATGCCCAGCGGCAGCTCCCGCTGCGCGCGCGTGTAGTTGTCATACGCGCAAACGATGCGCTGCACCAGCTGGTGCCGCACAACATCGCCCTGTTCAAAGTAATTGAAGCGGACGCCCTGCACCCCTTTCAGAACTTCAATCGCTTCAATCAGGCCGGACTTGCGCGCGTTCGGCAGATCGATCTGA
The DNA here is from genome assembly GCA_021827845.1 of Acidobacteriota bacterium. Taxonomy (GTDB): domain Bacteria; phylum Acidobacteriota; class Terriglobia; order Terriglobales; family Acidobacteriaceae; genus JAKAUB01. Next base: position 8,097 of record JAKAUB010000191.1, on the reverse strand, counting down.
GTGATGTCGCCGGTGATGACTGCCTTAGAATTGTTGCCCAGGCGGGTGAGGAACATCTTCATCTGCTCGCCGGTGGTGTTCTGCGCCTCATCCATGATGATGAAGGCATCGTTCAGCGTACGCCCGCGCATAAAGGCGAGCGGCGCCACCTCAATCACATTCCGCTCCAGCATCTTGTCGATGCGCTCCGGCTCCTGCAGATCGTACAGCGCATCGTAGAGCGGCCGGAGATACGGATCCACCTTTTCCTGCAGCGTGCCGGGCAAAAAGCCGAGACGCTCTCCTGCTTCCACCGCCGGACGCACCAGAATGATGCGGCTGACCTTCTTTGCGGCGAGCGCGGCCACAGCCATCGCCACGGCCAGGTACGTCTTGCCGGTGCCGGCGGGGCCGATGCCAAACACCATGTCGGAGCTTTCAATCGACTCCAGATACTGCCGCTGATTGAGCGAGCGCGGCTGCACCATCCGGCGAATCCCGGCCGAGCGCTGCCGGCCACTGTCGACCAGACCGCGCAGCGTCACCGCCTTGTCCGCCAGAACCAGCTTGAGCATGCCATGCAACTCGCCGTTCTGCAGCGTCACGCCAGCCCGCCGCAGCCCCTCGTAATCGGCAAATATCTGCTCGACACGTTCGATCGCATCCGGCTCTCCCGCGACATACAGCGCGTCGGAGCGGAGGTCGATGCGAACTTTCAGCAGAGCTTCAATCAGGTGGAGATTCTCGTCGCGTGTGCCGAACAGCGGCTCAATATCGGGCGTGATTTCGATGGGCTTGGTCATCAATGCGGTCTGGCTGCCTCCACAAGGGGTTGTGTCCGCACAGCCGTGAAACTGACTGCGGGAAGCCTGTCTGTTTGATGAGATTTGACGGGGATGCGGTGCGAAGCGCTGGCGTGGAGCGGGTTGCCCGGCAGTGAAACCCAGCCGGGCGCTGCGAACGACGCGTGGGTAAGAGCGTTGAAGAGCACGTCGATGCGCACAGACTAGCCCTCGAACCCACCTCCGTCAACCAGCAACCAAAAAATATTTTGCGACAGCCTGGTTGGGTGACGACGACACGCCGGCGGTCGGGCGATTTCATGTCCTCCTGGGCGTAGCGAAGGGCCGATGGAGCGCAGCAAAATGCCTATGCCCAGATTCTTCGCTTCGCTCAGAATGACTCGATTCTGATGTTTCGCTTCGCGCAGAATGACGAGCTTTCTGATGTCATCGTGAACGTAGCGATCGACCGATGGAGTGCAGCGGGAAGCCAATGCTCAGATTCTTCGCTTCGCTCAGAATGACTCGCTCCCTGATGTCTAGCCTTGAGCAGGATGACGAGCTTTGTTCCACGGGAAGGTCAATTTGTGGTGAGACGAAAGAGGGCCGCCCGATGGGCGACCCTTTCGAGACGAACGGCGCAAACAAACTACGCTTCGCGCACTCCATCCAGAAACGCGCGCAGTTTGCGCGAGCGCGAGGGGTGCCGCAGCTTGCGGAGCGCCTTAGCCTCAATCTGACGGATGCGTTCGCGCGTCACTTGAAAGCTCTGGCCCACTTCTTCCAGCGTGTGCTCGGAACCATCCTCCAGGCCGAAGCGCATCTTTACCACGCGCTCCTCACGGGGCGTCAGCGTGCGCAGCACCTGCGAGGTGTAGTCCTTCAGGTTGACACTAATGACCGCGTCGGACGGCGAAACCGCCTGATGATCTTCAATGAAGTCGCCGAGGTGCGAATCCTCTTCCTCGCCGATCGGCGTTTCGAGAGAGATCGGCTCCTGCGCGATCTTGAGCACCTTGCGCACCTTGGCCACCGGAATGTCCATACGCTTGGCAATCTCTTCCGACGTAGGTTCGCGGCCGAGTTCCTGCACCAGCTGGCGCGAGGTGCGGATCAGCTTGTTGATGGTTTCGATCATGTGGACCGGGATACGGATGGTCCGCGCCTGGTCCGCAATGGCGCGCGTAATCGCCTGCCGAATCCACCACGTGGCGTAGGTGGAAAATTTGTAACCGCGGCGGTATTCAAACTTGTCCACCGCCTTCATCAGGCCGATGTTGCCTTCCTGAATCAGGTCAAGAAACTGCAGGCCACGATTGGTATATTTTTTGGCGATTGAGACCACCAGCCGCAGGTTGGCCTCGATCAGCTCGCGCTTGGCCTGCTCGGCGTCCATGTCGCCCTGAATCATCTCGCGCTGCGTGCGCTTCAGGTCGGCGACGGAGACGCCGGCATCGACTTCCAGCTTCTCCAGATCGCCCTTGCAGTTGCGCTGCTGGCGGCGATATTCCTTACGCATCTCCTCACTCTTGGAGATGTCGTGCTTCTGATCCAGCGCCTTGATCTGCCGGTCGAGCGCACGCATGGCATCGACCGTCTTGTTGACCTTGTCGAGCAGCCGCTTGCGCTCCTGGTTGGTGTACTTCAGCTCACGGATGGCGCGGGAGACCAGAACCAGCTCGCGGCCGAGCGCCCAGCGCGTCTTGCGATGCTCGCGTGCCTTGCCCTTCTCCTTGGGATTGAGGCTATCCAGCTTCTCGCGCAGCTGCTGCGCTTTCTTGTGGTGCTTCACCATGCCGTCAATGCTGGCGACGGTCACTTTCTTGCGCGCTTCCAGAATTTCTTCGGTGAGCTCTTCTTCGTCGAACGTGACCACTTCCTTCACGTTCCGCACGCCGCGCTTCAGGTCTTCGCCCAGCGCGATGATCTCGCGGGTGACGATGGCGGAGCGGGAGATGGCCTTCATGACGCGCATCTGGCCGCGCTCAATCCGCTTGGCGATCTCGACTTCGCCCTCGCGCGTCAGCAGCGGGACCGTACCCATCTCACGCAGATACATGCGGACGGGGTCATTGGTCTTCTCCATCGCTCCCGGAGTAAGATCCAGCTCGACGTCTTCGCCCTCTTCCGCGTCTTCGTCCTGTTCGGCCGCGAGCTTGGGCTGATCGTCCAGCAGATCAATGCCCTGCGTCCCGATGGTCGTCATCAGGTCGTCCAGCTCATCGGCAGTGTTCAACTCATTGGGCAGCAGATCGTTCACCTCGCCGAAGGTAAGAAAACCCTTCTCTTTACCGGTGTCGATCAGCTTTTGAATATCGTTCTCGAATTTATCGTTGGCCAAAAGGCGCCCCTCTCACAGGGTGGTTAACGGGTCGTCAGGTGTACGCGGGCAATTCTGAAGTTCATAGTGCGGCGGGTAGCCGCTACGGCAGGCCGGTTCACAGACGTCTCCCGACGCCAAGGCACACTTCCGCAATATATCGATAATACCACTGGATCGCCGCCCACTCAACGGCAGCAAAGGCGTCCCGCGAATTATCCCCGGGAGTGCCGCTGCGGCCCTGTAAAAGAAAGGATGGCGCGACTGGGCACGGGGATTCCATAAAGCAGGGCCGGCGTGAAGTGACTCATCAACAAAAAGTTGTCCAGCTGCCGCTGGACGCGGGGGCTCGCCTCGCCTGAAACGATGCGATAGGAGTACACCTGGCCCGCCTTGCTGATCTCCGCCTCCACCATCAGCGGATGGGCGAGATGGATGCCGGAATCCTGGCCACCGACCCGATAGAGAAACTGGGGGGTGCTGGTGCCTTCGGCAACCGCTTCCGTCGCCGCTACCGACGGCGGAACCGCCACCGTCTGGATCATAAAGCCCAGCGTGCCCAGCAAAAGCATGGCCGTGGCCATGCCGGCCGCCGCCCGGGTCAGGACCGGAGCGAGCGAGTTCTCCCAGTACAGCTGAATCTGCTGCAGGCGGCGCTGGAGCGTGCGCGCACGCTCCTGGGAGATAGCAACCCGCAGGCGCAGGCCGAGGTCCGCAGGAGGCCGTTCCGGCCCCACGCTGGCCATCAGGCGCTGCATGGTCGTCCACTGGGCGAATTCCTCAGAGCACTGTCCGCAGTCGCTCAGGTGCCCGGCAATGCGGCGCATTTCGGAGCCGGGAACAGCACCGTCAAGATACTCGGAGAATCTGGCTTGAACTTCGGAGCAGACGTTCATCCCGCCTCCTGCCAGCCCGAGGGCTGCTTGCGCGCTGCGGCATGCAGAACGGCGCTTTGAGCGCCCGCAGACCCCATCGACCGGGCCTCGGCGAGCAGGCCAGCCAGCCGCTCCCGCAGCAGGGCACGGCCGCGGACAAGCCGCGACTTCACGGTGCCCAACTGCGCCCCTAAAACTTCTGCAATCTCTTCATAAGAAAGGCCTTCCAGGTCACGCAGCACAACCACGGCGCGGAACTGTTCGGGGATCTCCCGCAGCCCGGCGTCGATCCTGGCGCGAATCTCCCGGGTCGCCGCTGCCTCAAACGGTGACTCGTGGCCATCGACCAGCCGATCCTTCAGGCACAGCGGAGCATCCGCATCCTGCGAGTCGCTTGTTGGCTCAATGGTCACTTCGCGCCCGCGATGGCGCGACCACCAGCGCCGCTGGTTGGAGGCCTCCCGCAGCGCGATCCGGTAGATCCATGTGCGCAGGCTGGAGTCTCCGTGAAAGCTGCGGATGCCTCGGAAAACCTTGATGAAAACGTCCTGGGTGATGTCGGGAGCGTCGGAGGGGTCGTTCAGAACCCGGGCAATCAGATTGAAGACCGGGGCGTGGTACTGGGCAATCAGAAGGGCGAACGCCTCCTCCGAGCCGGCTTTTAACTCAGCCGTCAACGTGGCCTCTTCGGCCCGAACTCCCAGAACTCCAGCCAGGTTTCCCACAGCGAATGCCGCGGACATGCGGTCACCTCAAACACTATCAGGGTCGGGCGGCCGGCTCAACTCTGCCCCACTGCACCCTCAAAACTCCAGGCACATCCAGTTAGACAACCGGGCTGGAGGGAAAGTTCCCATCGGGCAGTTACCAAAGTGTGCCAACCTGCCACGGCGCACCGCTTCGTCGGCTTTCGCGCTTCTTTTGGTGCTTCGGGGTCATTCTTTGCTTCCGGCCGCAACCGGCATGCGGGCGAAGTATCGCCGGGCACGGGCGACGTCCCGGCCAATCTGCGCGCGCAGCGCCTCGGGCGACGGCCACTGCTTTTCCCCACGCAGCCGGAACAAAAACGTCAGCACCAGCGGCGTAGTTTCTTCAAGCGCGATCGGGTGAAAGTCGAGGATGTGGGACTCCACCGCGAACGATGGATTTTCAAGCGTCGGGCGAAATCCGACGTTCGTTACGGAAGGAAACGGCTCGGGTCCCACCTGCAGACAGGAGACATACACGCCGTTGCCCGGCAATAGTTCCGGATAGGGCGCAAGATTGATGGTCGGCACGGTATACCGCGAGCCATACCCGCGCCCGCGCTCGGGCGTCGATTGGATGGCAAACGGCCGGCCGAGCAGATGCCGCGCCCGTGCCATATCGCCCGCGGCGATGGCGGCGCGCGCCGAGCTGCTGGAGATATGTGCGGCGCCGAGTAACGTTGGCCGATGCACGCAGGCGGTGAATCCGAATTCCCTGCCCAGCGCGGCGAGATCATCGACGCCCGCCTCTGCCCCATTCCCGAAGCGGAAGTTCTCGCCCTCCTGCACCTCCAGCGCACCCAGCGCATCACGCAGCACACGCGCCGCAAACCCGCGCGCCGTCCATTGGGAGAGCGCGCGGTCGAACGGCAGCACCAGAACTGCATCCAGACCGGTCTGCGACAGCAGGTCCAGCTTTTGATGGATGGGCGTAATCAGTCCGAATTGCACCTGGGGCCGCAAAACACGCACCGGATGCGGGTCAAACGTAACGGCGATGGCGTGCGCTCCCAGCATTCGAGCGCGGGCAATCACGTCAGCGATCACCGCCTGGTGGCCGCGATGCACACCGTCGAAGTTGCCGATGGTAACGACGGAGGGTCCAAAATTCGCAGGAATGTCGGCGAGCGAACGAAAAATCTGCATGACTAGAGTTGGATCGGAATCCGCTGGCCATCATAGGCGAGGCGAATATGCGGTGGCAGCTCCCGCTCCGTCTCCTCATGGCCGAGGTCGTGCGAGAGATGGGTAAACCAGGCGCGGCGCGGGCGAATCTTCTCGACAAAGCGAATGGAGCTTTCGAGGTTCGAGTGGCTGGGGTGCGGCGTGCGGCGCAGCGCATCGAGGATTAGCACGTCGAGATCTTCAAGCAGCGCAAAGCTGGCGGCGGGAATATCGCTCATATCGGTCAAATAGGCCGCATTGCCAAAGCGGAAACCGGCCGTTGGCAGCGTGCCGTGCAGGATCGGGACGGTCAGAAAGTCCACGCCGAACAGATGCGTCCGCTCGCGCAGCGGATGCAAGGCGACGCGCGCCTTGTGGGGATATTTGCTGGCTTCAGAAAACGTGTATTCGAAAACGGACCGCAGAACGCGCTGCGTCTCCTCGTCCGCATACAGCGGAATCTTCTCCTGATTCTTAAAGCTCAGCGGGCGCAGATCGTCGAGGCCGAGAATATGGTCGGCGTGGGAGTGGGTGTAGAGGACAGCGTCAATCCGGCCAATATGCTCGCGAAGCGTCTGCTGGCGAAAGTCCGGCCCGGTATCGATGATGACGCAGCGCGACGACCCCTCGCCGGTAAACTGCACCGCGATGGAGGGCCGCGTCCGGTTGTCGCGGGCGTCGGTCGAGCGGCACACGGCGCACTCGCAGCCCAGCGTGGGGACGCCCATGGAGGTGCCGCTGCCGAGGACAACGAGTTCCGCTTGCATGCGCTGCGATGTTCCTTTCCGGGACCGGCTGAGGGGCTGTCTAGCTGCGTTTCGGCTGCGGCTTACCCTGCGGCGGATTGGCCGCCTGACGGGCGATGGCGTTGGTGATCTCAAGAAACGTCATGCGCAGCTCAAACAGCGCGCTTTCGAGCAGCCGCTGCTCGTCGGCCGTCAGATTGCCCTTGGTTTTTTCGTCGAGGACTGCCAGCAGGTCGATGGTCTGCCGTGCGCCCATCAGGTCAATGCGCGGCTTTTCGCCGGGCTGCGTGCCGGCGCCCAGCGCCATCATGGCGGTCATATACATGGACTGCACCAGATGCTCAAAGCCCACGGGACCCATGCGCGCAGCGTCGGGAGACTTTTCGCGCAGCATATTGTCGATCTGATCCGTCGTCTCGCGATAGGCGGCGTGGGACTGCTCGGTCTCTTCGCGCGTGGGACCGGCAGGCTGCTCCTCGGTCGCCGCATCGGCCGGCGCAGCGGCTTCCACGGCCTGCGGCTTCGGCGCGGATGCAGGCGGGGGCATCTGCGGTGGTGCGGCGCTTGTCTCGGCGCTTTCCTTGCGCAGTTCGGCCGCTTCCGGGCGAATCTCCCCGTCGGAGGAGATTTTGCGGCGGTCGATAAACGTTACCTGCGGTTCTTTTTCCGGCATTGCCTGTCCTTCTTTCTTGTCGCTGGGAAAAATGTCAGCCTTGCGGTGCACAGATGTCGGGCTCTAGAGGAAACGGCAGCGGAACCACGCGCACCGGCGCACCGTCTGCCAGCAGCGGAGCACCCGCTTCGAGTGCCTCGCGGCGCAGATAGCCGAGCCCGATCCACTGCTGCGGCCGGCCCGGCAGTTCCACCGATGCAACGCTGGTGATCTCTCCCACCGGCTTGTCTGCGCTCAAAATCGCCGCAGGGATTGGCAGCGCCTGCTGCAGGCAGAAGCCACTCAGCGTGCGGTGAACCGCGCCGCGCGAGCGGATGCGCTCGACGATCTCCTGACCCAGATAACAGCCTTTGCTGAAGTGGATCGCCCGCATCTGGTTGGTCTCCTCCGGCAGATCGCGCCCACCAATATCGGCGCCCACTTCCGGAACTCCCGACAGAATGCGCAGCCGATCGACGGCCAGCGAGCCGCAAGGCTCCACGACACCCGCCAGAGCGCGCCAGAGCGTGGCAACGTGCTCGACGGCGACCCATAGCTGAAACTGCGGAACGAGCGGGCTGTGGGCCGCAACGACAACGACGTGCGCTCCGTGCCATTCCGTTTCCAGCAATGTATCCGGCTGCGATGGAACCGGCAGCTCGAGGGCGGCCAGACGCTCCGCCGCCTGCGGACCGGCGACCCCCAGCGCGGTCCACTGCGGCATCGGCTCAATCGTCACCTGATCCATGATGATGTAGCGGCGCCACCACGCGGTAAGCGTCTCCACCTGCGGAACGCTGGTCACCAGCAGCAGGGCTTCGGGCTCGCTGGCC
>JAKAUB010000082.1 GCA_021827845.1 Acidobacteriota bacterium | reverse complement strand
AGCCGGCGGCCATCGTCAACCTGCTGGGTGATGTGTGGCTGGAGGCAGACCCGGCGACAGGTCCGCGCTTCGATCGGGCGCTGGCGTTTGGCGGCGTGCGCGTTCATCTTTATGAAAAGCATGTGCCGCGCCCCGGCCGCAAGATGGGCCATCTGTCGGCCACGGCGAGGACTGCGCACGAAGCGGTCGAGCTGGTGCAGCGCGCGCGGGCCGCACTCTGAACACTCCGATGAACTCTCCTGCGCCCGCTGGACAGCCAGGCATGCGGCGGCCAGCGTGGCTGCGGCTGTCGCACGAGCACACAGCATTTTCCGCAACGCTGCTGCTGATGGTTTCTGCAGCGCTTTCGCGTGTCATCGGGCTGGTGCGCGTGAAGGTGATTGCGTATCTGTTCGGCGCCGGGTCGTTAACCGACGCCTACAGCGCCGCGTTTCAACTGCCGGACATGCTGACGTACCTGCTGGTCGGTGGAACAGCGTCCGTCACGTTCATCACCATTCTCAGCCGCTATCGGGAACAGGGCCGCGAGCACGAAGGCGAGCAGGTGCTCTCGGTCATTCTGAGCTTCATGCTGCTGGTGCTGGGCTCAGCGGTGGTTCTGGGGGAGATCTTCGCGCCCTGGTACACGCGGGCGTTCTTCCCGGGCTTTGACGCAGAAAAGGCCGCGCTGTGCACGCACATGACGCGCATCCTGCTGCCGGCGCAGTTGTGTTTTCTGGCCGGTGGTGTGCTGGGCGCCGTGCTGATGGTGCGCAAGCAGTTCGCCTGGCAGGCGGTTTCGCCGCTCATCTACAACTTCGGCATCATCTTTGGCGGCATCCTGTTGGCGCGGCGTTTGGGCGTCAGCTCCCTGGCGGTCGGCGCGCTGGCCGGCGCGATTCTCGGCAACCTGATGGTGAACTACATTGGCGCGCACCGTACCGGCTTGCGGCTGCGATTTGCGCTCGATTGGCACAACCCGGGCCTGCGCGAGTGGGTGCGGATGTCGATTCCGCTGATGATCGGCGTCTCGCTGGTCACTGCGGATAACTGGATTCTGTCCTACTTCGCCTCGCACGGCCGCGGAGCCATTGCCAAGCTGACCTACGCGAAGACGTTGTTCACCGCGCCCATGGCGATCCTCGGACAGGCCGCCGGAGCAGCCTCCATGCCGTTTCTGGCAGCGCTTGCCGGTCAGGGCAAGCGGGAGCAGTTCGCGCACTCCGTCAATCGCATCGTTACGCGCATTTATGCCTTCGCGTTTCTCGGCTCCGCCTGGATGATCGCTCTTGCCGCGCCGGCGGTGGACGTCATTCTGCGCGGTGGATCGTTTCACCATGCGGATGTAGCGCAGACCGCGCTGTATTTCACCGTGTTCGCCGGCTCTCTGTGCTTCTGGGCGGCGCAGGGTATCTATGCGCGCGCCTTCTACGCGACCGGCAACACGCTGGCGCCCATGGTTGCCAGTACGCTGATCACGGCTCTTTCCATTCCCATTTACTGGACGCTCTACCATTCGATCGGCGTCCCCGGGCTGGCCATCGCCTCCGACTGCGGCATCGTCATTCAGACCATGGCGCTGGCGCTGATGCTCAATCGCCGCGGCATGGTGTCGTTGCGCGGACTGGAATATCCGGAGCTGCTGCGCGCTCTCGGCGCGGCGATCACATCACTGCTGGCGCTGCACTGGTTCCTGCACCTGCTGCCCGCCTCGGGCCGGTTCAGTCACGATCTGCTGCAGCTTTCGAGCGGCACGGCGGTCTGGCTCGGCGTCGCCTGGCTGTTTCTGCATCTCACGGGCTCTTCGCTGCCCGCGCAGCTATTCACGCGCTTCCGCAAGGCGAGAACGCCGGAAGCTGCTTAAATCCCAGCGATCGCATTTTCACCGTCGCTGGAGGGTAAGGACCGTCATTCTTGGCGAAGCGAAGAATGACGGGTCTTGGCTTTTCTTGTTGTCATCCCTGCGGGGATCTGCTTCTGCCGGGTGCCCCATTCATGCGGCCTCATCGCATGAGTGGGTGATGCTCCATGGGTCACCCACAACCTCAATCCTCGTAGACTGTCCCCATGATCGAGATGCAGTACAACTTCCCGCTGCTCGCCTCGCAGGGCAGCCAATGGCAGCAGCGCCTCGCAGCCTCCGTCGCCGCTCTCTCGCCCACCGACGCCGACCAGCTACGCCCCACCTTTCGCCAGCACGCTCCCGATCACCGCTCCATCGCCGCGCGCTGGCTCGGCTCCGACCCTGCCCGCACCTACCTCACCTGCGGCGGCCACCATGGAACGCTCACCGCGCTGCTTGCCGCCGGCCTTGCAGGCAAGCCCATCGCCGTCGAAGCCGTTACCTACACCGGCATCCTCGAACAGGCCCGCATGATCGGCTCGCCGCTCCTCGCGCTCGACTACGACGCCGAAGGCATGACGCCCGCCTCGCTCCGCGCCGCCTGCCAGCAACACCGTCCCGCTGCCATCTACGCCATGCCCACGGTCCACAACCCGCTCGGCTGCGTCGCCTCGCTCGCCCGCCGCGAAGCCATCGTCGCCCTCGCGCGCGAGTTCAACTTCCTCATCATCGAAGACGATGCCTACGGCTACATGGCGCCGGACGCCGCAGTCAACTACGCCGTGCTCGCGCCCGAGCGCACCTTCTACGTGCGCGGCCTCAGCAAGAGCTACGCCCCAGCCACGCGCACCGGGTTCCTCATCGCGCCGCCACGCTTCATCACTGCCGTCGAACTCGCGCTGAAGAACACCACCACCGGCACCTCGCTCCCCCACAACGCCGCCGCACTCTCGCTCATCGCCGACGGCTCGCTCGACGCGGTCATCCAGCAAAAACTCACCGAAGGCGCACAGCGCAACGCCGCCGCCCGCGCGCTCCTCGGCACTGTAGCTGCTCTTGGTGCGCCCTCCGCCTGGCACCTCTGGATCACGCTGCCCACCGGCCTCGACGCCCCCACCGCGCAGCGCCTCTGCGAGCAGCGTGGCGCACTCGTCAGCGGCGGCCAGGGCTTCACCGCGCCCGGCCTTCCCACAGCCAACGGCCTGCGCCTCGCACTCGGCGGCGAACTTGACCCCGCCCGCACCCTCGAAGGCGTCCGCGTCGTAGCGTCCGTCCTCGCCGAATCCTCGTAGCCTCTGCCGCGCCCGTGTTTTTGCTTGTCATTCCCGCAGGGGACCTGCTTTTGTCGCAGCGATTCCGCTAGTTGTCGTCTGAGGAGTGGCGTCCGGGCAGGTGAAAGCGCAGATCGTGTCCCAGCGACTCACCCTTCGCCTTGTCGGCTTTCTTCTTCTGGCTGGCGGAGACCGCGTCGGCGATCAATGTCCGCTGCGAGTTGATGCACTGCCAGCTATTGTGGGCCCGAATCCAGACCTGGCTGAAGACGCCCTTTTCATCGCGTGCCTTTATGTGGCTCAGGCGGCTGGCCGGGTACAGCCGGTCGTACATGCCGTTGACGACAGCGACATCGCCAAGCTCGCGGACACTGGTCACCTTCTGCTGCAGGGAGTAGTGCTCGGCGCCTTTCATGACCATGAGAGAGACCAGTTCATCGCGATTCTCAACTTCGCCCTGATCGGTGATGCCGATGTACTGCGGCGCCAGCACGAGCTCCACGCCATAGTGATCGTGCTGATCGACCGCATCGTCCCAGCGATCCACGACCTTTTGAATTTCCGCAATCTGCTCCGCCTGCGGGTTGGACTGCTGCGGATTCAGAATTTTCTGAGCGTTGCCTGACGGAGCGCAGGCCAGCGCGCAGCAAAGGCCCAGCGCAGCCCATACTGTGCGCCGCCCGAGCGGCGAAGAAGTGGTTGCAAACATGAGTTAATGATAGCTCTTGTTCACCGTCGGCCGCACTTTTCCAGAACGCATGCTTGTTCCCCACAGGGCGGATTGCAGGGCCAGTCGTTACACTTGGGGAAACGTGGCCACACTTTCACAAATCTCCGTCGAGCAGGGCCTGCCCGCCAGTGTCGAGGCGGAGCGCACCATCCTGGGCGCAATCCTGCTGGATAATGCGGCCCATAGCGAGGCGGCGGAGAAGCTTTCGGCCGATGACTTCTCGCTCGATTCGCACCGGCGCATCTTTGCCCGGATGGGTGAGCTGATTGACGCCAACCGTTCGGTCGACATCATCACGCTGAGTGAAGAGCTGGAGCGCCGCAAGGAGCTGGAGTCGATCGGCAACCGCGCGTATCTGTTCAGCCTGACGGAAAATCTGCCGCGCCGGCTGAGCATTGAAGACTACGTCCGCATCGTTAAGGACAAATCCATCCTGCGGCAGATTATGGGAATCTGCCAGGCAGCGGAAGCGCGCGCCTCCGACCAGAGCGAAGACGCACTGGATGTTTTGAATGCGGCCGAGGCGGCGCTGCTGGAGGTCTCCGAGCGCGGCGTGGGCCGGGGCTTTGCAAGCATTCCGGAGATCGTCCGCGACTCTTTCGGCTCCATCGATGCCCTCTACAGCAACAGCCGCGACGTCACCGGCCTGGCCACGCATTACATCGAGTTCGACCGCATGACCAGCGGCCTGCAGGCCTCTGAACTCATCATCATCGCGGCGCGTCCCTCCATGGGGAAGACTGCGTGGGCGATCAACATTGCAGAAAACGCGGCTGTGCGCGACGGCAAGGTGGTCGGTGTTTTTTCGCTGGAAATGTCGAAAGAGGCGCTGCTGCGCCGCATGCTCGCTTCGCAGTCCATGGTGAACATGCGCAATATCCAGACGGGCTTTTTGACGCGCGATGACCGGGGCAAGCTAACGAGCGGTCTGGAGCGGCTGGCGGAGTCGAAGCTCCACATTGACGACACGCCCGGCATCTCGCTGGCAGAGATGCGCGCCAAGGCGCGGCGGCTGCGGCAGCAGTCGGGGGCGCTGGATCTGATTGTGATCGACTATCTGCAGCTCATGAGCGCGGGAACAAGTTCGATCACGGGCAAGCGCTTTGAAAATCGGACCCAGGAAGTGTCGGCCATCTCGCGCGGTCTAAAGGCGCTGGCCAAGGAGATGAAGGTGCCCGTTATCGCACTGTCGCAGCTGAGCCGCGCCAGTGAGCAGCGCGGTGGCACCATGAAGCCCATGCTCTCGGACCTGCGTGAGTCCGGTTCCATTGAGCAGGATGCCGACGTTGTGGCCTTTATCCATCGCGACGCGTATTACAACCGCGATAAGGAAGACGGCGAACCGGAAGACAATTCTGCCGAGATCATCATCGCCAAGCAGCGCAACGGCCCGACCGGTACCGTCAAGCTGGTCTACATGCCGGAGTTCACGCGCTTTGAAAATCCCTATAAAGGTGAGGACTCTGGCTTCGAAGGCTGAAATCTCCCGTAGCTGCCTGGTTAGCAACTTTGGCCGGCTGCGTTCGCTGGCGCAATCTGGGGGCGCGCGGGACATCATCGCGGTGGTGAAGGCCAACGCCTACGGGCACGGCGTCGATCGATGTGCGCCGTGGCTTGCCGAGGCCGGCGCACGCTGGCTGGGGGTTACATCGGTGGCCGAAGGCATCGCCGTTCGCCGGCTGTGTCCGTCGCCCTCCATTCTGATCATGACGGCGCTGCAGGCCGAGGAAGCGGACGACGCGATTGCCTCCCGCCTGACGCCGACTGTGTGGGAGCCGCGGCATCTGGAGTGGCTGGCCGCGGCGGCTGGGCAGCGGGCTGCTGCTCTGGGCAGCGTGCCCGTGCATCTGGAGATCGACTCCGGCATGTCGCGCCAGGGCGCGCCCGCGACCGAGGGAGCTATCGCCGCGTTTTTGCAGGCACTGCGCAGGTTTCCGGCGCTCGAACTCGAAGGCGTCTTTACGCACTTTGCCGCACCCGAAGAGCTGGACGCAGCGCAGACAGCCGCGCAGCTCGTCAGTTTTCGCCGCGCGGTGCAGCAGGTCACGGAAGCTGGATTTCGCCCGCGATTTGTCCATGTCGGCAACTCGGCGACCCTGCTGGCGCAGCGCGATCTGCCGGCGCTGGTGCAACTGGCGCACGGTGCGGGCGCGGAGTTTTTGAGCCGGCCCGGAATTGCACTCTATGGCTACTCCCTGCCGTTCTCGGGCGGTGATGCACCTCCAGCTGCGGCCAGTCTCCAGCCGGTGCTGGCGTGGAAGACGCAGATCGCCTCGTTGCGGAGGATCGATGCTGGCGCGTTGGTGGGCTATAACGGGACGTTCATTGCGCCGCGGCCGATGACCATCGCTCTGTTGCCTATTGGCTATGCCGACGGGTTCTCGCGCAAACTCAGCAATCGCGGGCATGTCCTGATTCGCGGCCAGCGCGCGCCGATTGTTGGCCGAGTGTCCATGGACCTGACCACGGTGGACGTGCAGGATATCCCCGGCGTCGCTGCGGGGGATGAGGTGGTTCTGATCGGCGGGCAGGGCGACGAAAATATCACGGCTGACGATCTGGCCCACTGGGCCGAAACCATCTCGTATGAGATTCTGTGTGGCGTCGGCGCACGCGTCGAGCGGATCGCAGCCCCGTAGACGGTAGCATAGAGAGAATGCTCCGCAAGCTTTACGCACAATGGATGTACGCGTGGGAAACGCGTCTGACCACCCGCGACACCAATCGCGTGGTGCGCCCGCTGGAATGGGGCTTCGACTGGCTGGCTGACTGGATCGGCGCGGCGGACCTGCCCATCCGCGATGCCCTCGCCAGCGAGGATCCCGCGCTACTGAAGCAGGCGATGTTCACGGTCAACGAACACATCATCGCCAACCACGAACAGTTCTACAGCTACGAGACACCTCAGGATTTCCGCCTGGAAGAGCGTCATCCGCAGTTGTTTCCGACCAACGTGCGGCCTGAGACGCTGCGTCAGGATGCCGAACTGAAGCAGAAGGCGGCCCAGGGGCGACTGCCGCGGGCGCAGTTTCTGCGGTTCACGTCGCCCATCCGCACACCCTATCCCGAGAACGACCAGGTAAATGCACGCTGGTACCCGGCGTCGGAACATCGGACGGCCGGACGGCCGAAACAGGCCATCATCGTGATGCCGCAGTGGAATGCGGACGCCTTCAGCCACAACGCGCTGTGCAGCATCTTTAACCGCTTCGGCGTCTCCGCACTGCGGCTCTCGAAGCCGTTCCACGACATTCGCCGTCCGGCGGAGCTGGAGCGCTCAGACTACGCCGTGAGTGCGAACATCGGCCGCACGATTATCGCCTGCCGCCAGGCCGTGATCGATGTGCGCTGCTGCCTGGACTGGCTGCAGCAGCAGGGCTACGAGCAGTTTGGCGTGCTGGGCACCAGCCTGGGATCCTGTTACGCGTTTATCGCCAGCGCGCATGACCGCCGGCTGCGGGTCAACGCCTTCAACCATGCCTCCTTATGGATGGGCGATGTGGTGTGGACCGGGCAGAGCACCCGCCACGTGCGCGCCGCCTGTGAGCAGGCGGGCCTTGCTGCCATGGACCTGCGGCGGCTG
Source organism: Acidobacteriota bacterium (assembly GCA_021827845.1). Taxonomy (GTDB): domain Bacteria; phylum Acidobacteriota; class Terriglobia; order Terriglobales; family Acidobacteriaceae; genus JAKAUB01. Next base: position 1,655 of record JAKAUB010000082.1, on the reverse strand, counting down.
TGGGGGGCCGTCAGCCCCATGAGCTACATGGATGAGTTCTGTGGAGCCGATGCAACGGGTTGGCCGTTGGCGCGGACCCCCGAGTGGCCGCGCAAGCGCGTCCGGGTCATCTACGCGCCGTATGACCTTACATTTTTGCGCGAATTCTCAGTGGCCGTCGTGGACGAGTTTCAGAAGCGGAATCTCGACTTCGACGCCAAGGTGTTGCCCTGCGGCCATTACACCACCGGCGAATTTCCCTACAAGTATCTCGATGGTTGGTACCTTGGCTCCTTTATCTACAACGCGTTCCACGCGCTCACGGCGCCGCCGCCCGCTGCTCTGCGCTAGTCGTACCGTTCAAAGTGAATCTGGTTTTTGCCCCAGCCGCGCCCGGTCAGCAGCTCCCGATTCGCGGACACCATGTCGTTGAGCCCACAGATGTACGCGGCCTGGGGAACGGGCTCGCGCGGCTCACCGCCGACCACCTCCATGCCGCGCTCCAGGATGCGGAGCACATGCGTCTGCACATAGCCGCACAGTCCCTCCCAGCCATCGTGCGGGCGGCTCAGTGTGGGCAGATAGTGGAAGTTAGGGTGCTCGGCAGCCTTCTTTTCAAAGTAGCGGCGATAGTAGATGTCCGGTTCGTGCCGCGTTCCGTACAGGAGCCAGAAGTGCCGTCCGCCGCTGCGATCCTGCTCTGCGTCTGGAAACAGATGCTCGATGAAACCCCGCATGGGCGCGACGCCCGTGCCGGTGGCGATGAGAAGAGCGTCCGCCAGTGGCTGCTGCAAAACAAACAATCCGTGCGGGCCATGAAACTCGATGGTCTGTCCTGGCTCCAGATCGCAGAGGAGGTTGGAAAAGAATCCTCCCTCCACCCGGTTCAGACAAAGATCGAACTCATTCCCGCGCGGCGCAGAGGCAATCGAGTAGGCCCGTGTGTGGAGCTTTCCCTGCGCATCCGGAGCTACCATGGAGACAAACTGTCCAGCCGCAAAGTCAAACCGGTCTTTGCCCGGAACGGTAAACGTAAGATGAAAACATTGCGCCTGCTCAGACAGCAGAAGCTTTGCAACCAGCCGTGCCTTTTCCAGCGTTCGTGGCAATGGACTCTCCCCTTAACCTTTTTATATTGGAGCAAAACGGTTTTGGCCCACCCGCAAAGCATCGGTTTCGGCCATATACACTGATCAGGCAGGGAGCGCTCTCTATGAAGACGGAAGTTTACCGGCAAAAGCTGCTGAAAGAGCGGGAGAGGCTTGTGCATCAAATGTCCCGCGTAGAAACTGAAGCGAAAGATGCGCCGGACATGCATAGCGGGGATACCGCGGACCGCAGCGTAGCCGGAGAAGAGCGTGAGGATGAGCTGACCACAGCGAGCCGTGACACCGCACTGCTGCGGCAGGTGGATGCCGCGCTGCAACGCATTGCGGATGGTACGTACGGACGTTGCCTGGCCGATGGTGGACCCATCGAAGAAAAGCGCCTGGAAGCGGTGCCGTGGGCGCAATATTGCATCCGCCACCAGAGTCAAAAAGAGTCGGTCGATCCTCCGCCGACCCCCACTTTGTAAGCTGGCGACTGGGGCAGGCAGAAAAGTCGCGCTTCCAATGCGTCTTTCCGGCGGAGCATTTCGTCTATTGGCTTTTGGTAGTCCGACTGGCGTCACCCAG
>JAKAUB010000070.1 GCA_021827845.1 Acidobacteriota bacterium | reverse complement strand
TGGCTGACGGCTGCCAAAGGCGCGGCCTTCCGCGAAAAGATCCATGGTCTCCGTCTGGTTCATCGGTAGCTCGCCGCCTGCATCTCGAACATCTCCGCATACAGACCGCCGCGGCGCACCAGCTCGTCGTGTGTGCCTTCTTCCGTCAGCACGCCATGCGACAGCACCACAATGCGATCCGTCATCTTCACGGTCGAAAAGCGGTGCGAAATCAGGAGCGCCATCTTGCCCTGTGTCAGCTCCGCAAAACGCTGGAACACCTCCTGCTCGCTGCGCGCATCCAGCGCCGAAGTTGGCTCATCGAGGATCAGCAGTTGCGCATTGCGCAGGTACGCGCGGGCCAGCGCCATACGTTGCCATTCGCCGCCAGACAGGTCCACGCCGCCATCAAAGCGGCGGCCCAGTTGCTGATGCATATGCTCGGGCAGCTTTGCAATCACCTCGTCAGCCAGGCTCATGCGGGCGGCCTCCGCAATGCGATCCAGGTGGTCGCGCTCTTCAATGCGTCCCACTGCGATGTTGTCCCGCGCGGTCATCTCGTACCGCATAAAGTCCTGAAAGATCACACCGATCTCGTGGCACAAATCTTCAATGTCGTAGTCGCGCAGGTCCACACCATCGATCAGAATCTGCCCTTCGGTCGGATCGTACAGGCGCGTGATCAACTTCACGATCGTCGTTTTGCCCTGACCATTTTCACCGATCAGCGCCACCCGCTCCTCTGGATGCAGATGGAAATTGAAGTTTTTCAGCACCAGGCGGGACGTGCCCGGATATGCGAAGGAAACATTGCGGAACTCAAAGCCGCGACGGATAGGCCGGGGAATCAGCACGGCGTTTGGCTTGGAGCGCACCGTGGGCTGCATGGCGAAGAAGCCCAGCAGATCGGTGAGAAACAACGCCTGGTCCGCAACTCCCGATGCGTTCACAAAAATCTGCTGCAGGTTGGCGCTCACCTGCAGAATGGCAGAGATCAGCACCGTCAGAGCGGCGACGTTAAATCGTCCGCGGATGGTCTCCAGCAGCACCAGCCCATACGCGCTGTAATACCCGGCGGTCGCCAGAATGGAGAGCGCCGTACCGGCCAGCAGCTTGCGTTTCGAGAGTGAAACGTTCTGGCGAAAAATGGTGTTGGCCATTTCGCTGAAGCTGTTGACCAGAAAATTGCGCAGGCCGAAGAGCTTGAGTTCCTTCGCCGCTTCCTTGCTGCCGCCCACGTCGCGCAGATAATCCATCTTGCGCCGCAGCGGCGTCTGCTGAAAGTTTTTGGCGTAACCGAGGAATGCGAAGTGGCTCTCTCCAAGCAATGCAGGGATGGTTCCCGCAATTAGCAGCAGTAGCAGCCAAGGCGAATACGCCGCAATATATACCGCCAGGGAGATGGTGGTGAGCACCTGTTGCGTCAACGTGCCCAGCATCTGGATCATTGCAATTCGATCTGTCGCCTGCGCCTTGGCACGGTCCAGCCGGTCGTAGTACTCCGGATTTTCAAACGCCGTGATGTCGAGGCGTGAAGCGTGCTCAATGACGCGGACGCTGATGTGCTCCAGGTAAAGGTCGCCCAGCAGGCTGTCACAAAAGCCAATCGCTCGCGAGAGAATCGCCGCAATGCAGGCGAGGCCAAACTCCAGCGCAACTACCCACCAGAAGTACGAGGGCAGGGGTGCATGCGACTTCAGTGTAATGACAATCTGGTTGATGAGCCAGTAGGAGACCTTGAGAATGGCGACGGGCGCTAGCGCAAGCGCGATGCGCAGGACGAGAGACCACACGACGGTCTTCGGCCCGCAATCCCAGACCATTTTCATGACTGGCGGAACGTTGCGGAGCGCGTTGAGGCGTGTGCGCCAGGTGTCGCCGTACGATTTGTCGGTGGTGTTCTTACTCACTCTTCGTCATTGGGCCGCATCTAAGCGGTTGTGTCCGTTCAGTTTTTCAGCAACGAGCGCCGGACGCTGCGAATGCAGGCGCTGTAGCAATCGTTCGTAACAGCTCTCTTCAATGCTGCAATGGTAGATGAGAGACTTGCCTTCGCAGTTTTCTTTTGGTTGCAACAATTTATGTTAACGCCCATTGCGGGCAGAATCGGATAACAAATGACCCAACGACCGATCGACGCTTGTGGAATTATCGGCGATCTGCACTCCGTTGCGCTTGTCGCCATGGACGGCACCATCGACTGGTGCTGCCTGCCGCAGTTTGACTCTCCCAGCGTTTTCGCTGCGCTGCTCGATCCTGAAAAGGGTGGTTATTTTAAGCTGACCCACGCAGAACCCGGCCTGAATAAGCAAATGTACATGCCGGAGACGAATGTGTTGATGACACGCTTCCTCCGTGCGGAAGGCGTGGGCGAGTTGATCGACTTTATGCCGGTGCAGTCCGATCGCACGCAGGATAGCAGCGTCGTCAAGCATGAGATCATCCGCATCGCGCGGTCGGTGCGTGGTACCGTTCACTTTCGCGTGGAATGTCTGCCCGCGTTCGATTACGCGCGCAAACCGCATAAGGTAGAGCTTATCCAAGGTGGTGTGGAGTTCAATGCGGAGGGCCATCGCATGCTGCTGCTGGGTCCCGGACCCTGGCGGCTGGAAGATGGCAAAGCGTGCACCGAGTTTACGCTGAAGCCGAAGGAGACGGCCGAATTTGCGCTGCGGTATGTCGTAGACCACGAAGCGGATGAACTGAATACGCCGATCGATGGCCAGCGCCTGATGGATGAAACCCTGCGCTATTGGCGTTGTTGGCTGTCGCAGTGCACCTACACTGGCCGCTGGCGGGAAAATGTTTATCGCTCGGCGCTCACGCTGAAGCTGATGACACATCATCCCACCGGCGCCATCGTCGCCGCGCCCACCTGCAGCCTGCCGGAGGAGATTGGTGGCCAACGCAACTGGGACTACCGCTACACCTGGGTACGGGATGCGGCCTTCACTGTGTTCATTCTTATTCGCCTGGGCTTTCGCGAGGAGGCAACCGCGTTCATCGGCTGGCTGGCGCAGCGCATTCGCGACGCTGATGGTACGCAGGGGCCGCTAAACACCATGTACAGCCTGGATGGCGGAAGCGATCTGACCGAGACGACGCTCGACAACATGAGCGGTTATCGCGACTCGAAGCCCGTCCGCGTTGGCAATGCCGCCTCCGGCCAGTTGCAGCTGGATATCTACGGTGAAATGATGGACGCAATCTACCTTTACGACAAGCACGTTGCGCCCGTCTCCTACGATCTGTGGACGCGCATGCGCCGCGTGCTCGACTGGGTGGCCAAGAACTGGGAACAGCCGGACGACGGCATGTGGGAGGTGCGGAGCAAGCGGAAGTGTTTTGTCTACTCGAAACTCCAGTGCTGGGTCGCGCTCGATCGTGGCATTCGCATGGCCCAGTCGCGCAGTCTTCCGCTCGATGTGCCGGAGTTGCGCAATCAGCGCGATCGCATCTTCAATTCCATCATGCAGGATGGCTGGCACGAAGAGCAGAACACCTTCGTGCAGGCGTATGGATCGGAGGCTCTCGACGCTAGCCTGCTAATGATGCCGGTCGTTCTGTTTATTGCCCCGAATGATCCCCGAATGCTGGGCACGCTGGATGCCATTCGGGAAAATCTCGTTTCAGACAACCTGGTCTACCGCTATTCGCAGGATGGCGATATGGTGGCCAATGACGGCTTATCCGGCCATGAAGGAACGTTCAGCATGTGTACCTTCTGGCTGGTGGATGCACTGGCTCGCGCGGGAGAGCTGGAAGATGCTCGATTCATCTTCGAGAAAATGCTGACCTACTCGAATCATCTCGGACTCTACTCTGAGGAGATTGGCGGAACGGGCATCGCGCTTGGAAACTTTCCCCAGGCGCTCACTCATTTGGGCCTGATCAGCGCAGCCCTGCACCTGGACGAGAAATTGAAGCGGCTATGACAGAGGAAGAGAAAGAAGCAGTTTTGGATCGCACAACGACCCGCTATACCTGCGGCCCCCAGCTCGACGAGAATGGCTGCGAATTTCGCCTATGGGCCAAGCCCGACGCTCGTATCGACCTTGTTCTACAGGAGGCCGGGGGCGAACGCCGCCTGCCGATGCATCGCGACCCGGACGGCATCTTCCGCATCCATGTGCCGGGTGTGCGCGCTGGCGCACGCTACTGGTTCTCGTTCAATGGCGATGGCCCGTTTCCGGATCCAGCCTCCCGATATCAGCCGGATGGCGTGCATGCTGCCTCGCAGGTGGTGGATGCGGGTCTCTTCAACTGGAGCGCTGACCGCGCCCCCGACCTCACGCGTCGCGAGCTGGTGATCTACGAACTGCACGTCGGCACCTTTACGCCGGGGGGGACGTTTGCCGCAGCTATTGAAAAGCTCGATACGCTGTGCGACCTCGGCATTAACACGATTGAGCTGATGCCGGTTGCCGATTTTGCCGGAGAGCGCAACTGGGGCTACGACGGCGTTAGCCTTTATGCGCCCGCGCACGTGTATGGCACCCCGGACGATCTGCGCCGCCTGATTCTTGAGGCGCATCGCCGCGGTCTTGCAGTGCTGATGGACGTGGTCTACAACCACCTCGGTCCGGATGGCGCGTATCACTCGATGTTCGCGCCGCACTTCTATTCCAAGCGGCACAAGACGCCCTGGGGCGATGGCCTGAACTTCGACGCGGAAGAGCGCGATAAGGTGCGCGACTACTTTATCGAAAGCGCTCTGATGTGGGTGCGGGAGTATCATGCCGACGGTCTGCGTGCGGATGCGACCATGGCGATTCAGGATGACAGTCAACCACACTTTCTGGCTGAGCTGACGGATCGTGTCCATGCCGAGGCTCGCGCACTCGGCCGCACGGTCTTTCTGTTTGCAGAAGATGAGCGCAACGAACGCCGCCTGGTGTTACCGACAGCAGACGGAGGCTACGGTTTTGATGGCGTCTGGGCGGATGACTTTCACCATCACATGCGCCGCCGGCTGGCAGGCGACTGCGATGGCTATTTCTGTGACTTTGACGGGAAAGCTGCGAACATTGCCCGCACCATCCAGGACGGATGGTTCTTCCAGGGCCAGACCTCGAGCTATAAGCATGTACCGCGCGGGACCAGCCCAGAAGGGCTGCCACCTGAGTCTCGCGTCTTCTGTCTCCAGAACCATGATCAGATCGGCAATCGTGCGTTTGGAGAGCGCCTCTCTTCGCAGATTCCTTTGCCGTTGTACCTCGCAGGCAGCGCGCTGTTGTTGCTGTCTCCGGAGATTCCGCTGCTGTTCATGGGGCAGGAGTGGGCGGCGTCTGAGCCTTTCCTGTTCTTCACAGATCACCATGCCGAGCTGGGGCAGCAGGTCACCGAGGGCAGGCGCAAGGAGTTTGAACACTTTGCCACCTTTGCCGATCCGGAAAAGCGCGACACAATCCCGGACCCGCAGTCGCCCGAGACCTTCCGCCGCAGCACGCTTGACTGGGACGCGCGGCAGCAAGCGGAGCATGCAGGCTGCCTTCGCTGGTATCGCTCGCTGCTGCACCTGCGCGCACGGCTACTGGCCGTCGCGCAGTTCGACAGTGTCCACGCGATTCACGATGACGCAATCGCGATCCGCTGGCGTTCAGAAACTGGCGCTCTCGTCGCCGTCGTTGCGCTCGGGGCAGCAAGCGTACCGGCTCCCGAAGGACACGGCATGCGGACTGTTCTGACGAGCGAAGACGATCGCTTTTTGCCAGAAACGCAGCCCGCACGATGGGAGCCGGCAGCGGGCGTGCTGCAGTTTTCACGGCCAGGTGCTGCGGTTCTGGCCGCTGGCGATCTCGCCCGAATCTTTTCAGAGGAGAAGCAATGAGCAACCGGCCCATTCGCGCCACCTACCGGCTGCAGTTCACCGGCGCTTTTCGCTTTGAAGACGCTGAAGCGATTGTTCCTTACCTCGACGCGCTGGGAATCAGTCACGTCTACGCCTCGCCTATATTCACTGCGAAGCCCGGCACGCTCAGCGGCTACGATACCTGCGACTTCTCCACCATCAATCCTGAGTTGGGCGGCGAGCCGGCGTTCCGATCGCTGGTCAGCGCGCTGCATGCGCACAAAATGGGGCTGATTTTCGACTTTGTGCCCAACCACATGAGCGCGCATCCGCAGTGGAACCGGTGGTGGCGGCATGTGCTGGCCAACGGCCCATCCTCGCCGCTGTCGGAATATTTCGATATCGACTGGTACCCGAAAAATTCCAATCTGCACGGTAAAGTTCTGCTCGCAGTCCTGGGCGGCCAGTACGGGGAAGTGCTGGAGTCGGGCGCTCTGCGCGTTGAATATCGCGATGCGGAATTCTGCCTCATGTACGGGGATCTCAATCTTCCGCTGAACCCGCGCCAGATGCGGGTGCTGCTCGCTCACCGGTGGAACGAAGCTGCTACCAGCTCAACTATTGAACCGGAGGTTCGCGTCGAGTTCGAAAGCATCTTGTTTCATCTGGATCACATCCCGGCGTATCTCGACGCAGGTCCGCAGGCCCGCGTCGACCGCGAGCGGGAGTCCCGTATCGCGACCGAGCGGCTTACCCGCGTGATGGAACACAGCCCGGCATTGCGTAGTCACCTGGACACGGTAATTGCGGAGTTCAACGGGAAACCTGGGGATGCCGCGTCCTTCACCCTGCTGCATAATCTGCTGCAGCAGCAGCCGTATCGCCTCTCTTATTGGCGGACCGCGATGCACGAGATCAACTATCGCCGCTTCTTTGACGTCAACGATCTCATCGGCCTTCGCATGGAGTTTCCGCCGCTGTTTGAGTCCGCCCACGCCAAGCTGATCGCTTTGATCGAAGAGGGTCTGGTCGATGGCGTCCGTCTGGACCACATTGACGGACTTCTTGATCCGAAACAGTATCTGTTGCAATTGCGGGAGGCCACGCGTAATACCGCTTCTCCCCTCTATCTGGTTGTTGAAAAAATCCTTGCTCGTAAGGAGTGGATCAGCGCTGACTGGCCCGTCGAAGGATCGACCGGCTATGACTATCTGGCGCTCCTGAACGGCCTGTGGGTGCAGGAAGACAAGTTGCCCCAGATGGAGCGCATCTACCGCGTTTTCTCCGGCCACGCCGAACGCGAGCGGGATGCGCTTTATGAAGCCAAGCGTCTGATCACGACGACCTCCATGGCGAGCGAACTGAACGTACTCGCGCATGAGCTCAATCGTTTGTCGGAGCGTAGCTGGAAGAGCCGCGACTTTACGCTCGATGGTCTGCGAGAAGCTTTGCGCGAGGTTGTCGCCTGCTTTCCCGTCTATCGCACTTACATCTCGGAGCGGGGCTTCAGTCCGACGGACGAGGCGGCCATCCAGCAGGCGATTCAGCAAGCCATGCGCCGCAATCCAACGCTCGAAGAGTCCATCTTTGCCTTCATCCGCTCCAGCATCCTTCCGGTGCGGGGCGCCAGTGAGCCGGCTGAATCCTTCGCCCAGCGCCTCCGTTTTGCCATGAAGTTTCAGCAATACACCAGCCCCGTGCAGGCCAAGGGGATGGAAGATACCGTGTTCTACCGCTACAGTCCGCTAGCTTCGCTTAACGAAGTGGGCAGTGCTGTGGGGCGCCGCGCCACGCGTCCGCAGGAGTTTCACGAAGTAAATCTGGCCCGCATGGAACGGTGGCCGGATGCGATGCTCACCACCTCCACGCATGACACGAAACACGGCGAAGATGCGCGCGTCCGCATCAGCGTGTTGAGTGAGATTCCAGGCGAGTGGGAGGCGCATCTTGACCGATGGGCGAACATTAACGCGGCGGCCAAGCGGGAGGTCGACGGGCTGCTGGCGCCCGATGCCGCAGACGAATATCTCTACTACCAGAACCTGCTGGGAGCGTGGCCGCCAAATCTGACAAATCCGACCGAGGATCTCGTCAGCCGCATGAAGCGCTTTATGGACAAGGCGCTGAAAGAAGCAAAGGTCCATACGAGTTGGATCAACCCATCCAATGAATATGACGCTGCAATGGAGCGCTTCATCGAGAGCACGCTGCGTGGCGCACAATCGTCGGACTTCCTCAAAAGCTTCGTACCGTTCGCGCAAGAGATTGCGAAGCTGGGAGCGTGGCAGTCTATCTCGCAGATCGCGATTAAGATGATGAGTCCCGGCGTCGTCGATACGTATCAGGGCGGGGAGCTGTGGGACCTGAGCCTGGTCGATCCGGACAATCGCAATGCCGTCGACTACAAGCAGCGCGACCAGCGGTTGTCCAAGCTGCAAAAGGAGATTGCAGGCGCACCGGCAAGCCAGCGCAGCGCGGCCTTGCGAAAGCTTACGTCGCACTGGCCGAACGACGATCTGAAGATGCTCTACGTCGCTGCAGGCCTTCAATTCCGCGCGCGCTATCCCGAACTGTTGCGGAGGGGCAACTACATTGCGCTGACACCGGAGGGCGAGGGCGCCGAACATGTGATCGCGTTTGCGCGGCAGACGGACGACCGCGTTGTGATCACCGTAGCTCTGCGCTGGTTTGCGGCGCTCCTTAGCGAAACCTCGGACATTGCCTCTGCTGCAGAAAAGCTGAAAGACTGCCGCATTGACATCAAGCAGCTCTGGCCAGAGGGATCCCCGTCTCCGGAGTTTGAAAATGTTTTAACCGGGACGAAGATCGCTGCAGCCGATGGATCGTTGCAAGTTGCGCAGGTGATGGATGGTTTGCCGGCCGTCTGGCTAACCGTTCCGGCGCAAGATCAAAAGGCGTAATTGGGATCGAGATCTGGCCGGAAGCCAACCGCCTGCATCGCCTGCGTAATTTCTGGATTTCGCATGAAGTAGTTCCAGACGAAGCCGGTGCGCACGTTTTCCGCCATCAGCACGGTAATGCCGAGGTCAATTCCCAGTTGATCTTCGGCATACCAATTGGCCTGGGGCTGAAAAGCGTCCACAAAGCCATAGCGTGTCCACGCCTTCTCGCCGTACTTTTCGCGGATCGACAGCAGCACGTGGGCGCACTCCGCCGGCAGAAACACCAGTGAGCCTCCGGTGGCGCAGGGCACGATCGTGCCATCTACGTTGCCGAACTCCGGCGGTCCGCCCCACACCCGGTAGCCGGTCGGCGACTCGGATGCCGTGATGCCCCACAGGTTCTGATCCATCCACGGAAACTGCCGCCCCAGCGTGAGGCAGAACAACTGATGGGCCCGGGTGGCGGCGATGGAATTGACGAAGTAATTTGCGTGCGCATCGCGTACATCGCGAAAGTCGCACCACGCATGAGCATACTGATGGATAAAGATCGGCGCGAT
>JAKAUB010000100.1 GCA_021827845.1 Acidobacteriota bacterium | reverse complement strand
GTCGGATGCCCGAAGCGGAAATTGCTGCGCGGGAGCGGCGACCTACCCTGCTCCTCCAGCGGAATCATCTGCACCGCTGTTTCCTTGTACGCAGGCGTGTGGGTGGCGCGGTCAAGTCCGCTGCCCGTCAGCCGGTTCACCGGATTTTCGGTCGAGTTCAGCGGCAGATACAACTGCCGGCCCTGCACGCGGTCCGTCACCAGCACCTGCACCTTGATCTGCCCGAAGCGCGACCGCAGCCGCACCCACCGCCCGGTCTCCAGGCCGCGCTCCTGCGCCAGCTCGGGCGAAATCTCCAGAAACTGGTGCGGCGTCTCCTGCATGATGCCCTTGGAGCGGAACGTCATATTGCCGGCCTCGAAATGCTCCAGCAGCCGGCCATTGTTCAAGTGCAGATCGAACTCATCATCCTGCCGCTCGCACGGCTCCTCGAACTCCACGGGGTGGAACTTCGCCTTGCCATCCGGGAATGGAAACTTCTCGCGGAACAGAAACGGCTGGTCCGTGCCGTCTTCCGCAACCGGCCATTGCAGCGACTTGTATCCCTCAAGCCGCTCGTATGAAACGCCTGCAAACAGCGGCGTCAGCGATGCCACCTCATCCATTACCTGCGAGGGATGTTTGTACTTCCAACCGGCGCCCAATGCATTGGCAACATCCTGAATGATGCGCCAGTCCGGCCGGCTCTCCCCCAGCGGCTCCAGCGCCTGATACAACCGCTGAATGCGGCGCTCCGTGTTGGTAAACGTGCCTTCTTTTTCCAGACTCGGGCTGGCCGGCAGCACCACGTCGGCATAGCGCGCGGTCTCGCTCATCACCACATCCTGCACGATGAAGAAATCGAGCTTGCTGAGCGCGGCGGCCACATCATTTTCATTCGCGTCGGAGGTGATCGTGTCTTCGCCCTTCAGATACATCGCCTTGATCTTGCCCTCGTGAATGGCGCGCACCATCTCCTGGTTGTCCATGCCCTTGGATGTCGGGAGGCTAACGCCCCAGCCCTGTTCAAACCGCGCGATCACCTCCGGATCATCGACCTTCTGGTATCCGGGCAACGAGTCCGGCATGGAGCCAAAGTCGCTCGCACCCTGCACGTTGTTATGGCCGCGCAGCGGATACGCGCCTGTATGCGGACGCATGTAGTTGCCGGTGAGCAGCAGCAAATTTGAGATGGCCGTGGAGGTGTCGGAGCCGCCGCAGTGCTGCGTGACGCCCATCGCCCACAGCACACACATGCTCTCCGCGCCGGCAATCTCGCGTGCCACCTGCTCCAGTTGCGTGGCCGGGATTCCCGTGACTTGCTCGGCGTATTCCAGCGTGTAGCGCTGCAGGCTGGCGCGATATTCGTCCAGTCCTTTCACCCAGCGCTCGATAAAGTCCCACTTGGCCAGATTGTGGTCGAGGATGAACTTTGCCACTGCGCAAAGCCAGACCAGATCGGTGCTCGGATTGGGCCGCAGCAGAACGTCCGCACGCCGCGCCATCTCATGCTCGCGCAGGTCCGCGACAATCAGCCGCTGCCCCCGCAGCTTGTGCGCCTGTTTGACGCGCGTCGCCAGCACCGGATGACTTTCAGACGTGTTGCTGCCGATGATGACCACGAGGCTCGCGTTCTCAATGTCGCGGATGGAACCGGAGTCGCCGCCATAGCCCACCGTCCGCGCCAGTCCTTTGGTCGCCGGCGTCTGGCAATAGCGCGAGCAGTTGTCGATGTTGTTCGTGCCCACCACTGCGCGCGCCAGCTTCTGCATCAGGTAGCTCTCTTCGTTGGTGCATTTCGACGAGGAGATCAGACCAATCGCATCCGGGCCATGCTCGCTTTTAATTGCCGTCAACCGCGTTGCGATCACCGTCAGCGCTTCGTCCCACGTGGCCTTGCGATCACCGTCAGTGCTTCGTCCCACGTGGCCTCGCGGAAATGGTCGCCGTCCCGCAGCAGCGGCCGCGTCAGCCGGTCTTCCGCGTTAATGTAATCCCAGCCAAACTTGCCCTTCACGCAGGTGGAGATGCCATTCGCCGGCCCCGCCCCCGGTTCAACTTTCAAAATGTGCCGACCCTTCGTCCACACATCGAAGCTGCAGCCGACGCCACAGTAGGTGCAGACGGTCTTCGTGCGTTTGGTATGCGCCTCACGCATTGCGGCTTCGGTTTCAGACAGCGCAAGAATCGGTCCGTAGCCAGTGTCTGGCTCCACGCCCTTCACCACATCGATCATCGCGTCCAGCGTGCCCGGCGCGATGCTGGTGAAGTAGCCCGCCTGGCCGATCATGGATTTTTCCATCAGCGCATTGCACGGGCAGACCGTCACGCAATGGCCGCAGGAGACGCAGCTCGACCCTGCAATCTGCTCACCGCCATCCCACAGCACGCGCGGATGCTCCGCCTGCCAGTCGATGGACAGCGTCTCGTTCACCTGCACGTCCTGGCAGGCCTGGACGCAGCGACCGCACAGAATGCACTGATCCGGGTCATAGCGATAGAAGGGATTGCTCTCGTCCTTCGGGAACGGCTTCGGCCGGTACGGCCGCTTCTGGTGCTTCACATCCAGCAGCGCCGTGGTGTTATGCACGGTGCAGTTGCCATTGTTGTTGTCGCAGACCGTGCAGTAAAGCAGGTGATGGCCCAGGATGCGATCGAAGGCCTCGCGCTGTGCCACATCGACGCGTTCGCCCTCGGTCGTCACATCCATGCCGCTGCGGACAGGCGTGCCGCAGGCGCGCACCAGGCGGCCATCCACCTCCACCATGCAGGTATCGCAGGTCTGGATGGGACCAAGCTGCGGGTGGTAGCAGACCTGGGGAATGGTGCGGCCGATGCGGTTGAGCGTCTCCAGCAGCGGCTCGCCCACGCGCCCGGTGTAGTTGGCTCCGTCGATATGAACGCTGCAGGGTGTTCCTGTCCGCTCCGCCGGCTGACGGTTGGTGTTGTCATCCTGCGCTGTGCCGTGTGTGGATTCCATCGCTTGCTCCCAAAACATGTTTGGATGCTGTCTTTTGTGAACCCAGCCTGTGGTTTTATGCCGAGCCTCAGGCTCCTTTGGCTGCGTGAATCGCCAGCAACGTCTCCAGGAGCGGCCGCAGCAGCTTCAGATCCAGCGCATTCGCCCCGTCTGACTTCGCATTCGGCGGGTCGTCATGCACTTCCAGAAAGACTCCGTCCACGCCGGCCGCAACCGCTGCCCGCGCCAGCGCCGGGATGAACTCCGGCTGCCCGCCGCTGACGCCGCCGGCAGCCGAGGGCGTCTGCACCGAATGGGTTCCGTCGAACACAACTGGCGCGAACCGCCGCATGATCGGCAGCGCGCGCATGTCAACGACAAGGTTGTTATAACCGAAGGTCGCACCGCGCTCCGTCAACAGCACGCGCGGGTTTCCCGCAGCGCGCACCTTCTCCGTCGCGTGCTGCATATCCCACGGCGCGACGAACTGCCCCTTCTTCACGTTCACCGCGCGGCCGGTCTTTGCGGCGGCCACCAGCAAGTCCGTCTGCCGGCAGAGAAACGCAGGAATCTGCAGCACATCCACCTGTTCGGCGACGCGGTCGCAATCCGCAGCGCCGTGCACATCGGTCAGTACCGGCACGCCGGTATCGCGCGCAATGCGGCCAAGAATCGCAGTCCCCTCAGCCACGCCAGGCCCACGAAAGCTTTTGCCGGAGGTGCGATTCGCCTTATCGTAACTGGCCTTAAAGATGTACGGAATTTTCAGGTCCGCAGCGATGCGCACAATCGCATCCGCCATTTTGCGCGCGTGCGCTTCGCTCTCAATCACGCATGGGCCGGCAATCAGAAACAGCCTGCCGGATCCGACCGGGACATTGCCGATCTCAAACTCCTGCGTCCCAGCGTTCATTCCTTCATCCTTTCGAGAGTCTCGTTCACGACCGTGCTACTGCACCGTCACATGCTGGAAACCTAACCCACGCAGCAGCCCGGCGATGGTCGAATCGGCGTTGCGCTGCGCGGCCGCCAGAATTCCATCGGCCAGCGCCGCCTGCTGGATCTGCTGCTGCGCACTGGTGCGCACCTGGCTTTCGAGATTGGGATCCGGCGTCACCAGCAGGCCGGTGTCCCGCGAGTACACCCGCGTTTTCGAGTTGTCGAGCGAAGCCACAAAAATCTGCGCCGGCGGCAGCTTCACGGTCACGGACTTGCCGGCCACCTGCACATCGGAGGGCTTCAATTGCGACATGTCAACGCCTGCAATCACCTCGCCGTGCACGACCATCAGCAGTTTGTCGCCCGCCAGAAAGTTCGGCAGCACAGAGTTCTCCCGGTCGCCTTCGACCACCTTATCCAGCGAGTATTTGACTGTCTCCAGCCGGTCCATCCGCTGAATTTTGTTCACTACTGCGGGCTGTGAGGTGTCGATCGACAGCGGCCGCCGCGTCAGCACAGTGGCAATCTTCTCCCACGGCCCCTGCGTGGCGTACCGCACAAACAGCGCAAACATCGCGATGCCAATCAGAATGCCCAACAGCAATGCGGGCGCGCTGCTCCTTGTTGTTGTCTCCTGCATCTGGGTGCGCATCAGATCACCACGGCTTCTTCATACTCGCCGAACACTTCGCGCAGCTTGCCGGCAATCTCGCCCACCGTCGCGTACGCTTCCACTGCCTGCAGAATGGCCGGCATCAGATTTGTTCCGCCGCGCGCCGCATCTTCCACGGCCCGCAGTCCTGCCTGCCAGTTCGCTGCATCGCGCCGCGCCCGCAGGGCCCGCAGGCGCTCCACCTGTTTGCGCTCCAGCGCCTCGTCGATGCGCTGCAACGCAATCTCGGGCTCCGTCTCACGCGTAAAGCGATTCACGCCGACCACGACAGCGTCGCCCGAATCGACGGCCCGCTGATACTCGTACGCGGCATTCTGAATCTCCTGCTGCACATAGCCGCGTTCAATGGCGCGCAGCATGCCGCCCATCTGCGAAATCTTCTCGAGATACGCGACGGCCTCCTTCTCAATGCCGTCCGTGAGCGCCTCAATGCAGTAGGACCCCGCGAACGGATCGACCGTCTGCGCCACGCCCGACTCATACGCGATAATCTGCTGCGTCCGCAGCGCAATGCGAGCCGCTTCTTCGGTGGGCAGCGCCAGCGCCTCATCGTAGCCGTTGGTATGCAGCGACTGCGTACCGCCCAGCACCGCGGCCAGCGCCTCCACCGCCGTGCGCACAATGTTGTTCTCCGGCTGCTGCGCTGTCAGCGTGGACCCGGCGGTCTGTGCATGGAAGCGCAGCATCCACGAGCGGGGATTTTTGGCGCCGAACTCCTCGCGCATGATGCGCGCCCACATGCGCCGCGCCGCGCGGAACTTCGCCACCTCTTCCAGAAAGTTGCTGTGCGCGTTGAAGAAGAACGACAGCCGCGGGGCGAAGCGGTCAATGTCCAGTCCAGCGGCCACAGCGGCCTGGACATACGTTCGACCGTTGGCCAGCGTAAAGGCCACCTCCTGCACCGCGGTGGAACCCGCTTCGCGCATGTGGTAGCCGGAGATAGAGATGGTGTTCCACTCCGGAACCTCATCGTTGGCCCACGCGAACATATCCGTAATGATGCGCATGGCGTGCGACACCGGATAGATGTAGGTGCCGCGCGCGATGTACTCCTTCAGGATGTCGTTCTGCACAGTGCCAGAAAGCTTGCGTACCTCGGCGCCGGTGCGCCGTGCGACCGCGACATATAGCGCCAGCAGAATGCTGGCCGTCGCGTTGATGGTCATTGAGGTGGAGATGCGATCCAGTTGGATGCCATCAAACAGGCGCTCCATATCCTCAATGGAGTCGATGGCGACGCCAACCTTTCCCACCTCGCCCATCGCGACCGGGTCGTCCGAGTCATAGCCAATCTGCGTCGGCAGGTCGAAGGCAACCGAAAGCCCGGCCGTACCGCTGGCCAGCAAAAACTTGTAGCGGCGGTTGCTCTCCTCGGCATCGCCCATGCCCGCATACTGGCGCATGGTCCACAGCCGGCCGCGGTACATGGTGGGCTGGATGCCCCGGGTGAAAGGGTATTGGCCGGGATAGCCGATGGCTGCGTCGAGGCGCCCGGCATCGTCTCCCGCCTGATACAGCGGCAGCATTTTTGCCGGAGCCGGGTCCGGCGTGGTGCGCGCGTTCGTCATCTCAGGCGCGTCCTTTCTTCGGGTGGGCCGCCTGCCGCCCGCTCCAGAAGGCGGTTGCGGAAAAATAGGCGAACACCAGCAGCAAAAGAAGATAGATGAGGAAGTGGCGATGTTCGGCGCCCGTCCGCCACGCCGACCGCATGCGCCAGGCATTTTGCGCAAAAAACAGCGCGAAGATGGCGAAAAAGACGCCCGTCACCTGGTGCCACAGAGTTCCGGCGGCGCTACGAAACGGCGTCCAGACGGCGCGCGTAAACCCGGCACTGCCACGGGCGGCGCGCCGGCCGATCTCCCGCGCCTGCGGGGTGGAAGCTTTGGCGGTAGTGGACTGCGGCCGGCTGGCCGCAGCCATCCGCGGTGCCGGAGCAGCCTGCCCCGTCTGCGTCCGCTCCCGCAGCATTTTTGCGGCTACGCGCGTGCCTATGCCGAGTTTGCGGCCCAGCTTCTGATAGCTCACAACCCCAAAGTGTAGCAGCGCAAGGGCTGCGTCTGCGGACGGCGGGCCCGCCGCAAGGTACGCATTGCCCTGTGCCGCGAAGCCACGTATGGTAGGGGAAAGACCGCTGCTCGCAGCGCCCGGGAGGCACTCTTGAACCGCAAAATCCGCAGCTTGATTGAGCAGCTTGGCGAGGCAATCCACGAGACGGTCGCAGAGTCGGAGCAGATTGCGGGCGTCGTTCGCCGCATCCGTGCCGAAGGTTTTGAGGTGATGCTGATGCTGGAGGCAACCATCGGCCTGAATGAGGCGGAGACCAGCGACGCAGCGACTGCCGAAGGCGAAGCCCCCGGTTCCGGGCCTTTTACGGCGCAGGATCTGAGCTTCCTGCGATCCCTGCGCATCCGCGTCACAGAAGATTCTGAGGATAGCGAACCCTCGAAATAACGCTGCCGGCCGACGACTGCCTACACCGTTGATTCCTCCTCAGGAATCCCTGTTCCGCGACGCCCGCGCGCGGAGTATTCTGGTGGCAACACCCCCATGCCGGAACCATTCAACAGAGACGATAAGGTCTCGTCGATCAAGCTGACGGCCTTCCAGTACGTCATTGCACTGATTCTGGTGATTCTGGTCTCCGGACTCTGGCGGCTGCAGGTGCTTGGCGCGCAAAACTATCGCGCCATGGCCGAGGCCAACCGCATCCGCAAGGTGCCCATCCTCGCGCCTCGCGGCAAGATCTACGACCGTGACGGCCGCCTGCTGGTGGACAACTATCCCTCGGTCACTTGCTTTCTGATTCCAGATCAGGCCCACGACCTGGAAGCCGACATTCCACTCATCGCCGCCGGCCTGCACATTACACCGGAGCAGCTTCGCAGCACGCTGAACCACTACCGGCATCAGCCGACATATCAGCCCATTCCTCTGCGGCAGGACATTACACCGGATGAGCAGGCCTTCATCGCCGCCCACTCCAACGAGCTGCCGGAGCTGGAAACGATCGAAGAGCAGCGCCGCCTGTATCCCGAGAACGGCTTTGCGGCCCACCTGATCGGCTACGTTGGCGAAGTGTCGGAGGAGATGCTCGACGATCCGCGCTACGCCTTTTATCAGCCCGGCGATGTGGTGGGACGCTCCGGCGTCGAAGAATCCTATGACCCGATCCTGCGCGGGCAGGATGGCTCGCGCGATGTAATCGTCGATAGTCATGGCCGTGAGCTGGGCGTGCTGGGAACGGAACCGGCCATTCCGGGGAAATCGCTGCGTCTGACCATCGATCTCGACATCCAGAAGGCTGCGGAAGAGGCGCTTGGCCAGCGCGATGGCGCCATTGTTGCCATTGATCCGCGCACGGGCGAAGTGCTGGCCATGGTCAGCCGGCCGACCTTTGACCCTAACCAGTTCGCCATCCGCATCGGCCGTAAGGAGTGGAGCTCGCTCATCACCAATCCTGAGCATCCGCTGATGAACAAGGCCGTCCAGGCGCAGCTGGCGCCCGGCTCCACGTTCAAGCTGCTGGAGGCGGTTGCCGGCCTGCAGGAAGGCATTGCGGAAAACCTGAAGGTGGACTGTCACGGCGGCGCTACGTTTTACGGCCGCTACTTCAAGTGCTGGATCTCCGCTCGCCATCAGAGCCACGGCATTACGGACATCAGCAAGGGTATCTATCAGTCCTGCGACGTGTATTTCTACACGCTGGCAGAAAAGCTGGGCATCGACAAGATTGCCGAGTGGGCGCATAAGTTCGGCCTGGGGCAGAAGACCGGCATCGATCTTCCCGATGAGGCGGCCGGCGTGGTGCCGTCGCCGGAGTGGAAGATGCGCAATTACCACCAGAAATGGTTTGCCGGCGAGACGATCTCGGTCGGTATCGGGCAGGGAGCCCTGGCCGTCACGCCCATTCAGCTGGTGCGGGCCATCGGCGGTCTAGCCTCTGGCGGCGTTCTGAAGCGGCCGCACGTCGTGTTTCCCAACGAGGTTCCGTCCAACCTGAAGGACTACTATGCCGAACAATTCCCCGGCTCCGGCAATCAGGACATTCATATCGATCCAGCGAACTGGGAGACCGTCACCGACGCAATGGCCGAGGTGACGACCTTCGCCGGCACCGCCGGGATGGCGCAGCTCTCGGGCATTGATTTTGCGGGCAAGACCGGGACCGCCCAGATCGTCAGCAACGCGTACAAGGCTTCGGTTGGCGGCGGCAAAAAGCTGGCGGACACCGCATGGTTTGTGGGTGTTTCGCCGCGTCGCAACCCGGAGATCGCCGTGGTAGTGCTGTGGCAGAACGGTTCGGAGGGTTATCTGAGCGCCCGTCTGGCGGCGCGCGTGATTGAAGCCTACGTCAACAAGCAGCGCCGTCAGGCCCACAATCTGCCGGTGATGAACGTGGTGCAGGCAAAACCGCAAACCGCACCGGCAACGCCGACCGCCACCCCTGCGAAGGCCCCGGATGTCGGCGCGTTAGAGATTCCGCAGGCGTGGCCCAAAGGATTTGCAAAAGGCGCAGCCCCGGCCGCGACGGCAGCGCCCGCCGCCAGCGCCGCAGGCATAACCGCAAGCGAAAAGCCGGCCGCTGCCGCCGACCACGCCCCGACGGAGCCGACCCGCTGATGCGCCGCTTTCTCTCGTTCCATGACTTCGACTGGACGCTGATGGCGTTTGTGGCTGCGCTGTCCATCATCAGCGTGCTGGAGATTCACAGCGCCA
>JAKAUB010000243.1:7762-9410 GCA_021827845.1 Acidobacteriota bacterium | reverse complement strand
TCGCTCTCTGCACGGCCTGTATGGCATGGCTCGGCCCGTCGCTGTACGCGCAAGCGGTGCCCCCTGCGTCTGTGGCGGCAACCGCGACCGGCGCCAGCGTCACGGGAACGGTCTCGGCGCCAGATGGGCACGTCATCGTTGGCGCCGAGGTGACGCTGACCTCTCCGCCCGCCACCACCCAGAAGACGACCCGCACGGATGGCGAGGGCGGCTTTCGCTTCAGCGGCCTGCCGCCGGGAACGTTTCAGCTGGCGGTGACTGCCGACGGATTTGCTCCGCAGGTGGGACCGTTGATTACCCTGACGGCAAATCAGCAGTTTCAGGCGCCTGACATTTCGCTGCAGATTGCCTCGGCCAGCACGACCGTCCATGCCGTCTTCAGCGGCTATGACCTGGCGCAGCAGCAGGTGCACGCCGAAGAGAAGCAGCGCATCCTGGGCGTGTTTCCCAATTTCTTTACCAGCTATGTGTGGCACGCGGAGCCATTGACCAGCGGGCAGAAATTCCGGCTTGCCTGGCGCTCTGCGATTGATCCTGTCACCTTCCTCACAGCGGGAGCGGTCGCCGGCATCCAGCAGGCGAACAATTCTTTCAGCCAGTATGGCCAGGGGTTCCAGGGCTATTCGAAACGATATGGCGCGAACTACGCCGACGGCTTTTTCGGCATTATGCTGGGCGGCGCGGTCTTTCCCTCGCTGCTGCATCAGGACCCGCGATATTTTTACAAGGGAACGGGCACGACTCGCTCCCGCGCGCTCTACGCCCTCTCCACCGTGTTCATCACGCGCGGCGACAACGGCAAGTGGCAGCCGAACTATTCCAACGTGCTGGGAACCTTTGCCGCCGGCGGCATCTCGAATGCCTACTATCCGGCCAACGATCGTGGCTTCGGCCTCACGATTGAAAACGGCGTCATCGGCCTCGCCAGCGGAGGCGTTGCTGCTTTATTGCAGGAGTTCGTCTTCCCCAAAGTCTCAAGCGGCGTCCCCGCCGCCAGTACGCAGCCGTAGCGGGCGTGCGACTCGGCGGGTGCGAGCCGCATTTACGGGGCAGCCTCCGGCAGTACGGGCAGCGAAGCGCGATTGATGCTCGTCGGATCATCCCGCAGCTTGAGATAGAGCGTGGTTCCATTTGGCCGCGGAACGGTCATGGTGCCACCGGCAAAGCCCTCGGGCGCGGGACGCGGATCGGAAAACGCGGAGTTGTTCGCCACCGAATCCACCAGGAACAGGTTGTCGCCATCGAGCGTGCACGGCTTCACGGGATCGGGCGGGCAGCTCACGCGGTCCAGCCTGGGCAGCCGAACAAGGTTGGCGAGCGGCTGCCAGTCGCCATTGACGCCCCCTTTGCCGACCGGACGGAATTGCAATGGGCCGAAGGCGGACGGTCCAAACGCCTTCGCCGGATCCAGAATCGCCAGCACCGTCTGCGCATCTTCCAGTGTCAGGCTGGCATCCCGCAGGCTCAGCGTCGTCGTGAACCCTCCGTTGACGGCGGCAACCTCAATCGTCTCGTCGCGCGGGAACTGCTGCGGGGAATTTGAGCGCAGGAAGAAGAGCAGCCGTCCGGTCTGGGGCAGGTCATCGGGGTTGCCCAGTTCAATGTGCGCCGTGCGTCCTGCCGTTTTCAGCTCAATATTTTTGCTGAT
>JAKAUB010000243.1:0-7018 GCA_021827845.1 Acidobacteriota bacterium | reverse complement strand
GTCATGGACGACCAGCGTCACCCCGTGGGCAAAGCTGGTTGAGAACACAAGCGGCGCACCCTCCACCGCGAGCACCAGATCAGGGCGCTGCAGGCAGAGATCATCCTCCGGATGGACGGCGCGAAGCGCCGGATAATGCACCGGCGCAATCGGCGGCAGGGTCGCAATCATCACCGACTTCGGGTTGCTGAACGAGGGCGGATTGTTCAGCTTCAGGCTCATCGTGTCGTCCTGCAGCACGGCGATTCCCGGGATATACGCATACTGCGCCGTGTGCAGGCTGCCCATGATGCGCACCATGTCCACCACAGCGCCGACGTAGGGGCTATACATGCCGCCGCCTGCCGCCGTAGAGGAGGAGAGCTGGTTGATCATGTCGCTGGCAGAGCCTGAGGTCAGCGCGGTGACCATGGACTGGCTCTGCGAATCATTCAGCACCAGGTTCGTCGTGTTGGCGGTCAGGCAGGACTCCTGTTGATCCGTCGGCAGGTCAAAGCAGGATTCGTTGATCTTGAGGTACAGGGTGCGCGCCAGCAGCTTGGCCCGCTTTTGCAGGTCGGCCGGATCGGTCGCGGCAATCTTGCGCACGGCGTCGACGTACGCATCCAGCCGCGAGCGGGTGAGATCGGCGGCGTAGAGATCCTGCGCGGCGCGAACAAAATTTCCCGGCCGGGCGCGGACCGCAGACCGCACGGTCGTAAAGCCGCCGCCCGTCTCTGGCGCCCAGAACAGCAGCATCTGCTGCGCGCCCTCTGGAACCGTCAGCGTGATGCCGTCCCGGCGCGGCCCGGCACGCCAGGCTTCCACCTTGGTAAACCAGCCGGCCGGTGGCGGATTGAGCGATCCCCGCAGGAACACCGGAATCATCAGATAGTGGACAACCTCATTGTCCGGCATATCTGGCCGTAGCCACACACGGTCCCCCGGTTGAAGATTGGGCACCTTCGCAATGGGCAGCGTGACGCCGTCCCGCGTCACGTTGATCTGCACCTGGGGCCCGGTCAGGTCAAAGGGAGCGCTGTCGGCCCACACGAACGGCGCAAGAGCCGCGAGACACAAAAGCGAAACCACCAGCCGAGGGAAAACCAGCAGTCGAGGATGCATACGCTCCATTCTATGAAACTGGTCGGCTCCGGCGCCGCAGGATACCTTATCCATAGACTCACCGAAGGTACGTTTGGCATGCAGAGAATTGAAGCTGAAGAAATGCTGGATCAGGAGGGCTGGTCGCCCGCCGAGGTCAGTTGTGCGCTGAGCGCCATCCGCACCGTCAACCGGCTGTATGGCGGCGACCGCACCCACAAATTGTTGTTTCAAAAGGTGATGCGACGGTTTCCGGGTCAACCGCTCCATATCCTCGAGGTCGCCTCAGGCCGTGGCGAAGTCCTGCAGGCAGCGGTTCGCCAGCTGCAGGTCAGCGGGACTGCCGTGTCCGTCACCCTGCTCGACCAGCACGCCAGCCATCTCCCTGGGCCGGGCGACTGGCCGGCGCCCTTGCCGCAGCCAGCGGTCCTGGCCGGCGATGCGCTGGCCCTGCCTCTGCCGGATGCCGGCGTGGACGTCGTCTCCTGCTGCCTGTTTCTGCATCACCTGGGGCCGGAGGCGATGCGGAGATTTCTGCGCGAGGCGCTGCGCGTGGCGCGGGTCGCCGTGCTGGTGAACGATGTTGAACGATCAAGCTTGCACTATACTCTCGCCCGCCTGCAAAGCCTGGTCGACCCCAGCCCACTCTCCCAGCATGATGGGCCGACCTCCGTGCGTCAGGCGTATACGCTGGGGGAGCTGCGAGCTGCGGTCGGGGAGCTGGGGCATGCATACGATTTGCAGCGGTATTGGCTCTGCCGGATGGGCCTGGTGCTATGGAAGCGGCCGTTGGCGCAATAGGCCCCCTGTGTCATCCAAGGCGCAACCCCTTGAGTCATCCTGAGCGGAGCCCCCGCCATGTCATCCTGAGCGAAGCGAAGGATCTTTGTATTGCAGGGTTGCAGTAAAAAAGCCGATACTCAGACACCCCGCCTCGCTCAGAATGAGAAACCTCACGTTGAATCAACAGGAAAAACGCGACAAAAAGCAAAAGCCGGCCCCCGTTATGCAGGCCGGCTTTGGTGCTTTGCAATCGGAGACGCTTACTGAGCGGTCGAGTGCTTCTTCGGATTGACCTTGATCTCGTTCACAACCTGCTGAACGTTCGGCACATGCTTGGCCAGCTCTCCGGCTTCCCGCTTCTGGGCTTCCGTCTTTACGCTGCCCGACAGAATCACCGCACCGTTCTTGGACTTAACGTCGATGCTTTGATCGTTCAGGGCGCGGTGCTTCTTGATCTCCGCCTTGATGCTGTCTTCAATCGCGCTGTCGGTGTCGGAGTTTGCAGCTTTTGTGGCGCTGGCATTATCCGGGGGCACCACGGCAATTTCATTGGCCACGGTGTAGGTGGGCGCCGCCTGCTTGGCGACATTCTCGGCCTGTGTCTTTTCAGCGTCGTTCGGCACGGTGCCGGTGAGTGTCATCACACCCTTGTCGCGATCCTGGGAGACATGGATCGCACCCAGATTATTCTGCGTCAGCGCATTGTTTACCGCGTCTTTGGAATCCGCATACTTCGGTCCGTTATTGCAACCGCCAATCATCAAAACACCTGCAAGGCTTGCCACGGCAAGCGACTTCCAGGCCATTCCATGTACCGATCGCAAAGCTTTCATTGTCATTCGCTCCTAAGGTTGGTGTTACCCTGCCGTGGCTCCCGCGCCATCGGAACATGGATTGCGGGGCAAACATCCGGCAGACGTCCGGGTTTCTCATTCGGGCATCCTTGCAATTAGTTGACAACTTGTGGATTTCCGTTGCTCAGCATTCACAAATGTGCAAGGGATATCTACGCCGCTGGTTCGGGCATCCTACCCGAACAGACGCGCGATACCTGAATATTGCCGGCTAAAAGGAGAAGTGTGGAATGAGCAAACAAGAGAAGTGCAAGCACGCCGCATGTAACTGTATGTCGCCGCAAGGCCAGAGCTACTGCAGTGATTGGTGCAAGGACGCAAAGAACATGACCGAAATTGCGTGTCAGTGCAAGCATCCGGGATGCCGTGGCAGCGCGCTGGGTGCGTGAAGCGAAGCCGTGGGCATGATGATGCGATAGTGACTGCAAAGAATCTGTAAGGTTGCAACGCCACCGAGCCGCACCTGAGAGGTCGTCCGGTTTTCACTGGGCAGCCAGTAGCCGGCGACCTGCTCGTTGGCCTGATGAATCTCTGTGCTTCGAATCCAGAACGATGGATTTTTCGAAGGGGAGATCTCCATCCGGCACACGCCAAAATCTTTCTCGTTGATCCATAAACGGCCGCGGTACAGGATTGGGCTGGGATGTTTGGGCGTAACAAACAGGGAGTACGAGCAGCCGTCAGCCGCCTTCGAATAGTTCAGATCACTGAAAATATAGTTCTGGTCATTCAGCGTTGAATTACGGAAGTTCCGCTGTGCATCAATCTCCGTGCGAACCAGGCGAAGCAGAATGCGATCGATCAGGAGCTTGGATCCAGTACGCGAGGAGATGGCGAAGGTCTTGGTGCCCGGTGCGGAGTAGCGCATAGTGCCGGTGATCTGCGCCGATAGCTTTGGAAAGCCCGAGTAGGTGACGGAATATACCCGCTGGCTGGTGTATCCGGGTAATTGATCCGTTTGCCGTTGATTTCTCGCCACAATGCCGGCGACCACCTGTTGCAGCGTCAACGGAGCCGCTGGCGCCGGCGTCTGGACGCTACCTGCGAACGAGAAATGCGGAACAAGAAAAGCGAGGGCAAGAGCCCGAAAGAGCGACAGCTTCATGCAGTCCGTTGCAGGTTGAAAGTCAGCAGTTGCGCGCGGTAACCTTCGCCGCCCTCCTGCTGCAGTATGTGTGGTGCGCCCGGCAAGATTCGAACTTGCGACCTAACGCTTCGGAGGCGTTCGCTCTATCCATCTGAGCTACGGGCGCCTGACTTCAGCCTAGCATGAGCCCATGGCAGAATCAGTACTCTGCCGCCTGGGACGCCGGCTCCAGCGCGTTGTTCGCTGCCGTCGCAGACGCGGCCGGACGCCAACGGAGAATCGGTTTCCGCGCCGCTGCCGCCTCATCCATGCGCGAAACACGCGTTGCCTCTGGCGCGTTCAGCACCACCTGCGGATTCTCCTCCACCTCGCGCGCGATCTGCCGCATGGCATCGATGAACTGATCCAGCTCCTCGCGCGACTCGCTCTCGGTCGGCTCAATCATCAGCGCGCCCGGAACGATCATCGGAAACGACGTGGTGTACGGATGAAAGCCATAGTCGATCAGGCGCTTGGCGATATCGCCCGTCTTGACGCCGTTGCGGGTCTGGCGCCGGTCGCTGAAGACCACCTCATGCAGCGTGGGCGTTTTATACGGCAGCTCGTAGACATCTTCCAGCTTTTTGCGGATGTAGTTCGCGTTCAGCACGGCGTCTTCGGTGGTCTGGCGCAGGCCATCGGGCCCATTGGCCAGAATGTACGCCAGCGCGCGCACGAACATGCCGTAGTTGCCGTAGAACATGCGGACGCGACCAATCGTCTGCGGGCAGTTGTACTCAAACCGAAGGGTTCCGTCGCCAACTTCCTTCAGAATCGGTGTGGGCAGAAACGGCGCAAGAATCGCTTTGCAGGCGACGGGACCCGATCCCGGACCGCCGCCGCCATGGGGCGTCGAAAAGGTCTTGTGCAGGTTCAGGTGCATCACGTCCACGCCAAAGTCGCCGGGCCGCGTCTTGCCGACCAGCGCGTTCATGTTGGCGCCGTCCATGTAAAGCAGCGCGCCCTTGGCGTGCAAAATGTCGGCGATGCGATGAATCTCCGCCTCGAACACACCGATGGTCGAAGGATTGGTCAGCATCAGGGCTGCCGTCTCCTCATCCACCAGCCGTTCCAGCTCTGCCAGGTCCACCATGCCCTGCGCGTTTGACTTCAGGTTCTGTACTTCATAGCCGCAGACCGCAGCCGTTGCGGGATTGGTGCCATGGGCGGAGTCGGGAATAAGAATCTTGCGGCGCGGATTGCCTTTCGACTCGTGGTACGCGCGGATCAGCAGGATGCCGGTGAACTCGCCATGTGCGCCCGCCGCAGGCTGCAGCGTGATGGCGTCCATGCCGGTGATCTCTTTCAGGCAATCCTGCAGCGTCCACATCACGCGCATCGCGCCCTGCGAAAGCGACTCCGGCTGATAGGGGTGCGCGTCGGCAATGCCGCCCAGGCGCGCGACAAATTCGTTCACGCGCGGGTTGTATTTCATGGTGCAGCTTCCCAGCGGATACATGCCCAGGTCAATGGCGTAGTTCCAGGTGGAGAGTCGCGTGAAGTGGCGGATCACCTCAATCTCGCTCACCTCCGGCAGCAAGCCGCAATCGTGCCGCACGGCATCGCCCAAAAGAGCGGCCGCGTCCACCGCGGGGACGTCGAGCGCCGGCAGTCGATAGGCGCGCTTGTCGGGCGAGGACTTCTCAAAGATCAGCCCTTCATTCTGGTTGATGTGGGCGGAGACGCGCGAGCGCGTTCCGACGAACGGCGTTGCTGCTGGCTGCGCAGGCGTTTCTGTCATTTTGCTCTCAGTGGCCATCGTTGCTCTCAAAACTTTCTCAGGCGTATGCCAGCGAACCCGTATGTTTGGAGGACACTTCTTCCTGCGCGACGGCTGCAGCGCGGTCGATCTCTTCCCGCGAGTTCTGTTCGGTCGCGCACCACAGTGAGGCGTGGCCCAACTCCGGATACCAGCGCGACAGCGGCAGGCCGCCGATCACCTTATGTTCCAGCAGCCGCGCGTTGAGCGCCTCCGGCATCTCGCGCGTCTCCAGCACAAACTCATTGAAGCGTGGGGAGCGGTCGAAGAGAATCCGGCTGCCCGGCGTGGCCGCCAGCGCCGACGCGGCGTAGTGCGCCTTCGCCAGGTTCTGCTCAGCCAGCTCCCGCATGCCGGCGCGGCCGTAGATGGTGAGATAAATGCAGGTCATCAGCGCGACCAGCGCCTGGTTGGTGCAGATGTTCGAGGTCGCCTTTTCCCGGCGGATATGCTGCTCGCGGGTAGACAGCGTCAGCACAAAGCCGCGGCGGCCCTTTTTATCGACCGCAGCGCCGGTCAGGCGGCCGGGCATCTGGCGGATGAACTTCTCCTTCGCTGCCAGCACGCCGCAGTACGGACCACCATAGCTGACGGCCACGCCGAAGGACTGTGCTTCCAGCGAAACGATGTCCGCTTCCACCGGCGGCCGCACGATGCCGAGCGACAGCGCCTCTGCGATGGAGACGATCAGCAGCGCGCCTTTTGAGTGCGCCAGGTCCGCAATCGCAGCCACGTCTTCAATCACGCCAAAGAAGTTGGGCGATTGGATCAGCACGCAGGCGGTATCAGCGGTGATCGCGGCTTCCAGCGCGCGCAGGTCCACGCGGCCGTCCGCACCGTAGGGAACCAGCGTCTGCGGCAGGCCCTGGTGCTGCGCGTAGGTGTGCAGCACCTCGCGATACTCCGGATGCACGGTGTTGACGACACAGACGCCGCTGCGGCCGGTGATGCGTGCCGCCATCATCACGGCTTCCGCTGCGCCAGTGGAGCCGTCGTACATGGACGCGTTGGCGATCTCCATGCCCGTCAGCTCGCAGATCATCGTCTGAAATTCAAAGATGGCCTGCAGCGTGCCTTGGGAAATCTCCGCCTGATACGGCGTGTAGGAGGTGAGAAACTCGCCGCGCTGGATCAGCGCATCGATCACCACCGGGCGGTAGTGCCGGTAGGCGCCGGCGCCCAGAAAACTGGCGAAGCCGTTGGCATTGCGCTCGGACGCAGTGCGAAAAAATTCGACGATCTCCTGCTCGCCCATCTGGCGCGGAATGTTCAGGTCGCGCGTCAGACGGTACTCCGCCGGAATGGTCGAAAACAGATCGCCGATTGAACCGGCGCCGATCTCCGCCAGCATGGCGGCGCGGTCCTCCGGAGATTTTGGCAAATAGCGCATGAAAAATTTCCTCTCCCGTCAGA
>JAKAUB010000057.1 GCA_021827845.1 Acidobacteriota bacterium | reverse complement strand
GCCGGAGGAGCAACTGCCGGTGTTGCTGCCGGAGAATATTGACATTACGCAGGAGGGTGGGTCGCCGCTGGCTCGTGTGCCGGAGTTTGCGCGCACCATGTGTCCGAAGTGCGGCGGCATTGCGCGCCGCGAAACGGACACGATGGACACATTTGTCGACTCCTCCTGGTACTTCTACCGGTACACGGACGCCAGGAATGACAAAGCGCCGTTCGATCCAGCCACTGCTGCCTACTGGTTCCCGATCGATCAGTACATCGGCGGCGTGGAGCACGCGATCTTGCACCTGATCTATTCGCGCTTCTGGACCAAGATGATGCGCGACCTGGGCCTGATCAAAAATAACGAGCCCGTCGATCGGCTCTTTACGCAGGGTATGGTGATCCGCAACGGCGCGAAGATGTCGAAGTCAAAAGGGAATGTCGTCTCGCCGGACGAAATGATCGCGCGCTATGGCGCGGATGCCACACGCATGTATGCGCTGTTCGCGGCGCCGCCGGATCGCGATCTGGACTGGCAGGAAGACGGCGTCGCCGGCATCAGCCGCTTTCTGGGCCGCGTGTTTCGCTTCATCACGCAGACAATTCCGCAGGGGAACGCTGGCCGCGATCGGGCGCTGCCGGCACAATACAGTCCGCTGGAGCAGCAGTTGCTGCGCAAGCTGCACCAGACGCTCCGCCGCCTGACGCAGGAGTTTGAGGGCCGTTGGCACTTCAACACCTGCATCGCAGCGATTATGGAGCTGGTGAATCAGTTGACCGCCGCGGAGTCGTCCATCGCGCAAAACGAAGTCTCACCCGCCGTGCTGTACAGCATCACGCGGACGCTCGTGCTGATGCTTGAAGCCTTTGCGCCATACCTGGCGGCCGAGCTGTGGTTGCAGATGGGCGAAACGGAGCCGCTGCTGCGCGCTCGCTGGCCGCAGTTCGACGAGGCCCTGGCTGCGGAGCAGACCATGGAGATTCCCGTGCAGGTGAATGGGAAGTTGCGCGCGGTCATCTCTGTCCCGGCTCCGGGTGAAGAAGCCGAGCTGCGCCGTGCCGCAGCGGCGGATGCCCGCGTGCAGGCAGCCCTTGCAGACAAGGAAGTCGTGAAGACAATCGTGCTGCCAGGCAAAATGGTGAACTTCGTTGTTCGGCCTGCGGGCCAGCAGAATACGGCTGCATCGCACGACAAGCCATGAGCGCCGCCATCCAATGACGACCGACTCCGCAGCCGCCGTCAGCGGTGCGGCCGCAACTTCGGCGGCTCCGGTACGGGCGACGCAGTCTTTCGTCGCGACCATCGGACAGTGCTGGCGCAATCCCAGGCTGCTGCTGCTAGAGGTAGCGTGGCGATGGGCCATTGGCATTCCTCTCTGCGGACTCTTCGCCTGGGAGGCGTTCCGCATTTTGTCGCAGGTCTCGCTGGCCGGAACCGGCCTCAGCCATTTTTCGCTGATTGACAGCCTGGCGGCCGCGCAGACTGTTGCCGAAGTCGGCGACCGGTTGATGCCGCCCGTGCTGCGTGCGCTGCTTTGGATAGGGCCGCTGAGCGCCGCTTTGTGGTCGCTGGCCTCGGGGTTTGGCCGCAGCCGCGTTCTGCGAAGGCTGGATCCTGCACTGCCGCGCCGTCCCTGGATGCTGGCGATCCTGCAGTTTGTGCGTATCGCGGCGCTGGCAGCGTCGGCTGCGCTTTGGTTCGTTCTGCTGCGCTGGGCGGCACAATCCTCGCTCGGCGGCGCTGCGCCAAATTTGGTCACTTACTCCGTCAAAGCCATTGCTCTCAGTTTCGCGGTTTTCTTTGCCTGGGCGGCCATCAGCTGGGTCTTCAGCATTGCGCCGCTGCTGGTGCTGGTGGAGGGCTGCGGCATCGCCGCCGCTTTCAGAAATTCCGTGCAATTTGGAAAGGGAAGGCTTGCCGGCCTCCGCTCCCAGATGGTGGAGGTGAACCTCGTTCTGGCGATTATCAAAGTGGCTCTGATCGTAATGGCGATGGTCTGCTGCGCCACGCCCGTTCCATTCCGTGAGGAGATGACGGGCAATGCGCTCTATTTCTGGTGGATTTTTGTTTCCATTCTGTATCTGGTCGCTTCGGATTTTTTTCAGGTCGCGCGCCTGGCGGGCTATATCGTGCTGTGGCGCAGCCGTAATGCTCAGCCTCCAGTCCCACAGCCCCAGCCAGCGCTGCCTGCTATAAACTGACGATTATCCTTCAGGAGATGTAAAGGCCGGCGTGAATCCGTCAACGATTGTCATTCTTGATTTCGGCTCGCAGTACACGCAGCTCATCGCGCGCCGCATCCGCGAGCAGAATGTGTTTTCTGCGGTATTGCCGTGTACTGCCTCGTTGCAGGCGATTCAGGATCTGCACCCGGCCGGCGTGATTCTTTCCGGTGGCCCATGCTCGGTGTATGACGCAGATGCTCCGCCCGCCGATCCACGCGTATTGTCGCTGGGTGTGCCGGTGCTCGGCATCTGCTATGGATTGCACTTCATCCTGCACCATCTCGGCGGTAAAGTGCGTCCGGCTGACCGGCGCGAGTATGGGCATGCAGAGGTCTCTGTCGTGCGGCCGTCGGAGCTCTTTGCCGATTTGCCCACAACGCTGCCGGTGTGGATGTCGCATGGGGACGAGGCATTAAATCTGCCGGAGGGCTTTGTCGTCACGGCGAAGACGCCCTCCGCAATTGCCGGAGTGGCGGATGAGGCGCGGCGTATCTGGGCGGTTCAGTTTCATCCCGAGGTGCATCACACCCGCGATGGCGCCGAGCTGCTGCGCAATTTTCTCTTCCGCATCTGCAAGGTTGCCCCGGACTGGACGCCGCAGCACTTTATCCAGAGCACGGTGGAACGGATTCGCCAGCAGGTCGGGGACGGGCATGCCGTCTGCGCGCTGTCGGGCGGCGTCGATTCCTCGGTGGCCGCGGTGCTGGTGCATCGCGCCATTGGCGAGCGCCTTACCTGCGTCTTTGTGAATAACGGCGTGTTGCGCAAGGACGAGTTCCGCAAAGTCCAGGAGAACCTTCGCGGCAAGCTGGGGCTGAATCTGATTGGGGTGGATGCATCGGAGCGTTTTCTGTCGCAGCTTGCCGGCGTTACCGATCCGGAACAGAAACGCAAGATTATTGGCCGTGAATTTATTGAGGTGTTCGATGCGGAAGCCCACCGCATCACGCAGGAGACGGGCCGGGTGGACTGGCTGGTGCAGGGCACGCTGTATCCGGATGTGATCGAATCGTCGTCCGTCAAGGGGCCGTCACAGACGATCAAGAGCCACCACAACGTCGGCGGCCTGCCGGAGACAATGAAGCTGAAGCTCATCGAGCCGCTGCGCGATCTCTTCAAGGACGAAGTCCGCCGCATTGGCCGCGATCTGGGCATGCCGGAAGACATCCTGCAGCGCCAGCCGTTCCCTGGGCCAGGACTTGCCGTGCGCATCGTTGGCGAGGTAACGCCGGATCGGATCGCCATTCTGCAGGAAGCGGACGAGATCGTCGTCCACGAGATCAAGCTGGCCGGGCTGTACCGGCAGATTTGGCAATCCTTCGCCGTGCTGCTGCCGTTGAAGAGTGTCGGCGTGATGGGCGACCAGCGCACCTACGCATACACCTGCGCCATCCGTGCCGTGCACTCGGAAGACGGTATGACGGCGGACTGGGCGCCGCTGCCCTATGATGTGCTGCAGCGAATCTCCAGCCGCATCGTGAACGAGGTGCATGGGATCAACCGCGTGGTCTATGACATTACCTCCAAACCGCCGGGAACCATCGAGTGGGAGTAGTCTTCACGAATGATCGGTGATGCTGCACAAGGGCACTGGGACGGCGTCTACAGCCATAAGCCCGAGGCGGAGCGCAGTTGGTCGGAGTCGGTGCCCGCGGCATCGCTGGAGCTCATCGCTGCCGCCGGCGTGCAGCCGGACGATGCCATTGTGGACGTGGGCGGTGGTGCGTCGCGGCTGGTGGATGCGCTGCTCGAACGGAAATTTACCGATCTGACCGTGCTTGATCTCTCATCCTCTGCGCTGGAGCAGGCTGCGGCGCGCCTTGGAGCGCAGGCGGCAGGTGTGGATTGGTTAGCGGCGGATATCAGGCAGTGGCGCCCGGAGCGGCAGTATCGGCTGTGGCACGATCGCGCACTCTTTCATTTCCTGACGGAGGAACAACAACGCAGCGCCTATCGCGAAACTCTTCGCCACGCGATGCTTTCCGGGGGGTTCGCGATCATCGCTACCTTTGCGCAGGATGGGCCGGAGCGTTGCAGCGGGCTTCCCGTCTGCCGATACGCGCCGCCAACACTTGCCGAGGCCGTGGGCCCGGATTTCTCGCTAATCGAATCGCGCCGTGTGGAGCATCACACGCCCTGGGGGAGCATCCAGCCATTTCTGTACGGTCTGTTCCAGCGCGTCTGAGCTGGCGCATCGTGAGCCGCTATCGATCGGCAACGGCGAGCTGCATGCGAGTATTCTTCGCGAACACCACGTTGTGCCCTGGTTCCAGCCAGCGGCGGGTAATGGATTTTCCAAGCGCAAAATAAGCAAATCCGGCGGTCATGGCCGGCGTAACAAACGCCATGGAAAGTCCCCGGGCGACCAGGCCGAAACCATTGCTGGCGAAGCCGGCGTGCCCATTGCCCTGATTGGAGTCAAGAGAATTTCCGGCCATGGCGCCGAGCGCTATTGGCGCAAGAAACTTTCCCTGATCTGCATTCGCTTTGGCGCCGCCTTCGGAATCGACTGTCACGTTCTGCCCTTTGCGGCCTTCCACTGCTGTCATCTGCCCGTGCATCTTTTCAAGCGATCCATCGGGCAGCTTCACATTGCGGAACGTGAAGCGCAGGACTCCGTTGTGCCCCAGCTTGCGCGCTGGCTTTGCCTGCGTCACCACGCCCTGCAGCTCGGTCCCCGTCGGCAAAATTACGTGCTGTTTGGAGGCGTCGAGGTAGGGCTGCGTCAACACCGCTTCCACCGGATTGCCCACCTTGTTGGTTGCGGAGCTGAGGGGCGTGACCAGCCGCGCCTCCAGCTCGCCGGGCGCCAGATGACCTTTGGGCGGCGTCAGCAGCAGTGGTTTAAGCGGACGCTTTTCCTGGAATTGCAGCGGCTGCTCCAGCACGGCATCGAACTGCGTTCCGGCCCATATCTCCTGTGGATGATAGGGAAGCTGCCCGTACAACATCTGCAGCGCAGTATCGGATTTGTGTTGATTGTGGACTATTCCCTTTAAGCTGTCGATTTTCTGGTGGAGCTGGGCCTTCGCCTTGGCCATAAGACCCTGCTTATGCTTCGTCGCCGTCATGTTTACGACCGGCGCCGTGCGTTCGGTGGCGCTCGCGGTCAGCGTCCGGACCTCGCCGTCTGGAAGACGTACAGAGGTGAACTGGAGCGCGGGTGTGTTCATAGGCGTAAAGTCGGCATCCAGCAGATTCCAGAAATGATCGCGGGAGTGTACCGGCTGCATCCCGGAGATTTTTCCTACAATCTGCGTGTTTTTGGGCAGGACGACATAGTTTCCGGAGTAGACGTCGTTAATCAGCACTCCCGTAACCGGCTGACCCTTGCGCATGTGATAGCGCTTGTTAAGTTGAACGCGCAGCGGAATACCGCGCGCCAGCGTAACTGTTTCATACGGAGAGACAGGGGGCGGGGGAGCAGGCGCCTTGGGCGCCGGATGCAGAGGGGTGACGGGCCGCTTGCGCAGCGTAGGCTCCGGCCGCGCCTGCGCACCGGCGGCACGAGCTGCAAGCAGGCTGATCGTAAGCAGGCTGGCAGTGATGAAAATCCTGCTATTAAAAAAAAATCGTCTTTTGCGCATCATCACTTTTTCCGCAGCGCCAAAATCTTTTGGATGCACCGTTGCATCGGTTCCGCCCGCAGTGGGACTGTGATAGCGTTTCCGCATGGCGGCGAACCTGAGGTTTTCGACAGCGATGGAAGCGCTGGTGCTGATGGCTACTGAGCCGACGCGGTACCGAACCTCGCAAAGCCTGGCGCAGGCGCTGGCGACCAACCCGGTCGTTGTGCGCCGGCTGCTTGCCTCGCTGGGCCGCGCCGGGTTGGTCGCCAGCACGAAAGGTCCCGGCGGCGGCACGCAGCTGCTCCGCAGCCCGAAACAGATCACACTGCGCGACATTTACCGCGCCCTCGGCCCGGCAGAGTTGTTGCATCGATCCACCCATGACAGCGCTGGTGAAAAAGAGATCCGAAAAGCGGTTCACGCAGCCCTGCGCAGAGCCGAAAAATCGTTTGAGCAAGAGTTGGACGCAACAACCCTGAATCAGGTCATCAAGCGGGCCGGATTGAAGGCGGCCAAGCCAGCCTCGCCAGAAGGCGAGAAGAAAACACCCGCAGCGAGCGTACCGCCGCCCGCGCCTGCTGCCAGATCCTGAACGGCAGTTACGCTTCTACCAGCTCGCGGGAAGCGCCCGCACCGTAGCGGGTGTGTACGTACTCGTCGAGAATCTTCTGGAACTCTTCGACGATGTGATCGCCCCGAAGCGTAACAAACAGGCGGCCGTCCACGTAGACAGGCGCGACTGGATCCTCGAACGTTCCCGGTAGAGAAATGCCGATGTCGGCGTGTTTGGATTCGCCGGGACCGTTGACCACGCAGCCCATGACGGCAAGCTTCATCTCTTCCACGCCCGGGAACTTCTGCCGCCAGGCGGGCATGGAGTCGCGCAGGTAGGTCTGGACCTGCTGCGCCAGCTCCTGAAAGAACGTGCTGGTCGTGCGCCCGCAACCAGGGCAAGCGGTCACCTGAGGCGTAAAGCTGCGAATGTTCAGCGATTGCAGAATCTGCTGTGCGGCCAGAACCTCCTCGGTTCGGTCGCCGCCTGGTTTGGGCGTCAGACTCACACGGATGGTATCGCCGATACCATCCAGCAGCAGCGGCGCCAGACCGGCCGTGGAGGCGATCAGACCCTTCATGCCCATGCCGGCCTCGGTCAGGCCCAGATGCAGCGCGTAGTCGCACCGTGCGGCCAGCAGACGGTACACGTCAATCAGGTCGTGCACGCCGCTTACCTTGGCGCTCAAAATGATCTGATCGTGGCGCAGGCCGTATCGCTCCGCGGCAGCGGCAGAGTCGAGCGCGCTGACCAGCATCGCTTCGATCATGACGTCGCGCGCTTCGCGTGGTTCGGCCAGCCGGGCATTCTCATCCATCATGCGGGTCAGCAGGGCCTGGTCCAGCGAACCCCAGTTGACGCCGATACGCACCGGCTTCTGGTTCTCGACCGCGCACTCAATCATGGTGCGGAAGTTGTCGTCGTCTTTGCGGCCGATGGAGCAGTTCCCGGGATTGATGCGGTACTTGGCCAGCGCCCGCGCGCAGCCGGGGTATTTCTTCAGCAGCAGATGGCCGTTGTAGTGGAAATCTCCCACGATCGGCACGTGGATGCCTTCACTCGCCAGGGTATCCACGATGAAGGGGACGGCCTGGGCGGCAGCATCGTTATTGACCGTTACGCGGACAATCTCCGACCCGGCGCGCGCCAGCGCGGCTACCTGGCGGACCGTCGATGCGATGTCCGCGGTGTCCGTGTTGGTCATGGATTGCACCACAACCGGAGCATCCGAGCCGACCCGGACATTGCCGATATTAACGGTGGGTGTCTTTCTGCGAAGGATGTCAGGCATAGGCGGTTTCCTAGGCCATTTTAGCATTCTGAGGTGTCGCCTCTGGCGGTGCCGGAGCTGCCTGCGGGCGTGTCCACGCGTTGCAGGAACGGTGCTTTCCTGTTAGTTTTACGAGGGTTGGGGCCCGCGGGCGTCCACGGCTCTCGGCCGTCCCCATGCGAGAGTGCCTATGAAAGAAGCACCGACCAGGAAGAAGCCGGCGACAATGCCGCGCGTCGTCGCCGCCAAGTCGGCTCCCGGCCCTGATCCGGGCCGCAAACAGCAGATTCAGCAGTACGAAACCGCCGTACGCCTGATGCACGAAGGCAAATACGAAAAAGCCAAGGCAGCGCTTGAGGCTTTGATTGCTTCCGACGCGGGAGATCTGATCGACCGCGCGCGCGTCCACTGCAATGCCTGCGAGCGTCAGATCGCGAAGTCCGAGGTGAAGTTCAGCACCCCGGAGGAGCGCTTCGATTACGCCGTTTCTCTGCTGAACGGCGGATTTTATGAGGACGCCCGAGAACATTTTGACATTATCGTAACGGATGTGCCCACGGCGGATTATGCCCACTACGGGCTGGCGCTGCTGTACTGCATGACCGGGCGGCCCGAGGACTGCTTCGCCGCGCTGGCTCGCGCCATTGAACTGAATCCGCGCAACCGGATTCAGGCTCGCCTGGACGCTGACTTTCAGGAACTGGTGGACGATCCCCGCTTTACCGAACTGCTGTATCCCGAGATCGCCTAGCGCCGGGATTCGGTTGCCTCTGCACGGAAGGGAACTGTTTGTCTGTTGCCAAGTCTGCCGCCCGCAAACCAAAGACCGCTGTGGCGGCCCGGCAGCCGGTGCGCCCCCTGCGGTTTACCGCCATCGGGGGTGGAACAGGGCTCTCGACTCTGCTGCGTGGGCTGAAGCGTCACGCCCGGCATACGATCGTCAACCCAGGTGCAGCCAGTGGTGCAGCGTTGCCGCATGAAGAGATTGCCGAGCTGGCCGCCATTGTGACCGTGACCGACGACGGTGGATCCAGCGGACGGCTGCGCAAAGACATGAACATCCTTCCTCCGGGCGATCTGCGGAACTGCATGGTCGCGCTGTCGGAGGACGAGCATCTGCTCTCGCGGCTGTTTCAATACCGGTTCGAGAGCGGCGAAGGGCTGCAGGGCCACAGTTTCGGCAATCTTTTTCTGGCCGGCCTTACCGCTGTGACGGGAGACTTTGCGCTAGCTGTAAAAACCTCCTGCCAGATTCTTGCCGCGCGTGGCCATCTGTATCCGGCGACGAATTCCGATGTTCGCCTGCGCGCTCTCATGGACGATGGCACGACGGTAGAGGGCGAGACCCGCATCACAGCCAGCCGCCGCCGCATTGTCCGGCTGATGCTGGACTCCCCCGAGGCCGTCGCACTGCCCGAAGCGGTGGAGTCGATCCTGACGGCTGACGTCATCACGCTGGGGCCGGGCTCGCTCTATACCAGTCTGATTACCAACCTGCTGGTGAAGGGAATTGCGGAAGCCCTGCTGGCAGCTCCTGGTCTGCGCGTTTTCATCTGCAACTTGATGACGCAGGCCAACGAGAGCCTGGGACTGAGCGCGTCCCAGCACATCGAGCGCATCTATGAGCACGCCGGCGGACCCATCTTCGACTACGCCCTGATCAACACGGCGGAGGTGCCGGCCTGGGCGCGCGAGCGGTATGCGGCCGAAGGCGCGGAGCCGATCGTTGCCGACATTGCACGGATCGAGCGCCTGGGGGTGCGCTGCATTACCGGCGATTTTCTGCACGCCGAGCAGGTCCTTCGTCACGATTACGAGACCGTGACGC
>JAKAUB010000145.1 GCA_021827845.1 Acidobacteriota bacterium | reverse complement strand
CGGTCTTTTCAATCAGGACGTAGTCGCCGCTCATAATGTGGTCATCGCGCATCGACTCTCCGCGCACCTGCAGCGCGAAGACGGGCTTGTTGTCGACCAGATCGCTCAGCGACAGCGTCTCGCGCATCTCGGAAGCTTCAACCGGCCGGCCAGCGGCGATCCGGCCGAGCAGAGGAATCTCTGGCGTGGCGGAGCGGCTCTGCTCCGGCAGGATATCGATCGACCGGCTGCGGTTGTGGCCGCGCTGCAGCAGGCCCTTCTTTTCCAGATTGGAAATATGCTTATGGACCGTAGCCAGGGAGTTCAGCTCCAGCCCGCGGGCGATCTCCTCAAACGACGGTGAGTACCCGCAGCGCTCCACAAACTCGCGGATAAAGTCGAGTACATCCTTCTGTCTACGTGTAATGGCCATGGCG
The DNA here is from genome assembly GCA_021827845.1 of Acidobacteriota bacterium. Lineage (GTDB taxonomy): Bacteria > Acidobacteriota > Terriglobia > Terriglobales > Acidobacteriaceae > JAKAUB01. The sequence goes on along the minus strand of JAKAUB010000145.1, from coordinate 9,154 downwards.
TGATCAGTTTAGCGAATGAAAGGCGAAGCGGCAAGCGAAAAGTTTTGCCGCGATTTGCTGCTCCATCGGCTGCGCCTTGAGACTTCGGGGTCGGCTTCGTCCCCTTTTGAAACTCGCTGTAAGTGCTGTTCCGAAATGGATTTAGAGGGCGTTCCATTTCCGTCACAGTCATTGAATTCACCTTTCATTCGCGTCATTGTGGAACTGCCGACACGCTACAACAAGTCTCCGAAAAATCGCTGCCGGCAAATTCCATAACGAGGCGCATCATGGCAACCTCCCCTGTTTCTGCCGTATCCGCTGCTTCTTTCGCTGTTCTGCCGCCGTTCTCCTGGACCCCCCGGCCGCTGTCTCCAGCGCGGCCGCCAGCCGTAACCACCCCACGTAACCCGCAGGCGAAACCGGCGGCATCGTCCGCCGTTGCGCCCGCCGCAGCCGCTGCCGCCGATCCGGCCGTCACGGCGCGCGACCGGGAGGCTGTGCTGCTCGAGCACCTGCCGCTGGTGCGTATCCTGGCGCGCAAGATCCATGAGCGTCTGCCGCAGCATGTGGAACTGGAAGATCTGGTCAGCGCCGGCGTTGTGGGGCTGATGGACGCCTACAACAAATTCGATGGCGCCAAGAACGTCCAATTCCGCAGCTACGCGCAGTTCCGCGTCCGCGGCGCCATCCTCGACAGCCTGCGCGATCTTGACTGGGGCTCGCGCGATCTCCGCCGCAAAGGCCGGACCGTCGAAGAGGCGCGCCGCAGCCTGACGCAGACGCTGGGCCGTGCGCCGTCGGAGTCCGAGATTGCCGCCGAGGTGGGCATGCCGTTGCAGGCGCTGCAGGAGCTGCTGGGCGAGTTGAAGAGCCTCGAGATTGGCAGCCTGCATGAGCTGCGCAGTGAAGACTCTGCCGAGGAGGAGCTTGCCTTTGTGCCGGCCCCGGAAGAAGATGGTCCGCTATTCCGCTGCATGCAGTCGGAGCGGGCGGCCCAGCTGTGCGCCGCGCTGGCGGAGATTCCCGAGCGCGAAGCCCGGGTGTTGTCGATGTACTACGTGGAAGAGCTGACCCTGAAGCAGATTGGCGAGCGGCTGGGGCTGGTCGAGTCGCGCGTTTCGCAGATTCGCGCCGCCGCTATCGTTTCCCTGCGGAGCCGGATGACGCGCGGCAGGAAGCCGGCGGCCGGGGCAGTCCGGCCCTCGCGACCGGCCCGCACGGTGACGATTGCGCCGCGTCGGGTGCCTCTTTCGAAGCAGCCCTGCGCCGCGCGTTGCTACGCCTGCTAACGGGGCGTGGCGGGCTGTTGCTGGGTCATGCAGTGCATGGCGCCTAAGCCCCAGATGAAGTCTCCGCTGTGAATGCCGCAGACGGAGTGTCTGGGGAAAAGCTCGGCGAGCGCGTTGAGCGCCAGGCGGTCGTTGGGGTCGTTGAAGGTCGGCACCAGCACCGTCTGGTTGGCGATGTAGAAGTTGGCGTAGCTGGCCGGCAGGCGCTGGCCCTCAAAGACGACCGGCGCCGGCAGCGGCAGCTCGACCACGCGAAACGGCTGACCATCCGGCGACCGGGCGGCGCGCAGCCGATCGAGATTTTCGGCCAGCGGCTCGTAATTTTCGTCCGCGCGATTGGGCTCGACCGCCGCAACGATGGTCATGGGATCGGTGAAACGGGCGATGTCGTCCACGTGTCCGTGGGTGTCATCCCCGGCGATGCCACGCCCCAGCCACAGCACCTGCTCCACGCCAAGAAAGTCGCAGAGGCAGGCTTCCAGCTGGTCTCGCGTGAGGCCCGGGTTGCGCTGCTGGATCTCGCTCAACAGGCACTCTTCCGTGGTCAGCAGGGTTCCGGCGCCGTTGGTGTCGATGCTGCCGCCTTCCAGCACGACCCGGTGGCGCGTGCCATCTTTGGCGGCAATCTCCGGCGTCCAGTAGGGAACATGCAGCAGATTCGCCACTCGCTCCGGGATCTGGTCATCGTTCTCCCAGTCCGGGTACTTGGCCCAGGCGTTGAACTTCCAGTTGGTCAGCGCCAGCGGGGGCGCCTTGGCCGCACCGTCGCGCGGGGTAAGAAAGATGGGACCGGAGTCGCGCAGCCACACGCGGTCGGTCGTCCAGCGATGAAACCGAATGCGGTGCAGGTCAGCGCCCCCGCGCTGCAGGACGCGGCGCGCCTTCGTTTCCGTCGCCGCATCGTTCACCAGAATGTGAACGTCTTCGACGCGCGCCAGCAGCCGCACAATATCGGCATAGACCCAGGGGATGGGCTGGAATTTTCCCGGCCAGTCTTCCGGGTTCTGCGGCCACGCAATCCATGTGGCGGCGTGTGCTTCCCACTCCGCCGGCATGCGCAGGCCCAAGGCGCGCGGCGGCTTACCCGTCCGCTGCAGGGCTGGGGCGTCACTGGTTGTGGTTCGATCGGCCTTCATGGTTCCAGAAACCTTGCCGTAATGGGTTGATAGGCGTCAATGCGGCGATCCCGCAAAAACGGCCAGTTACGTCGCGTCTGCTCCATCAGGTTGCGGTCAATTTCGCCGATCAGAATCTCTTCGCCGTCATGACTGGCCTGCACGATCACCCGCCCAAACGGGTCAGCCAGAAACGAGCCTCCCCAGAACTCCAGGCCCGGGCCTTCGGCGCGGTTGCCGCGGATGTCGCCTGACTCATGGCCGACGCGGTTCACCGCGGCCACGTACACGCCATTGGCAATGGCATGGGCGCGCTGGATGGTCTGCCAGGCGCTGTACTGAGCCGTGCCGAACTCTTCCTTCTCTGCCGGATGCCAGCCGATGGCGGTGGGATAAAACAGCACCTCGGCCCCGCGCAGCGCCGTGATGCGCGCGCCCTCCGGATACCACTGGTCCCAGCACACCAGCACGCCCGCCTGCCCGGCATGCAGGGGAAAGCTGCGGAAGCCGAGGTCGCCGGGCGTGAAATAAAACTTCTCGTAATAGAGCGGATCGTCCGGAATATGCATCTTGCGATACACGCCGGCCAGCGTGCCGTCCTCTTCCAGCACCGCTGCGGTGTTGTGATAGATACCAGGGGCGCGCCGCTCAAACAGGGAAGCGATGATCGAGACCTTCTCTTCGCGCGCCACCGCTGCCAGCCGCTCTGTGGCTGGGCCTGGAATCGGCTCGGCCAGATCGAACATGGCGTGGTCTTCCCGCTGACAGAAATACTGGGTCTGAAAGAGCTCGGGCAGGCAGATCATCTGCGCGCCATCGCGGGCGGCGCGGCGCAGGTGGTCGATCGCCCGATCCAGATTTGCTTCCGGACTGGGCGAGCAGGCCATCTGAACGAGGGCCACGCGAAAGGAGTTCTGCCGGGTGTGGGTCATGGATGTCTCAGGTTGTCGCAGCAAAGGCGGCGGCGCGGCGACTCATTTGGAAAAGGCTCGCGCGGAGTACGCCCGGTCGAGTGCCGGGCGCGCATAAACAGACTGCGCTACCCGGTCTCTTGCAACGGCAAATCTTTGGATGCTCGAACCGTCGGAGCTTATTCAAAAATCAGGATGGCGGCGGCGATGGTCGTGGTCCATAGACCGCGCTTGTCGCCGACTGCCGACTGCGTCACGTTCGCCGTGCGGACGATCTTGTTCGAGATGCGGTAGATCTCCTTCTTCTCGTCCCAGCTCTTGTCCGGATCGAAATCCACGTTCAGCGTCGTGGCCAGCATCTCGGCCGCCAGCTCTTCCGCGTAGTCGCCCGCCTGGTCTTCAGTCTCGCCAAAGCTATGGTGCTCGCTCAGGTAGCCGTACATGTTTTTATCGGATGGAATCGCGACGCCGATGCTCGATGCGATCAGCCGGTGCGGTTCACGGGAGGTGTTCTCCGCCACGACCGCAAAGACAACTTCACCGGGGTGCAGGTAGGTCAAGCCTTCCTTTCGCGGAATCAGCTTGGCCTGCGGGGGGAAGATTGACGAGACGCGAACGAGGTTTTGCGCAGCGATGCCGGCATCGCGCAGCGCGAGCTCAAACGACGTAAGACGTTCCTTGTGCTTCCCGACGCCTTTCGTGAAAAAAAGCCGCTTCGGGACCATGGACTTGCCCAATGTGTGTTCCTCCAGTTGTTGGGAGAGCGCAGTGAACGCCCGCTTAAAATTATCACAAAATTTCGCCCTGCCTGCCGGTCGAGGGGCGCTTTTCATCGCAGCTTTACATGGAAGGCCTGACCGGGGTCTCTTCGAGCCGCGGGCTGGGGCCGGGCAGCTCCGGCGTAGCGGCCAGCAGCGCGCGCGTGTAAGCGGACCGCGGTGATTCGCAAACATCCTGCCAGTTGCCGTATTCCACCACGCGGCCGGCCTGCATGACCAGAATGTTGTCCGACAGAAGGCGCACCAGCGGCAGCGAGTGCGAGATGAAGAGATAGGTGAGCTGCAGTTCGCGCTGCAGCTCCTGCAACAGGGCGACAATGCGGGCCGACGTCGGCTCATCCAGCACCAGCAGATCGGGCCGCAGAATCAGCGCCCGCGCCAGGTTGATACGCTGCCGCTGTCCGCCGGAGAACTCATGGGGATAGCGCAGAAGCGCGGACTCATCCAGTCCTACGCGGCGCAGCATGGCCAGAACGCGCTCGCCAGATGAAGCTTCGCTATAGTGTCCCTTGTCCCCGAAGATCGCCAGCGGCTCGCCCACAATGTCCCGCACTCGCATGCGCGGGTCGAGCGCGGCGTAGGGATCCTGAAAGACGATCTGCATGCGGCGGCGCAGCGGCCGCAGCTTGCCGGGAGATAGCGCGAGCAGGTCATGCCCGTCAAAGTGAATGCGTCCGGCATCCGGCTCGATCAGACGCAGCAGCAGGCGAGCCACAGTGCTTTTGCCGGAACCGGATTCGCCGACGATGCCGAGCGTCTGTCCGCGCTCAATGGTGAAGCTGACAGCATCGACCACGCGCTGGGGTTCGCGGCTGCCGGCGATGGGGTAGCTTTTGATCAGCCCGGAGACGTCGACCAGCGCCACGCCGCGTTACTTTCCCGCAGCCGCGGCGAAGGTTTCGGCCACGCCATCTTCGAGCGAGGTGAAGGACGCCGCATAGCCGCTCTTGCGCAGCGTCGTTACATCCGCCTCGGTAAAGTGCTGATAGCGGCCTTCAAGATCGGCAGGGAAGGGAATGTATTCCACGCTGCCCGGACCGTGCACCGTTTGGAGCGCGGCGGCGACCGCGTTGAAGCTGCGGGCTTCGCCCGTGCCCGCGTTGAAGATGCCGCGATACGTCCGCTCCCCGCCGTGGCGGCTTCCAATCCCGGCAAACCAGAGATTCATTCGGCACAGATCGCGCACATACACGAAGTCGCGCCGCTGTTCGCCGTCGCCATAGCCGCCCGTGCCGCGAAACATGCGGATGACGCCCTTTTCCTTGAGCTGCCGGGAAAAATGATGGATGACCGAGGCCATGCGGCCCTTATGCGCCTCACGCGGACCGTAGACATTGAAGTAGCGCAAGCCTACGACCGTGTTTTTCACCGTGGGGAGCATCGGCCGGACGTAGTTATCGAAGACCAGCTTCGAGAAGCCATAGACATTCAGCGGCCGCTCATTGGGCGGTTCCGGCGCGAACGCTTCGCTGAGCCCATAGACGGCTGCCGTGGACGCGTAGACGAACGGAATGCCGCGGTCGAGCGCAAACTGCAGCAGCTCCTTTGAGTACGTGAAGTTGTTGTCCATCATGTACGCGCCGTCGTCTTCCAGCGTGTTGGAGCAGGCGCCCTGATGCAGGATGGCGCGGATTGGAGTCTTCGTAAATCTGCCTTGCTGCACCGCACGGCGGAACTCCGCCTTGTCCATGTAGTCGGTGAACTGCGCGCCTTCCAGGTTGAGAAACTTTCCCGTGTTGGTGCGCAGATTATCGACGCACAGGATGTCCGTCTCGCCGGCGTGGTTCAGTTCGTGGATCAGATTGCTGCCGATAAATCCGGCGCCGCCGGTGACGACGATCATGCCTTCTCCTGCGGAGCGTCGGCCAGGCGGCGGACGATATTGGTTGTGCTGAAGCCGGCGACCGTGGGAACGATGGCGACACGGCCGCCTGCGCTGCGTACCAGCTCCGCGCCCACGACGGTCGCCTCCGTGTAGTCCCCGCCCTTCACCAGCACGTCCGGCTGTAGGAGGCGGATCGTCTCCAGCGGAGTGTCTTCATCGAAGATGACAATCGCGTCTGTCGATGCCAACGCCGCCAGCACTCGCGCTCGCTCCAACTCACCGACGATCGGCCGTCGCGGCCCCTTGAGCCGCTGCACGGAGGCATCGCTGTTCAGCCCCACTACCAGATGGTGGCCCATGCGGTGCGCGTCTTCGAGCAGCGTAATGTGCCCGACGTGTAGCAGATCAAAGCAGCCGTTGGTAAACACAATCGTCTCGCCGCGGCTGCGCCATTGGGCGGCGCGGGCCACAAGGCCTGTCCGATCGACAATCTTCTCCTGCGTGCTCAGCGTAAATTCAGCCGCCAGTGCGGCCATCAGACTGTCGCGCTCAACGGGCACCGTACCCACGCGGCTCACCACGATGCCTGCAGCCACGTTGGCCAGTTGGATGGCGCTCTCCAGATCCAGCCCCGCGGCGGCGCTGGCTGCCAGCACGGCGATCACGGTATCGCCTGCGCCGGAGACGTCATACACCTCGCGCGCCTGCGCCGGCGCGTGCAGGTCCTGCTCCGGTGTCTCCCGCAGCACGCGGATGCCGCGCTCACTCATCGTCACCGTCAGGTATTCGAGGCCGAGGTGTTTCCGCAGCGCGCGGCCGGACTCCATCAACGCGGCCATTTCTCGCGGCGCCACACTGGTGCAGGCGGCCAGCTCCTGCAGGTTGGGGCAGATGGTGGTCGCTCCCTGATATTTCGCGAAACTGCTGCCCTTAGGATCCACGAGTACCGGAATGCGGCGCGCCCGCGCCTGCGCAATGACGGCTTTGCAGACCGCCGGAGGGAGCACGCCCTTGGCATAGTCCGAGAGGATTACACAGTCACTTGCCGCGACCTGCGGCGCCAGCGCCGCCAGCAGGGAAGCGATCTCGCTCTCGGAGGCATCGTCCGGTGCTTCGACATCCAGCCGCATGAGTTGCTGGTGCCCGGCCATCACCCGCGTTTTACTGATGGTCGCGCGCGACCACGGACAGACGGCCGCGGCGCTGATCGCGGCATCCTGCAGCATGGCACGCAGGCGACCGCCATCCTCATCGGCGCCGGCAAACCCGGCCAGCGACACCTGCACTCCCAGGCCGCGCAGATTCATGGCGACATTTGCGGCGCCGCCGGCGACGTACGTACGCCGTGCGGAGCGCAGCACCGGAACCGGCGCCTCCGGCGAGATGCGCGAGACCTCACCCCAGAGATACTGGTCAAGCATCAGGTCGCCGACTACCAGGACGCGGTACCGGCTGAAGCCCGATTCAACCAGTGCTAATGCTTCGTGCAGGTTGCGGATCATAACGTAGCTGCCTGTATCTTACCCGCCGCCGTTTGGCGCTTCGGAATCTCGGCAGATGGCTGAAAAACGAAGTCATCGAATAATCACTTGCAATCAACAAGTAAAATGCGGCATTCTTTCTGGCATCGCGGATTCCGCGCATTGTTGCGTCGGCTACGCTGCGGCTTGGGCGGAGGCTGCCGAACGCGCGGTATGATGCGGGCGACCGCACGGGCAGACGCGATGACGCATTGGAGCGGAGGCAAGCATGAGCAAAGTACGAGTGCTGGCGGGCACGCGCAAGGGCGCGTTCCTCCTTACGGCGGACGGCAAGCGCGACCGGTGGCAGGTCTCCGGGCCGCACTTTGGCGGTTGGGAGATGTACCACCTGAAGGGCTCGCCCGCTGACCCGGATCGCATCTACGCGTCGCAGTCCAGCGGATGGTTCGGCCAGGTGGTGCAGCGCTCGAACGATGGCGGCCAGACCTGGGCGCCAGTGGGCAACAAGTTTGCCTACGACGGCGAAGCCGGCACGCACCAGTGGTATGACGGCACACCGCATCCGTGGGAGTTCAAGCGTGCCTGGCACCTGGAACCCTCCTTGACTGATCCCGACACCGTGTATGCCGGCGTTGAGGATGCTGCGCTCTTCCGCTCCACCGACGGCGGCCAGAACTGGCAGGAGCTGCCCGGCCTGCGCAAACACGGCACCGGCCCGCGCTGGCAGCCGGGCGCGGGGGGCATGTGTCTGCACACCATCATCCTGGACCCGGCCGACCCGAAGCGCATCTACATTGCCATCTCTGCCGCTGGAGCCTTCCGCAGCGATGACGCTGGCGAAACCTGGAAGCCGATCAACAAGGGTCTGCACTCCAACTTTCTGCCCGACCCGGACGCCGAGGTGGGCCACTGCGTCCATCACATCGCGGCCCATCCTACGCGCCCTGGCGTGCTGTTTATGCAGAAGCACTGGGACGTGATGCGCAGCGACGATGCGGGCGACACCTGGCGCGAGGTCAGCGGCGATCTGCCCACTGACTTCGGCTTCGTGATCGACGTGCACGCGCATGAGCCCGAGACCATTTACGTCGTGCCCATCAAAAGCGATTCCGAACACTATCCGGTTGACGGCAAGCTGCAGGTGTTCCGCAGCCGCAGCGGCGGCGAGGAATGGGAGCCGCTGACCCGCGGCCTGCCGCAGCAGCACTGCTACGTCAACGTGCTGCGCGATGCCATGGCCGTCGATCGCCTGCCGGACTGCGGCATTTACTTCGGCACCACGGGCGGCCAGATTTACTGCTCCCCCAACGGCGGCGACACCTGGCAGCCCATCGTCGAAAATCTGCCGGCGGTGTTGTCGGTCGAGGTGCAGACGCTGCCATGATCCGCGTGGAGCTGCCGGCGCACCTGCGGACGCTGGCCGGCGTGCGCAGTGAGATTGCGCTGCCGCCGGACGGCATCGTCAGCCTCGCCACGCTGCTGGATGCGCTGGAGGCGCGCTACCCCATGCTGCGGGGCACCATCCGCGATCACCAGACAAAACTCCGCCGCCCGTTTCTGCGCTTCTTCGCGTGCGAGCAGGACCTGTCCCATCTGCCTGCGGAGACGCCGCTGCCCGCCAGCGTTCTCAGCGGACGCGAACCATTGCTCATCCTCGGCGCCATCGCCGGGGGATAATTCCGTGCGCTACGGCGCACCCAACCGCAGTTCTGAAAGGGGCTTCCTATGGAGCTGAACACGTACCTCATGTTTCACGGCAACTGCCGTCAGGC
>JAKAUB010000159.1 GCA_021827845.1 Acidobacteriota bacterium | reverse complement strand
GCCACGCCGGAGTCCTATCACGGCTACGGCGCGGTGGATATGTACGGCATCGACCCGCACTTTGGCACGCTGCAGGATTACCAACACATGGTGAACGCGGCGCACGCGCAAGGGCTGAAGGTTGTGCTCGACACCGTGCCGAATCATGTCGGCCCGAGGAGTCCCTGGGTCAAGGACCCGCCCACGCCGGACTGGTTTCACGGCACGCTAGCGCACCACTTTGCCGCCGAGGGTGACTTCCGCGCGATCCCCAACCCGCACTCAACCCCGCTGTCGCGCCACGCCGTCACGCAGGGATGGTTCGCCAACACGCTGCCCGATCTGAACCAAGAAAATCCGCTGGTTGCGCAGTATCTCATCCAGAACGCCATGTGGTGGGTGGAGTCGGCCAGTCTGGATGGCCTGCGGCTCGACACCTTTCCGTTCGTCGATCGCGCCTTCTGGCAGCAGTTTCACAGCGAGCTGCACGCCGTGTTTCCGAAGCTCACCACGGTGGGCGAAATCTTCAATAAGAATCCCGTCATCACGTCATATTTCGCGGGGGGCGTGGCGCATCGTGGCATCGACACCGGCCTCTACACGCCGTTCGACTTTCCCACCATGTTTGCGCTGCGGAGCGTGCTGATCGACGGCGCGCCCGCCAGCGACCTGAACGATGTGCTCGGGGACGACTGGCTCTATCCGCATCCAGAGCGGCTGGTGGTGTTTGAAGGCAACCACGACACCACGCGCTTCTTGTCGGAGCCGGGCGCCACGCCGCAGGAGCTGAAGCTGGCCTTTGCGGTGCTCGCCACCACGCGCGGTATGGTGCAAATCTACTCCGGGGATGAGATTGCCATGCACGGCGGCGAAGACCCCGACAACCGGCATGACTTTCCCGGCGGCTTTCCCGGCGATGCGCACAATGCCTTTACCGCCGCGGGCCGCACGCCCGCGCAGCAGAGCATGTTCGCGTGGGCGAGCGCGCTGTTCCAGTTCCGGCAGGCGCATCCCGTCCTGCAGACCGGCCAGTTGCAGACGGTATACGCGGACAAGGCAGACCTTGCGTATCTGCGGGCGGTGGACGTCAGCCACGGATGCGCCGCGTCTGACGCAGAAAAGCAGCCGCAAAGCGAGCGCCTTCTGGTGCTGCTAAACACGACGACCGCGCCCACGACCTTCACCATTCCGACGCATCAGTCCGCACTGGCCGGATGCAGCCAGTTCAGCTACGCTTTGGGTGACAAAGCGCAGATCCAGATGCAAGGGGAGACGCTGCGCGTGACGCTTCAACCGCAGCAGGCAGCCATTTACAGCGTGCGGTGAAGGTGAGCTGTGGCCACGCAAGCGATTAAGCTTGCGTGGGGAGTCGGGTATTTTCTCCGATTGATAGAAAATGCCTGTGCATCACCGAATGTCATTCTGAGCGCAGCGAAGGACGGGTGGCCATGCAAGTACTTTTGCTTGCGTAGGGAACTGGGGCATTATCTCCCATTGATAGAAAACGCCCTACATCACCGAGAGCCATCCTGAGCGCAGCGAAGGACAGGTGGTCGCTCAAGCGATTTGCTTGCGTGGAGAACTGGGGCATTTTCTTCGATTGATAGAAAATGCCCTACATCACAGAGAGTCATTCTGAGCGCAGCGAAGGATCTCTGTATTGCGACAAAAAGAGGCAATACCCGGATTCTTCGCTTTGCTCAGAATGACGAACTTGTCTGCACAGCAGCAGGGGAGAATGCCATAGAGACAATCTTCCCGCATGCGATCGCGGCGTCAGTGATTTTTCACGGCGTTTCCGGCGGCGGCGCGGGTATGGTTGGCCGCATACGGCTGGTCAGCCACGTTCACTGACGGGGAACTGCTGGAACGTTCGCTTGTCCTGAACCGACAATGACGTCCTTATCCAGAGCGCCGGGAGCGATCTTACGGTCTCCACGCACCCGCTTCCGGTTACCAAAGATTCTCTTAAAAGGACACCAATTCCATTGACCTCGAGCAGATTGCTAGCCGATACTTCGCAGGGGTTTAACTTGGAGTCTTGGAATTCCTTATGCCTGATGAAGAATTTCTGCCACCATCCCCGATATCGGTTGCCATCACTGGGAAGCTCTCCCTTCCGCGTGCTGAAGCCGCTCGACTGATCAACGCAAGCAAGAACGCGCAGTTTGTCGAGTCCGTGACCTATCACACCGACTACCTCGTCTCGGCAATTGCCAATAGCAACAAAGTGAAAAAGGCCCGGCAGATTGGAGTCGAGATTCTCACGGAAGATCAGTTTTTTGAGTATCTAAAGGCGGGAACTTTTCCGCGTACGCAGGCTCACGAGTACGTTCGACCGGCGCCTCCGCCGTTCGAGGTTGAATGGACAGAGAAGCTTCTCACGCCTCGCCACGTCCTGATTAAATACCGAGATTCGCAGCAAAGATATACGGAACGGGCGGCAGATGTATACGCAATCGGTCAGTCTCCAGCCGGTTCCGTCTACCTCAACATTTTGGACGCGGAAGGATTCAAAACGCTCCGTGCTGACAGGATCGTCGAAATGGTCGAGATTTCCGCAACGGCGACCAGTTAGACCGAGAATCCCCCAAAATCAGCAGGTCCTCTCACACAACGAGTCGCTCTTTTCGTGTAATTGAGAAGGCTTGCGCTGCATGCAAACTCATCGCGGCTGGATCGGGCGAAAAGTTGATTCCATTGTCGTTGCGCGCATTCCCTGCGCCGTCCGGTGCTTCCTGACGCCTGGACCGCGCGATTGGTTCTCTATTTCACCATGGAGAAAAACACGATGAAACATACACTCGCTGCCATTGCACTTCTCTCGTGTGTAGCGGTCTCGTCACCCGGTTTCGCAAAGACGCACAAAGACGACTATGACGTTCCCTGCGCGAAGCTTTGGAAGGCAGTGAAGGACACGCTTAGGAACTCAGGCAAATATGGCATCGTCGGTATCTCCGACGAGGAAATGACTGCGTCCTACATCATCGGTGGTGGACTTGGAGGTAAGCGTATCAATTCCTTGGTTCTCAATCCAAATGGAAACGGCTGCGAGCTCCAGGATCAAACGGCGTACTCTGGCCTCGCCCACAACGACGCTGGTGACCTACGAAAGCGAGTGGACGCATCTCTGGCGGCGTTAGATAGTCCTACACCCACGACGCCGATGGGACATCCGGTCCGGTCGATACCTCGGAACGCCAAGGTCTATGTCGTACCGTCCGATGCTTCACAACGATTCGCACATTTCATTCAGCATCCGCCACTAGGGGCCGGGGATTTGCATAAGGCAGCACTCCAGATCGTTTCAACGCCCGCTGACGCATCGTATTCGCTGGCCTGCAAGCCTGTCTGGCAAAAGGAGCACGGCCCGGCCGTGAACCATTTGATCGGTGGATATATTCCGAGCTGGAGCGCGCTGGAGGTGCGCTCCCTGCCGTCGGGTAGCCTCGTTTTCTATGACGAGAGGGAAACAGCCGGAGGTTCCGATAAACACCGTGAGGACCTGACCGCGCGGGTTTGTGCGGCTGACCTTTCGCGCCTGACACGCTAGCGCGCGGACGGGCCGCTTACTCACTCAAGCAAAGGAGGCCTACGTGGAGAACCTGCAGGAATCTGTCGTTATGCGATCGTGGAGCGAATGGGAGGATATGGCGGACAGGGTGGGATTCGAACCCACGTTACCGGTAAAGGTAAACACGCTTTCCAAGCGTGCGCCTTCAGCCACTCGGCCACCTGTCCGTGGAAGCTTGCCGAAACTCTGAATCTATCACAGCGGCGCCCGGGATGGGGGCACCGGGCCGGTACCTTGCTTACCAACGGCGGCTGCGGGCCGTCTTTTATATACTGGTGGAGTATGCCCAAATATTCTGTAGTCGTTCCGTTCCACAACGAGGAAGAAAACGTCACCGCGCTCTACGACCAGCTGAAGGCGGTCATGGAGCAGGTGGGTGAGTCCTTTGAGCTGATTTTTGTGGACGACGGCTCCTCGGACCGGACGTACCGGCTGCTGGAGGAGATCACGGCGGTGGACAGCCGCGTGATGGTCATCAAGCTGCGCCGCAACTTTGGGCAGACCAGCGCCCTGGCCGCCGGCTTCGACCATGCGCAGGGCGACTTCATCCTGGCGATGGACGGCGACCTGCAGCACGATCCGGCAGAGATTCCGAACTTCCTCGCGCGCCTGGAAGAGGGCTACGACGTGGTCAGCGGATGGCGTAAGGAGCGCATCGACAACTTTGTGATGCGGCGCATTCCCTCCCGCTGCGCCAACTGGCTGATGGCCAAGCTGTCGGGCGTCAACATCCACGACTTTGGCACCACTTACAAGGCCTACCGGCGGGAAGTGATCCACAGCATTCCGCTGTACGGCGAGATGCACCGCTTCATTCCGGCGCTGGCTTCGTGGCACGGCGCGTCGATCTGCGAAATTCCCATCAAGAATGTGAACCGCGAGCGTGGCAAAAGCCACTACGGCATCTCGCGCACCTTCCGCGTCTTCTTTGACCTGATCACGATCCGCTTTCTGCTGAAGTACATGTCGCGGCCGATGCACTTCTTTGGCACGCTGGGGGCGCTGGGCGTCTTTGGCGGAGCCGCGCTGTCACTGTGGCTGCTGCTGCTGAAGGTTTTCACGGCGCAGCATGTCATGGATCAGCACGGGCCGATGTTCGTGATCGCTGGTGTCATGATTCTGGCGGGCATTCAACTGCTGGCCATCGGGCTGATCGGGGAGCTGCAGGTGCGGCACTTCTACCAGAGCCAGTCCCGCTCGCCCTATGCCATTGACCGCGTGGTGCGGCTGAACGCTCCAGAAGAGCCGAGCATCCTGCGCGGCGAATAGCCTAGTCTTCGTCGCGGCTGTCGCCGCGCGGAAACAGTCCAAGCCACCGCCGTTTTGGCTGTGGCTCTTTTTCTGCGCCAAGCTGCCGCGGGGCGGGCTGTTCTTCGAGCGGCAGGTTGTTGAAGATGTTGCCCGGATTTCGGACGCAAAGGCGCTCTGCCGCATCCTTACCGTACTTTCCGGCAATCCACTCGCAGGCTTCGCGGAGCTTTGGCGGCCGCGACGTCAGATTGTGGGCGTCGGTGGCCAGCATGTGCACCCATCGCAGGTCGAGCAACTGCCGCGCGATGCGCTGCGGGCCTTTGCCGAAGCGGCCCAGGACGGAAGCGGCGGTGACCTGCACCAGGCAGCCCATCTCCACCCATTCGCTCATCCGCTCAATCTGCTGCATCAACGTAAGGTTGCGTTCCGGGTGCGTGATGATGGGCACCAGGCCCGCGACCTGGAGCTCATGAAAGCTGGAGCCGATGTTGCGGGGGATGCCGAAGTCCGGAAACTCCACCAGCAGGTAGCGGCCGCCGTTGATGGAGTAGCGTGTCGGATGATCCAGCGCCGACTCGATATTGTCATAGCTCAAGTGAAAGTCGCAGCCGATGCCGAGCGTCAGGCGGTCCTGCAGCCGGCTCCGCAACTGCGCCAGCCGCTCTGCGTTCTGTTCCGGCGAGTAGGGATACTCACTATTGGCGTGGGGCGTGCAGACGACGTGCGTGATGCCGTCTTCGATGGCCATCTCCGCCATGGCGAGGGAGGTCTCAAGATCGGGCGACCCATCGTCCAGACCGAAGAGCAGGTGATGATGGACATCGAACATCGCGCTAAACCCGCGCCGTCAGCGCCGCAATCATGGAATCGAAGATGCGCCGCCCGTCCTTGGAACCCAGAAGCAGCTCGCTGGAACGGTCGGGATGCGGCATCATGCCGAGCACATTGCGGCCCTCATTCAGCACGCCGGCGATGTTGCTGCGAGAGCCGTTGGGGTTCGCGGCGGGTGTGATGGCGCCGTCCGGTTCGCAGTAGCGGAAGGCGATGCGCTGCTGCTGTTCAAGCTGCTGCAGCGTAGCGTCGTCACAAAAATAATTGCCTTCCATGTGGCCGATGGGAACCTTCAGCACGTCGCCCATGTGCGTCTGCTGCGTGAAGGGCGAGTCCGCTGTCTCCACGCGAATGAAGAGCTGACGGCAAACATATTTCAGGCCAGCGTTGCGCATGAGCGCGCCCGGCAGCAGTCCGCTTTCGGTAAGAATCTGGAAGCCGTTGCAGATGCCCAGCACCAGCCCGCCGGAAGCCGCAAACCGCTTGACCGACTGCATAATGGGAGAGAAGTGCGCGATGGCGCCGGTACGAAGATAATCCCCATAGGCAAAGCCGCCGGGCACAATGATCGCGTCACAGTCTTCCAGGCTGGAGCTTTCATGCCAAAGAAATGTTACCGGCTGGCCAGCCACTGCGGAGAGCACATGAAACGTATCCTGATCGCAATTCGAGCCGGGAAACACGAGCACGCCAAATTTCATTTGTCTCCAGTTTATCAGCCGGGCCTGCAGGCATTTACGGCCGCATCGGTCACGCCCGCATGAAATCCGGTCCATACAATCCGCAGAATCTGCCGGCCCAGCAAACGCCCGCGCCCGCGCCAGACCGTGTTCTGGCCACGGCCGGCAGTGCGCTGCTGAACTGGTGGCGCGCCACGACCCTGGATGCGCTGCTGGTGGGTCTGCTTTGGCTGGTGGGTCTGTGGGTGCTGCATGTGCCTTGGGCGCCGCTGTGGGCGCTGATCGGCGCATTCGCGCAGTTTGTACCCAACATTGGCGGCATGCTGGCGCTGATCGGTCCGGCGCTCAGCCTGCTGTTTACGGACGGTGGGTGGGAGTCGTTCGCGCTGCTGCTGTGTCTGTATGCGGCCATTGTCGTGATCGATCAACTGCTGCTGCAGCCTTGGCTAATGAAGCGGGCGAACCGCGTTCCCATCTGGGCGTCGATCTTTGGCCCGATCGTGCTGGGCATCATCATCCCGTTCTGGGGAGTGCTGCTGGCGCCGCCTCTGCTGGCCATCGTATTTGCCCTGCGTAAGCCGCGGCGCGTTGCGTAATTACTGCAGCATGGCCACCTTGGTCAGATCGACGGAGGGCGTAGGATTCAGCGCGAGATTGATCGCACCACTTCCGGTCAGGCTCACCTGATCGGCAACGATTTCTCCAATCACGAACGTGCCGCTGCTGGAGCCGCCATCCAGGCTCAGCAGATCCGAATAGCTGCTGGAGTGAAAGTAAAGCGCTCCCGAGAACGACAGAGCGCCAGAGCCGGTAAAGACCGGCTGGGTTGTGTCCGCGTGGTCTTGATAAAACAGCAGCCCGCGCACACCGGGATTGCCGCGCGAGTCCGACGTGTCGCCGCCTGTGTCCCAATATGTACCGTTGGCCGTGCACTGCGCAATCAGCACGTTTCCGTTCAGCGTGGAGGGCATGTTTAGCGCGGAGCTGGGCGCACTGCCGTCGCAGGTGAGCGCTGTGGATGGAACGGGAATCAAATTGGAGTTGGTGCAGCCCGAGCAGCCGTTGATGTTGATTGATCCGGCGTAGAAGTAAAGCATGATACCGTCGGTCTGCTGGCCGACCTGCGTGGACAAAGGACTGCAAGAAGGTTTGCACGGCGTGGCCATGCGCAGAGTCGCGCTGCCGCCTGCATTCAGCGATGCGCCCAGGTAATAGACGCCGGGCAGAAAGATGTAGGTCTGGTAGCCGTTGGTGGTGATGCCGTTCGGGTAATAGCCCGGCGCCATTTCGACGCAGTTGTTTTTGATATCCGGGCAGCCATCCTGCCCGGCGGCAGAGAGGCTGCTCGCCTTGGTCACGGAGACGCCCTTCGTGCCGCTCGCTGGCGTCAATGAACGGACCGAGACAGGTGGACCGACGGTGCCATAGGGATCGGAAATGGGCAGCACCGGGCCGTGCCATGTTCCGGTCGAGCCGCCATTGAAGCCGCCGCCCCAGCACTGCGTAGGAGCGGTATCCGGCCCGCCGGCAACGGCGACGTCGGAGCCCGTCCCCTTGGGTCCTCCCGCGCTGGTGTTGATCAATCCGGAGGGAGAGCAGTTGATGGCGGTCGCGCTGGTTGAGTTGACCTGCAGCGACCGCTGCGGGCCCCCGACGATTGTCAGCGTGCCGCCACCGCTGTAAGTAAACGCTCCCGACGCAGATGGACTCAGCACCACCATTGGCGCAGCTTCCTTTTCCTCGATCAGCCCACAGGTGCAGGAGGCGGACACCGGATGCAGATTGGAGCCGGTTGCGGCAAAGAGAAAATGCGTGGGGACATTCTCTGTAATGGAGACTTTCAGGAACGGATACGAGGTGACGGTGCTCGGGGGCGCCGTTACTCCGGCGACAGTTGCAGGAAATGTCCAGGAGACAGCATTGGACGGTCCATTGGTCAGGCCCGTGCCGGCATAGCCGTTGGCGCTGGCGTAAAAGCAGATGCTGCCGGCCCCGCTGTTGGCGGCGCAGTTGCCCGACGTACTCGGCGTGAAACCCATCGACGGCAGATTTTCTCCGGCGAGAGTGGCCGCCATGTCCATTGCGCCCGCCTGACAGGCAGCGTCCGCGGCAGTCTGCGCAGATTGCCGATGGGACCAGAGGTTGGTCAGATCCACGGCAAAACCCGCCATGGCCAGCAGGACCAGCGCCAGCATCATGACCAGCGAGACGATGATCTGGCCGCATTCGCCCGAGCTGTTCGCAAAGCAGGGCGCGGCTTGCGGCGCGCAGCGGCGGTGTCTGTTAGAAAACAATGCGGCCCTCCGCAGTGACATTCAAGGGGCGAGCAATCCCCGGCAGTTGCAGGTAGGGAACATAGGTGTACTGGAGCGAAACCATCACCCGCGACGGCGGCGCCGAGCTGCCATCCGGATACGACACCGTGACGTTCATTTGCGACAGGTTGTGATACGACATCGCCGCATACTGCTGCACCTGGGCGACAACATTGGCGGCCGATGGATCGGAGCATCCACTGCTGGGGCCGCTGCACAGGCTGCTGTCCGCGCCATGAACCTCCGCATACCGTACGCCTTGCCGCGCCGCATTGCTCAGGATGTTCCACGTGTAGATCAGCATGGAGAGCTCCAGCATCCACAGCACGGCGGGAACAATCGCAAGCATGCAGAGCGCGGTCTCCAGCAGCATGGAGCCATCGTCCTGACGGATTCGCCGAAGATTTCTGGAGCGAAAAAGTTGACGCATCACGATGTCGGCCTCGTCATCAGTCCAGCGCGCGCATGGATACCTGCCGGTGGAAGTTCAGCGCCGGCAGCAGTGGCAAAGAAAAAAAGTGCAGCGGAATGGGCGGCTGAACCGTGTACGTAACGTCTACCCGCTGCAGGACAAAGGTCGGCGCCTCCGGGTCACGGGCTGGCGTATAACTCCCGCCAGAGCTGCCGTACGCCGTGCACTCCGCCACTCCATTGCTGGTGACGCCGATCTGCTTCGTGCAGACCTGCACCGATGTGGCCGTTGCATAGGACGCCAGACCTGCGAGGTCGGCAGAGGCCAGTCCGGCAATCGAGGCGGAGTTTGACATTGGCCCGGCGGGCGGCAGGCTCGTCTGTCCCGGCGCGTTGTAGCCTTGCACGGAGTACTCCGCAGCGCCCCGCGTAGCCGTTGCCAGATTCACCGCCACGAAGAAGAAATAGCCAAAGTCGATGGCATAGGCGATCAGCAGAATCAGCAGCGGAAGAAACACTGCCGTCTCGATCAGGCTCTGGCCGTCT
>JAKAUB010000030.1 GCA_021827845.1 Acidobacteriota bacterium | reverse complement strand
TTCACCGAACGCTTGCCGCCATAGGCTTTGCTTACCGCCGCATCAAAAACCCGCTGCGAGGCGCGCCAGATGTCACGGCCGGTGCCATCGCCTTCAATGTAAGGAATGATGGGGTGGTCTGGAACCTGGTATTTCCCGTTGGCGTACTGGATGGGCTGCCCGTCTTTCGGCAGCGCGGAGCCGTTGTAGCTTTCCTGCATCGACTGCTCTCTCCCATTGCAAAGCGTGATGACCGACTTCTCAGGCTATCAACAGTTGGCAGCGGGCGGCAAAGGAGGCGGAGGTCTATCATGAAGACAGCCGTGATGATTCCTCAATCCCTCCGCCCTGTTCGCATCAAACTGGCAGTGTGGGCTGGCACACTCCTGGCTGCAATCGCCGTTACCGGAACATGCCTGGCGCAGTACTCTACCGTTCCCTCTTCTATGGGCAACGTGCAGCGTGGCTTGCCATCGTATCTGCAGCATGCCGGCATTGACCAGAACCTGAACCGGCAGCTTCCCCTCTCCGCGCCATTTGTAAACTCTGCGGGAAAACCGGTGCGGCTGGGCGACTATTTTGGCAAGCGCCCCGTAGTGATGGCGGAGGTGTATTACAGCTGCGGCCTGCTGTGCCCGCAAGTGATGCATGGCGCTGCGGAAGCCCTGAGCAAGACCGGGCTGAAGGCGGGCAAAGACTACGAAGTGGTCATCACCAGCTTTGATCCTGCGGATACGCCGCAGCTGGGCGCCGCAGAGAAGCAGCGTTTTCTATCGTGGCTGGGCGACCCTGGCGCCGCTCCCGGCGTACATTTTCTCACCGCGGCGCAGCCTTCCATTGATGCGCTGTCGCAGGCGACCGGCTTTCACTATGTCCGCGTGGCGGGGCCAGATGGCAAGATGAACCAGTTCGCGCACTCCAGCATCATCATGGTGGCGACGCCCGATGGCCGGTTGTCCAAATATTTTTCAGGGATCGAATATCAGCCGCGCGACCTGCGTCTGGCGATGGTCGATGCCTCCAACCATCGTATTGGATCAGTCAGCGATCTGTTCCTGCTGTACTGCTGCAACTACAATCCCTCGGCGGGCCGCTATACGGTTTCGATTCTGCGGGTGCTGAGCCTGGCGGCCATTGTGATGATGATCATCGTCGGCGGCATCCTGTTTCTGCTGACGCGCAAGCCGAAGGGGCGAAACTTTCCGCCGCCGCCTGCGACCGCCGTTTAAGCCAGCTCGTCTTCATCCAGGCAGCGCACGCACGCCAGAGTTGCGCCCAGGTGGCTTTGGCGGCCGGACTCTGTAGTGACCCACGGGCGCAGCTCCCACGGCGGATTATGCCGGACATGCTGCGAGTGCCCACAGGCCAGCTCAGCCACCCAGTGGCCGTCTTCATCCTGATGAAAGCCCGTAATCGGTCGCCGGATTCCCTGCTCCACGGATGCGATTCTACTTCGGTGAGGGCGCAGGCTTACTGTTGTCGCGCTTGTGAAGCAGCTTGCGGGAGATGTCGGGCCAGAACTCGACACCCAGCGCGCCCAGCGCACCTTCCGCGGTGACCGTGAGCGCGCCATCCACAGTAAGCTCAAGCCCGCGATCCTCAGGCGGATAGTAGAGATTCGAGATGCCGCCGGAGATGAAATTGCCAGCAACGTTCGAGTAGTTCGGCCCCCAGGAGCCGTTGTCGTTCTTCGTCCAGACTGCGGTGGAGAGGGAGTAGAGAATACGGCGTTTGATGGAGCCGTGACCCATGCGGAAGTAGCGTGGATCCTGGCGCAGCAGTACGGGGAGCACGGCGTTCCCCCAAAAGACACCGTCGGCGCTATCCGCGTAGGCCGCACCGTAGCGCTTGCTGTAACCGGCGAAGCCCTGGCCGTAGCCGGCGTGATTGTTGGTTGCTTGACCGAAGCCGGCGAGCATGCCCGCGGCGACAAATTCAAACGGATCGATGGCGCTGCGATAGGCCAGGCGAAACTTCTGACCCGGAGAAAGCGGTGCGGCGTCCTGCACGTCCGTGGTGTTGAAGTTGGGAATGACGCCGAGGATGCGCTGCTTCTCCTGCTGGCGTAACTGCTCTTCTGCCTTTTCGCGTTGCGCTTTCCGGGCAGCCTCGTCTTTTTTCGCTTTAGCGGCGGAGATCCGACCTGCCGAGATCTGTGCGGGCGGAGCTGTTGCCTGGGGTGCTGCTGGCGTCTGCGGGGGTGGCGTGGTGTTTTGCGCCGTGGCAGACGCGGCAAACAGAGCGGCGGCAGCAAGCACCGCCGTCGTCAGGCTCAACCGAAATCCGGCGGGGATCCTTCGCGTGACAAAGGTCGAGCAGGCACTACGAAGAATCAGCAAGGAAGCTCCAGGATTGCGGACTGCAAATCTACTAACGTCTAGATGAAAAAATGGTTGCGCAGGGCTCAGGATTTTTACGAGCGGGTGTCCCAGTGGGCAAAACAAAGGGCATGGCGCGCGGCCATGCCCGATGGTTGCTGCGGCTCTCAGTCCGCTAAAACTTGTTCCATAAAAACTGGTTGTAGACGTCGTGGTGGTACTGCACCTCCGGCGGCTTCACAAACGTGCCCAGCAGCCGCGGACAGCGGTCTGCCGACGCCTGCTTCAGGTCCGCATAGCGACCCTTTACATCGGCTCCCAGCAGTGTCGTGGTCCATTCGGACGCCCGGAAGTTTTCAATCGCGGTATAAACATTGTCCGGGAGATACCGCTGCGCCTGACGCAGGTTCTTGATCTTGGACGTTGCGCCCTGCAGGCCGGAACGGAAGATCGAGTAGAGCACCAGATACGGGTTGGCATCGGGGCTCACCGAGCGAACCTCAATGCGCGAGCTCTTCTCATTGCCGATCGGCACGCGCACCATGGAGCCGCGGTCGGTGGCCGAGCTCTTGATCTGATTCGGCGCTTCAAAGTGCGGATCCAGCCGCCGGTACGCGTTGACGCTCGCGTTCAGCAGCAGGCAAATGTCATTCCCATGGGTCAGAATCCGGTCGCTGAAGGACCACGCAAATTTGCTCAGCTTCTCCTCGCCCTTGGGATCCCAGAAGAGATTTTTGCCCTTTTGACTAATCGAGATGTTGGTGTGCATGCCGCTGCCATTGACGCCAACCACGGGCTTGGGCAGAAACGATGCGGTCAGTCCCATCTTGCGCGCGACCTGACGGCAGATCAACTTGTAGAGCTGAATCTGATCCGCGGCAGCAACCACCTCGCCGTAGCTGTAGTTGATCTCAAACTGCGAGGGCGCGACCTCAGGATGATCCTTCTCATTTTCAAAGCCCATTGCACGCTGCACTTCCGCGGTCGTGTCGATAAAGCTGCGCAGCGGATCGCCCGGCAGGGAGTGATAGTAGCCGCCGGTATTTACATACTCGAAGGCGCCCGTGTCGGCGTAGCGCTGTTCCGCATCCACGCCAGCAAACAGAAAGCCCTCAATCTCATTGGCCGCGTTCAGCGTGTAGCCATTCTTTTGAAACTGCTCCGCCGCGAACTGCTTCAACACGCTGCGGATGTCGGCAGAATAGAGCGAGCCATTCTTGTCGATCACTTCGCCAAAGACCAGCACCTTGCCGGCGCCAAAGATGTCTGCCGGGGCCCAATAGAACGCGGACCAGTCGATGCCGAGCCGCAGATCGCTCTCGCGCTGCGCCGTAAAGCCTCGAATCGACGAGCCATCGAACGTCAGATTGTCCCAGCTTTTTACTAGGAACTTCTTGTCGTAGTCGAGCATGTGCAGGCGGCCTTCCAGGTCGCTGAACAGCACCGTGACTGCCTTGATGCGGGGCTCGTCCTGCAGATATTTCAGACGCTCTTCCTGGATGGTTTCGGGAGAAACCCGGCTCTTGCGCTGCTCTTTGGCCTGCAGGTTCAGCTGCTCAAGCTCGTCGTATGAGAGCGCGAGAAATTCGCGAAGTTCGGTCGGCATGGATCTCCTTAAACGTTGCATTCCGCCCGGCTGCGGCGGGCTGCGAACTGCGTGGAAATGAGTAAAGGCTGAGAATGACGCGCTGACCAAACCTTACGTGATCGGTAGCGGCCCGGTAAATACGCATTAAATTCGTTTATCGAACGCATAGGGTTCTCTTATAGAAACTGCTTACGGAATCACGGACAGCGAGACCGGCCCGGTAGGATCGGGCCCGGTCGCGCCGGAGGTCACCGCGTCAAGCTTGCCGGCCGTCGTGGCATCGAAGCTGAACACCTGCAGGTCGGGATTGCCCCCTTGGTTGATCACCAGCAGGTAAGCGCCGGTCGCATCCAGCGACATCTGGACAGGTTTAATGCCGGCGGTGAACTGGGGGATTGAAAGCGGCGTCAAAGCGCCGCCGCTGCCCAGGCTATAACCGGTGATGACACCAGCGCCGCCGTTGGCGACATACACGTACTTGTTGGTCGAGTCGACAACAATCGACGCCGGCCCCAATTGCGTGGCGAATGGCGAACCGGAGATCTCCGTAAGCGCTCCGGCGTTGCCGATCGTAAAGACCCGGATGCCCGATCCCGCTTCGCCGACAAAGAGATAGGCGGAGTTATTGTCGGCAGCGATCGCGTTGTCCGCTGAGGCGCCATTCTGCCGCGTTGCGAAATGCAGGTGATTCGAAAGCACTCCAGTGCTTGTGTTGAAGGCAAAACTATCCATTCCCCCCAGCCCAAGCCCCACGTACACAGCCTGGCCGTTAGGGGTCACGTAGATTTGGGTGGGCGCCCCGGCGCTGAGCGGAATCGTTCCCTGCCCGGTCTGCTGCAGCGCGCCGGTGACGGTGTTGATCTGGAATACGAGGAGCTGCGATGAACTGGAAGAGACCATAAAAAGCCAGTTTCCCGTCGGGTCGATGGTCATATAAGTTGGCAGCAGAGTGCTGGTCACCGCGCTGCCGCCGTTTCCCAATGTCAGCGCTCCCGTGGGGGAGACCCCGTACACGAACACTGAGCCGCCGACGGTGGCGACATACAGCAGATTCCCTCTGGGCGATCCGGCGATCGCGCTCGGCGGCGTTCCAAGGTTGGTCGAGATTCCGCTCAGCGTGGTGAACGTCTTTGCCAGCGGATAGGTCACCAGCGTGCCCGTGGTCGCATTTGCGACGAATGCCAGAGACGCCGGGGTTGTCCCTCCCCCACCGCCGGAGCAGCTATTGGTCTCCTGACAAACGGGAACAAAAAATTTTCCGGAGCCACATGCTGTAAGGCCGAAAACCAAGAAGAATGCGAACGCAACGGGCGTGCGCCGCAGGGACGCAAAACGTGAAGTCAGATTCATGATCAAGCCGCAACCACGAGTTTACGCCAGCGGTATCGGCCGCAGCACGCTGCTAGCGCGCGGCCACGCTTGCCATATTAAGATTTCCCGGCTGGGCGGCGGACAGGTTGAAGGCGATCTCCTGATGCGAAGAACCCGAAGATGTGGCCACCAGTGTCGCGCCGGACTCCAGAACGGAGAGCGACTCCGGCGAGGAGTCGACCGGAGCCTTCGCCTGCGCCACGGGCGTCAGGCGGCCTGAACGGGCGTCTGCGCTGTAGCCTGCGATGATGCCGCTCGCTCCATAGGCAACATAGAGCGCTCCTGGCGCGGCTGCCAGGGATGTGGGTGATCCCGTGGGGCCTGCAAAGGGCGAGCCGGAGATTTCAGCCAGCGAGCCATCCGTCCGAACCTTGAAGCCGCGAATGCCCACTCCGGACTCGGCGACGTACAGCATTTGCCCATTGCCGGAGACGGCCAGCGAGGTATCGACCGCCCGGGCGGATGTGGGGGCCACTTGGAACACCGGCGTCATCTGCGCAGGGTTCGCATTGACGCGGACGACCCGCACGCCAGCCGATCCAAGAGCCAGAAACAGCAGCCGTCCATCCGGAGAAATGGCCAGATCGCTGGCGGAACCGGATGCCAGCGGCACAGAGGTGCCCGACGGTGTCAGCGTTCCATTGCCAGCGATGGAAAACATTTGGAGAGACGCGGGATTCTTTGCGACCGCGAAGAGGTGCTGGCCGGCTGGGTCTGTAAGCAGCGCGCTGACGCCCGCATCGCTGGTGGCCGCGGCAGAAGCCGCCTGCCAGCTGCCATCCGCAGCGATGGATCCGGGCACGATCTTTCCGTCTGCTGTAGCCACGAACAGGAGTTTGGCATTCGGGGTAGCAGCAACCGCAACCGCTCCTGCGGGGACGGCGGGAGCCGCAACTGGCGTGACATTTCCCTGATGGATGGAGTAGGCCGACAGAACCCCTGTGCCCGCGCCGCTGACGTACACGTAGGACGGAGTGACACCACCGCCCGACCCCGTTCCATATCCGGTTCCTGTCGTTGGGGTGGTTCCGGTGGTAGGAGTGGTTCCCGACGTTGGAGTGGTCCCTGTCGTGGGAGTGGTCCCTGTCGTTGGGGTAGTCCCAGTCGTAGTGGTAGTGGTTGCACAGGTGTTGTACTCCTGGCACACCGGGACAAAGAAACCGCCGCATCCGTTGACGAGGGGGACTGCAACGAGGAGCAAAACGAACGAACCGATTCTGGCTGGGCGACCTAAGCGGGTGAAATCCATACCCCTAAAGTGTAGCGCCGCAGGCGGGGATAATGGGGCTCGCGCCCATCAATTGATTTCTCGCGCGGGTTGCCTGCCTGATGGCGGCTGGGAGGAAAAAAGCAGATTCCCTGCGGAAATGACAGCCAGAAAGGCAAAGGCTCCAGCAAGGCGCGAAGGCTGCGGCTCAGTTAGGCTTTTGCCGCGGAGAGCGCCGGAAGCGCTCGTCGATCGCCTTGCGGCCGGCAAAACCGGCGTCCATCGTATGCCAGTGCGTGATTTCGGGCTCGCCCATCTTCCAGCAGAGCAAAACGATCTCCTCGCCCAGGCGGCAGGGAAAATCCAGCAAGCCGTTATCGAGATCCTTTAGCTGGACGCCAATGGCATCGATCTCCGCAATGGCGTCCTTGACGCGCTGCACGGCGTGCTCCTGCTCCGCGCGTTGACGGGCAATTTTTTCAATGCTGATCAGCGTGCCGCCGTTCAGAAAGATGCGCTGGTTCAACTGCTGCAACGCCAAGGCGTTCTCTTCCGCTTTCCGCTTCCATTGGATGGCGTTCTTCAAGAGCGAATCCAGAACCGGCACCAGCGTCTGGGCTTCTTCCAGCGAAAATGTCTTCATCGGCGTTACCCCTGAATCTCCAGCATACGATCCAGCGCCGCCCTCGCCCAGTGCTTGACGGGGTCCGCCACCTGGATGCGGTTCACCACCCGGCCTTCCACCAGATTTTCGAGCGCCCAGGCCAGATGTTGCGGCGAGATGCGGAACATCGTCGTGCATAGGCAGCCGGA
Source organism: Acidobacteriota bacterium (assembly GCA_021827845.1). GTDB lineage: Bacteria > Acidobacteriota > Terriglobia > Terriglobales > Acidobacteriaceae > JAKAUB01. Next base: position 2,311 of record JAKAUB010000030.1, on the reverse strand, counting down.
GTCATCGAGCGAGATCACCTTTTTCCCGAGAGGCGCAAAGCGCTTCGCCATCCGGTTCACCAGATGGATCTCCGTGCCGACAGCGAAACTGGTACCGGCGGGCGCGTCTTCGATCAGGCGAATCAGGCGCTCGGTCGAGCCGATCGCATCGGCCTTCTGGCAGAGTTCCACCCGGCACTCCGGGTGAACAATCACCTGAATGCCCGGATATTTGGCACGAACAGTGTCCGCATGCTCGGGCAGAAAGCGCTGATGCACCGAGCAGTGCCCCTTCCACAGGATGACGCGCGCCGCCGCCAGCCGGGCCGGCGTCAGACCGCCGTTAATCTGGTACGGGTCCCACACCACCACCTCATTCAGCGGAATGCCCATGGCATGAGCGGTATTGCGGCCCAGATGCTGGTCCGGCAGAAAGAGGATGCGCTTCCCGCGCGCAAACGACCACTCAAACGCGGCACGGGCGTTGGAAGATGTACAGACCAAACCGCCACGCTCGCCGCAGAAGGCCTTGATGGCTGCCGTCGAATTCATGTAGGTCAGCGGGATTAGCCCGCCGCTGGCGGCGTCGGTCAGGCCGGCGGCCTGCAGCCGCGCCCAGCACTCTTCCACCTGCGCGATGTCCGCCATATCGGCCATGGAGCAGCCGGCGTTCAGGTCCGGCAGAATTACCTGCTGGTACGGGCGCGCCAGGATGTCGGCGCTCTCCGCCATAAAATGCACGCCACAAAAAATGATGTATCGGCCGCTGGACTCGGCGGCGATCTTCGACAACTTGTAGGAGTCTCCCGTGGCATCGGCAAAGCGGATGACTTCATCTCGTTGATAGTGATGTCCCAGGATGAGGGCGTCCTTGCCCAGCCGCTCGCGCGCTGCGGCGATGCACTGATCCATGGTGCGGTCGGGGAGCGCCAGATAATTTTCCAGGGAACAGCGATCCGCGAGGGACTCTTCCAGGAAATCGGGTACGTGCTCAGCAATCGTTGCCACTGTTTTTCCGCCTTCAGTTCTGCGGCCGGTGCCGGCACGCGGGAACGGGGATGTTGAAAGCAATCAGTTCCAAATTTGCCTGTTGCAGTGGTCCGATGCCTGCGCCTCGACCACGGGGCTGTTGCAACAGTTGTTAGACGTTTCCGGCTGCCGCATTGATGCAGCAGCGATGAAATATCTTTCAACCGATTGTAATATGCCCCACAGGTCGAATCCCGAATGGACGCGCGGCCGTTCTTCAAGCAGCAACAGGAGTTAGCGTCCACCGGCGGCGGACGGCGCGGCCGGATAGGATAAAAACTGCTCGCCGGCCGTGGCGATTGTTCGCCGGAATTGCGCTGAGTATGATGGAGCCAGATGAGTCTGCCCGACACCATCTTTATCTTTATGCTGGCCCTGATCATCTTCGGGCCAAAGAAGTTACCGGAGATCGGGCGTCAGCTCGGTAAGCTGGTAGGCGAGTTTCGCCGCGCCAGCAATGAGTTCAAGTTTCAGATCGAGGAAGAACTGCGCCAGGCCGATCTCTCCGACCGGCGGAAGTCCACGCCGACGATCGCACCACCTCCGGCCGAAACAGCCCCCAGCGCCGCGCTCGATCAAAGCCTCGTAACGAATCTGGCCGATCGCGACGATCCCGAGGCCGTTTTGCCCGCGGGCCAGCACCCGAACCCGGATTATCTCGCCGATCAAGACTCTTTGCCGGAGCCATCCCCTGCGGCGGAGGACCCGGCGCCGGATGCGGAAGAACCTTCGCTGACCGTTACCTCTGCTGCCGGGACACAGCCGCGCACGGGCAGCCCGTTTGCGCCCAGCGCCGCGCCTTCGGCCTCCGTGCCGCCTGCAGCCACCAGCGACTCCACGACTGCGGAAATTGCCCATGGCTGATCTGGCAGACCGCGCCCGGACCGCCATGGCCGAGCGCGCCGAGTTGCCCGGCATGAGCCTGCTTGAGCATCTGCAGGAGCTGCGCCGGCGCATCATCTATTCGATCCTGTCGATCGCTGCCGGCTTCGCCGTGGCGTATGGTTTTCGTGAGCGCATTGCCGCGCTGATGATCGCGCCCATCACCCAGGCGCTGAGCGAGCACCACCTGCCCACCAAACTCGCCTATCTCAACCCGATGGATCCGTTCAACTTCTATCTGAAGATCGGCATCTTCGGGGGCGTAATTCTAGCGTCACCCTTCATCCTGTATCAGGTGTGGCTCTTTATTGCGCCCGGGCTGTATCAGCATGAGCGGCGCTATGTGGTGCCGTTCATGGTGGCCACGGTCGGTCTGTTTCTGGCGGGGGCATTCTTCGGCTACCGCTACGTTTATCCCGGA
>JAKAUB010000219.1 GCA_021827845.1 Acidobacteriota bacterium | reverse complement strand
CCGTCGAGGTCCGGCACCTGCAGCGCACCGAGGTCCGCGAGGCGGAAGAATTCTTCTCGGAGAAGCAAAAAGGCTCCTCCGCCATGCCGCACAAGCGCAACCCGATCACCAGCGAGCAGATCAGCGGGCTGGCCCGCGTGGTGCGCGCCAACCAGCAGGCGGCGCTGGAAAACGTCGCGCTCTGGCATGAGCGGGACATTTCGCACTCCTCTGTTGAGCGCGTCATCCTGCCGGACTCGACAATCCTGACCGACTACCTGCTGGATAAAACGGCTAGCCTGATCGACCGCCTGATGGTGTACCCAGAGCGTATGCAGCGCAATCTCGCCCTTACCGGCGGACTGATCTTTTCCGGCCAACTGCTCCTGGATCTGGCGGAGGCGGGAATGTCGCGCGAGGATGCGTACCGGCTGGTGCAGTCCCACGCCATGCGCGCCTGGCAGCAGGACCTGAACTTTCGGCAGGAGGTGGCCAACGATCCTCAGATTACCCGCCTGCTATCGCCGGAGAAACTGGAGCGCACCTTCGACATCGACCGTCAGTTGCGCAATGTGGATGCGATCTTCGATCGCGTGCTGAACGAGGCGCTGTGAGCCAGGGCGCCGTCCTGATCGTCGCCATGACAGGCGCCAGCGGAGCGGCGCTCACGCGGGAGATGCTACGCCTGCTGGAAGACGACGAACGCGTCGCCCGCGTCCATTTTGTTGCGTCGGACAGTTCCCTGCGGGTCGCCGCCGAAGAGCTGGGCGTCGCCGGGCGCAACGATCTGGTGCCGCGGCTGCTGGGCCGCGAAAGCCAGAAGATTGTGCAGCACGCAGTGTCCGATGTGGGCGCATCCATCGCCAGCGGCAGCTATCGCACCGACGGCATGGTGGTTCTGCCGTGCAGCATGGGCACGCTGGCGTCCATCGCCAACGGACTGGCGGAGTCTCTGATTGCGCGGGCAGCCGACGTCTGCCTGAAGGAAGGACGCCCACTGCTGCTCTGCATCCGGGAGACGCCGTTCAACCGCATTCATCTGCGCAACATGTCGCTGGCCGCCGACGCGGGGGCGACCATCTTCCCGGTAATGCCTTCGTTCTATGACCATCCGAAGGACGGCGAAGCGATGGTTCGGCAATACGTCTGTCGGGTTCTGGCGCGCCTGGGACTCCCGCAGGCGGAGATGCGGGTGTGGGGGAAATAAAATCAAGTATTTTTTGAATTTATTTATGTAACTCTCTTATTTCACGTTTACAGAAGCAAATTCCTGCGGGAATGACAGAACGAAAGCAACGGCAAGAAGCGATAGCAGCTTCACCATTGGTGACGAGTAAAGTCCGTCATTCTGAGCGGAGCGAAGAATCCAGGCATTGGCTTTTTTCTGCAACACAAATACAGGGGTCCTTCGCTACGCTCAGGATGACTCCCGAGGATGCACAGGCACGTTCGACCTCCGGAGAAAGTGCTCGAAGAGACGCGGGCCGGCCCGTTTGGCTGCCGGCCCCTACTGAAGAAACGAGAGAACGGCTTTCGTCGTTCGCCGCCAGCAGCGCGCTGGGGCCAGATGACCGCAGCCGCTGATCAGCGTGAACTGTGACCCGCGGATTTGCGCATGCATGGCCGCTCCCACCGACGGCGGGATCAGCGCATCCTCCGAACCCCAGAGAATCAGCACCGGAACATGAATCTGTTCCAGCTGACCGTCCAGCAGATCCTGCCCCGTCAGCATGGACTGCACAGTGCGGCTGACCACGGGAAAGTTCGCCGCCATGCGGTGCAGCAGGTGGCGTTCCATAAAGCGGGGCATGCTGGGCGGATTGGGCGTCAGCAGCGCCATTAACTGGTGCAATTGCGGGATCGTGCGCGGCTCGAAAGTGGCCGGCGTCAGCGGTGCGTGGAACAGCAGGCCAGCGGCATCCATCAGCACCAGACGGCGCACATCCGCGGGATGCAGCAGCGTCAGCTTCAACGCTACCCAGCCGCCCATCGACCACCCGGCAACATCCACATCCTTCAGGTGCAGAGCCGCCAGAAATGCATGCACCATCTCCGCCTGCTCCGTGATCGAGTACGCGATGTTGGGTTTGGGAGACCGGCCGCAGCCCAGCAGATCGATGGCGTAGACGTGAAAGCCGGCGTGGATGTAGGCAGGGATCTCCGGCGTCCAGTCTTCCGCACGCGAGCCCAGGCCATGGATCAGCAGCAGGGGCTTCCCCTGCCCGCCTTCGAGATAGTGGATGCGGTAGCCTTCGGCCATGACGTAGCGGCTCTTCACCCCGGCAAAACGCAGCCGCAGGGCAATGCCCGTCTCAATGACGCGGATGGGGTGCAGGTAGAAGAACAGAGCTCCCGCAGCCAGCACGAGAGCCGCGCCCAGGGCGAGACCCCGCCGCAGGCGGCGTTGCAGCCTCAGTCGCGCGTTGGGAACCCGCGCCGGAATGGAGATTGAAGCCGGTGTCATTGCGTGGAATCCGTCGCTTGCGGCAGAAACCCTGGAAGGGTTCGAGAGAGCTCCGCGGCCTGCTGGATCACGCGCAAGGTCCAGTCCGGCAGAGCGTACGCCGCCGTGCCAAGCAGCTCTTCCACGCGCACCCAGGCGGCTTCCAGCGCATCACTGCCCGCGGCCGGTTGCTCGCCCTCGGGCGGCTCGGGACGGCAGAGAAAGTCGGTGAGCACGTAGTGATACTGCACGCGCCCCTCTGAATCGCGTGCAATGCGGTCAAAGGTGGTCAGGAACACAGCCGTCGTGACGTGCACCCCGGTTTCTTCCAGCACTTCGCGAATAACGGCCTGCGTCAGCGTCTCCCCTAGCTCGACAGCGCCACCCGGGATCGACCACTGCCCCTGCAGCGGTGGATGGCTGCGCCGCACCAGCAGAACCCGGCCGCCGGACAAAACTACGCCGCCCACGCCAACGATGGGTGCGGGCGGGTATTCGCGAATCGGCGCAACGGGCGATAGGGGTGGGCCGCTCACAGGCGCAGGGGCTTGCCGTACTCCTCGGCAAATACGGTGCGCGCCATGTCGAACCGGCCGCCATTGTGCTTGTCCGTGCCCTGCAGGTGGCCAATGCCGAGCAGAGCCACGACCTCATAGCTGAGCGGCAGCTTCAAAACCTCACGGACCTTTTCCTGCTCATAACCTTCCATGGGAGCTGTGTCGTAGCCAAGGACTTCGGCCATCAGCATCATGTGGGTAAAAGCGATCATTACGTGGCGGTTGAGCCACATGGGCATATTCGGGTGGTTCGACAGATAGTTCGGGATATTCTGCCGGGCCTGCTCCGCGTAGCTCTCGGACATGCCGCCCTGCCGTCCCATCCGCAGCATCTCCTCCAGGTCGCCACTGCGCCAGCCGTCCGCGTCTCCACACGCAACGATCATGACCGAGGCCTCTTCCACCTTTGCCTGGTTGAAACTGGCATCCCGCAGGCGCTTCTTCTGCTCCGGCGTGCGAACCACGATAAAGCGCCAGGGCTGCATGTTATAGCCGCTGGGAGCATTCAGACCGGCTTGTAGAATCTGCTTCAGGTCTTCATCGGGGATGGGTTTGCCGTCAAAGCTGGGGGTTGCACGGCGTTCGCGAATCGCCCGGGAAAGCAATTTCTCGTTCGAACTCATTCGTATCCTTCGCTGGTCGATCAGGCCGCCGCGCTATCTGCAACAGGCGGCGAAACATTGCTAGTCTAGTACATGGATGCCTTTTGAATCGCATAGCGACGCCCGGTGCAGGAAATCCGGCTTGATGCCATCGTCAAAGCGCGGCCGAATGACGCCCGTGCATGCGGTGCTTTGTGCAATGGTGGCCGGGGCTCTGCTGCTGGCGCCGCCGGCGGGTATGGGTCAATCGGCTACCCTGACGACACCTGCGACGCACACCGCAACGGCACACCGGCTTACGCGCCACCATCATCACTCCAGGAAGGCCCGACACGAGACGCCAGCCTCTGTCGCCCCGGCCGCGCCACCACCTCCTCCCGCTCCGGCGGATCAGTCGCCCTCTGCGGCTACGGTTTCATTTACCAACGGGATGCTGACCATCCAGGCCCGCAATTCGAGTCTGGAGCAGATTTTGAATCAGGTATCGCAGCAGACAGGTATGGCGATCGAAGGATCGAACCATGACAAGCGGATCTATGGAGATTACGGCCCGGGAACTGTCTCGGCCACGGTGGAAAAGCTGCTGAACGGAGCCGGGTACAACTACGTGATTGTCGGGGGTGGAGATGGACGGCCGCCAGCCAAACTCTTGCTCACGTCCGGCAGCGCTGGCGCAACCAGCACACCGCCGGCATCCAGCCCGGCGCCGCAGACGAGCACTCCGGTGCAATCAGCGGCTCCGGAGAATCCATCCAGTCCGGTGCATCCCAAGACGCCACAGGAGATCTTCGAAGAGCTGCAGCGCATGCACCAGCATTAAAGCGCGCTGGCGGCTAAAGCGGCAGGCTTCCGGGACGCGCATGCAGTGGCGGCGTTGGCTGAGAAGCGCGAACGTGCATGCGGAACAGCGCAAAAAGCAGGTTGCAAATACCGTATGCAACCGTGACGCCAAAGGCGAACGAGGCCAATATGGCCGAGATGATCAGCAGCATCATAGGCGATGCCTATCCTCCGGGCGGGGACTTCCCGAGTGATGGTCGGTTGTTGAAGATTGCCGGAATTATATGCCTTCCGGAACGACACAGCCAACAGGGTTTCTGACGCTTATTGGAACGCATCCGACCCCTTGTAAACTAAATATTTAGCCAGCGATCTATTGCTGAAGCAGATTCCCGGCTCCCGGAACGGAGCGGGTCCCTGCGACGGTGGCGCCCGGCCGGTACTCCAGCATGCCCATTCAGACCCTGACGGTGCGCGGCGCGCGCCAGCATAACCTGCGCAATATAACGGTCGCAATTCCCCGCAACTCGCTGACCGTGATCACGGGCCTTTCAGGCTCCGGCAAGTCCTCGCTCGCCTTTGACACGATCTATGCTGAGGGCCAGCGCCGCTACGTGGAGACGCTGTCGGCCTACGCGCGGCAGTTTCTGGACCAGATGGACCGGCCGGACGTTGACTCCATTGAAGGCCTGAGCCCGGCGATCTCCATTGAGCAGAAGACCACCATCCGCAGTCCGCGCTCCACGGTGGGCACCATCACGGAGATCTACGATTACCTTCGCCTGCTGTACGCCTCTGCGGGTGTACCGCACTGCCCAAACTGCGGGCGGCCCATCTCGCGTCAGTCGGCGGACCAGATCGTCGCGCGGGTGATGGCGCTGGCGCCCGGCCAGCGTGTGACCATCTACGCGCCGATTGTGCGTGGCCGCAAGGGCGAGTTTCGCGAGGAGCTGGAGACGCTGGAGCAGCAGGGCTTCCGCGCGCGCGTGGATGGAGAGCTGCGCGAGCTGCTGGAAGAGGTCCGGCTGGATAAGCGCAAGAATCACACCATTGAGGCGATTGTCGATCGCATTGCCGTGAAGCCCGGCGTTGAGACGCGGCTGGAAGCTGCGGTCTCCCGCGCGCTGCAGATGGCCAATGGCCTGGTACTGGCGGGTTTTCCGCCGGTCAACGGCAAGCCCGACGAACAGCTCTTTTCTTCCTCCATGGCGTGCCCGGAGTGCGGCATTAATGTTCCCAAGCTCGAGCCGCGCAGCTTTTCCTTCAACAGCACCTATGGCGCCTGCCCGGAGTGCAACGGCCTGGGCAGCATCTACGACTTCGATCCGGCCAAGGTCATCGTTGACTGGTCGCGCCCGCTGCTCGAAGGCGGACTGGGACCGGGCGGAAGCTCGCAGTATCTCGGCCGGCTGGTGCGCCTGGCCGCAGACAAATACAAAATCGATCTGCGCAAGCCGTTCGAGCAACTGCCAGAGAAGCAGCAGAAGCTACTGCTTCACGGGCCGGAGCGCAGCGAGGCTTCGCGGACCGGCTTCCACGGCGTGCTGCACTGGCTGCGTCAGTCGCTGGAAGAGGTACGCTCCGATGGATATCGCGAGTGGCTGCTCGGCTACATGTCGGCCACGACCTGCCCTGCCTGTCACGGCCAGCGCCTGCGGCCGGAGTCGCTTTCGGTGCGGGTCCATGGGATATCGATTGCGGAGTTTGTGGCGCAGCCACTAGCGGCCGCACTCGCGACCGCTCGCGGCTTTCAGTTCAGCGAGCGCGAGCGGCTGGTGACGGATCGCCTGCAGACGGAGATCATCGAGCGTCTGGAGTTCTTGAACGCTGTCGGGCTGGGCTATCTGTCGCTCGACCGCAGCGCATCCACGCTTTCCGGCGGGGAGGGCCAGCGCATTCGGCTGGCCACGCAGATTGGCTCGCGCCTGCGCGGCGTCCTGTATGTGCTGGATGAGCCCTCCATCGGTCTGCATCAGCGGGACAATGAGCGCCTGCTGCAGGCGCTGACTTCCCTGCGCGATCTGGGCAATACGGTTCTGGTAGTTGAGCACGATGAGGACACGATCCGCAGCGCGGACCATGTGATTGACCTGGGACCCGGCGCGGGCCGGCTGGGCGGTGCAGTGGTTGCCGAAGGCACGCCGCAGCAGATTGAGGCGGCGCCAGAGTCACTGACCGGCCAATACCTGCGCGGCGCTCTGGCGACTGGCCCAGAGCGCGCACCCCGCGAGCGAACACGCCCGTGGCTGACCGTTGAAGGGGCGCGCGGGCATAACCTCAAAGACATCTCCGCACGTTTCCCGCTCGGCCTGATGACCGTTGTGACCGGCGTCTCCGGCTCGGGAAAGAGCACGCTGGTCAACGACACGCTGTACCGCGCAATGGCGAAGCAGCTCTATGGCTCGCGGGAGGAGCCCGCCGAACACGATCGCATCACCGGCAGCAAAGAGATCGATAAGGTGGTGCAGATCGACCAGTCCCCGATCGGTCGCACACCGCGCTCAAACCCGGCAACCTACACGGGCGTATTTACGGCGATCCGCGATCTGTTTGCCATGCTGCCGGAGGCACGCGAACGCGGCTACAAGGCCGGGCGCTTCTCGTTTAACGTCCAGGGCGGCCGCTGCGAAGCCTGCGAGGGCGATGGGCAGCGGCGCATTGAGATGAACTTTTTGCCGGACGTCTACGTAACCTGCGAGGTGTGCCACGGACGCCGGTATAACCAGGAGACGCTGGCGGTAAAGTTCAACGGCTACTCCATCGCCGATATTCTCGAGCTGCCGATTGCTGACGCCTTGAAGGTGCTGGAGGATATCCCCGCCGTGCGTCAGAAGCTGGCTACGCTGAACGACGTGGGGCTGGGGTACGTTCACCTGGGCCAGTCCGCCACAACGCTGTCCGGCGGCGAGGCGCAGCGCATGAAGCTGGCGCGGGAGCTTTCCAAACGGCAGACCGGACGTACACTCTATCTGCTGGATGAACCGACCACCGGCCTGCACTTTGACGACGTGCGCAAGCTGATGGAGGTGCTCCACCGTCTGGTCGATCTGGGGAATACGGTGATCATCATTGAGCACAACCTGGATGTGATTCGCGGCGCGGACTGGATTGTTGACCTGGGACCGGAGGGCGGCGTTGCAGGCGGCGAGTTGGTGGCTGAAGGTACGCCGGCGCAGATCGCTCAATCCACGGCATCGCACACCGGGCTGTTCCTGCGGCGGCAACAGGCGCAGGCAGCACGCACTGCCGCTCGCTCCAACGGCCGTACGCGGCGGAGAGCCTGAACGACAATGAGCGAAGGAGTCACTCCGCTGGCAGATTTCGACGATCCCGGGAACTTCGTGGCTGCCCCATCGCCGGTGACCGAGGCGCAGACTCCGTCCTTTCTGGAGATGGTGATCTTCTTTGTGCTGGCCGGCCTGCTGCTGCTGCTCACGCAGGTTGCCGGGGCGCTGCTGGTGATGCACTTTCACCTGCTGGCGCACGCGTCGCTGCGGGGGCTCGCCGCCAATCCGCGCTTTTCGATTCCGATGATGGCCATCTCCTACGCCGTCATTTTGTGGGCGTGTCTGGCGCTGTACGGGCGAATCTGGCCCCAGGGATTTTTTCAGGGCGTCCACTGGAACTGGGCGGCGGCGCGGCGCCACCAGCTCTGGCTGCCCCTACTCGGTATCCTGCTTGGCGTGGGCATTCAGTTCGCCTCCAGTTTTCTGCCGATCCCCAAACAGATGCCGATTGACGCCATGTTCCGCACGCCGTTCGACGCATGGATGGTGGCGTTGTTCGGGGTGTTCATCGCTCCCTGCGCGGAAGAGATTGCGTTTCGTGGATTTCTCTATCCCGCGCTGCGGCCCTGGACGGGCCGTATCCTCGCCGCCGTGCTGACCAGCGTTCCATTTGCCCTGTTGCATGCGCAGCAGGTCGCCCATGCGTGGGCGCCGCTGGCCATGGTGTTTCTGGTGAGCCTGGTGCTGGTGGCGGTACGGGACCGCACGGGCTCGGTCGCCGCTTCAGCCATCGTCCACGCCTGCTATAACCTCTCCATCTTCGCCGCGCTGTTTGCTGCCAGCGACGGATTCCGCCATCTGCAACATTTGAACGACTGAGTTCCGAAGGAGTCGCCGCGTGTCTCTCCGCCTTTGCGCCTTGCTGCTGGTTGCCAGTTCTCTCGCCGCCCAAACCGTCCCCGACAACGCCACGATGCCTGGCTTTCGTGACTACGGCGCGCAGCTCAAGCTGGATCAGGAGTTTCTGGCGGTGCCCGACGCTGCCGCTGCCGGTCAGGACCTGAAGACGCTGACGGCTGCGCCGCATGTGGCTGGCTCCAAAGAGGACTACGCCACGGCGCAGTTCGTCGCCGGGAAGTTTCGCGCCGCAGGCCTGCAGACGCAGATCGTCCCCTTCCGCGTGATGATGAACCTGCCGAAGGAGATCCAGGTGACGGCTTACAGCGCAGACGGCAAGGTGCTGATGCGCGGCCCATCCCGGGAGCATGTCAGCGCCGACCCGTATCAGGATGACAAACGCATCGTCACTCCGTTCCACGCATACTCAGCTTCCGGCGACATTACGGCTGAAGTTGTCTATGCCAACTATGGCCGGCCGCAGGATTTCGCCGAGCTGAAGGCACGGCATATCTCTGTCGCAGGGAAGATTGTCATCATGCGCTACGGGAAGAATTTTCGCGGCGTAAAGGTGTATCTGGCGCAGCAGAACGGCGCGGCCGGAGTCATCATCTACTCCGACCCTGCCGATGACGGCTACTTTCGCGGCGACAAATACCCCAACGGCCCATGGCGGCCCGCCAGCGGCGTGCAGCGCGGCTCCGTGCAGTATCTGTTCAAGTACTCCGGCGATCCGACGACACCGGGCGTAGCCTCAGAGCCGAACCTGCCCGCAGACAAGCGCGTCGCGATGAAGGACAATCCGGACGTGCCGAAGATTCCTTCGACGCCGCTTTCTTACAAAGATGCTGCGCCCATCCTGGAAGCTCTCGGTGGTCCGGATACGCCGCGCAGCTGGCAGGGCGCGCTGCCCTTCACGTATCACATTGGCCCAGGGCCAGTGAAAGTTCACATGCTCATCCAGCAGGATTATCGACTGCGCACGATTTGGGATGTGATCGGCACCATCCCAGGAACAACTTTCCCGAATGAGTGGGTCGTCGTCGGCAACCACCGCGATGCGTGGGTGTTTGGCGCCGTGGACCCGAACAGCGGCACGGCCGCGATGCTGGAGGCGGTGCATGGCGTAGGCGCACTGCTGAAGGGCGGTTGGAAGCCGAAGCGCACGTTGATGTTCGCGAGCTGGGATGCGGAGGAGCAGGGCTTAATCGGCTCGACCGAATGGGCCGAGCAGCACCAGCAGCAGCTCGCCAAAGCGGCGGCGTATTTTAACGTGGATGTCGCCGTCTCGGGACCAAACTTCGAGGCGTCAGCGGTGCCCTCGCTGAAGCCA
>JAKAUB010000029.1 GCA_021827845.1 Acidobacteriota bacterium | reverse complement strand
TTCCCCCGACGGTGACCGTTGTGATCTGGCCTGCCTGAGCGGATCCGATGGAACTGTTAGGTGTTCCGAAGCTGGGATGGTTCAGAACATTGATAGCGTCCCCACGAATCTGCATAACGACCGACCGCCAGATGGAGAAGTTCTTCCCCAGCGATGCGTTCAGTTCCGTTAAGCCCGGGCCATAAACGCTATTTCTATGCGTGTTTCCGAAAGTTCCCGGTGCAGGCTGCGCGTACGCGTTGATGTTGAACCATTCCTGATTCGTGTGTGGATTAGCGTTGGTGTCGCCAACAACGTTGGGGAACTGGTTATAGCTGCCAGCGCCTGCGTCACCACCCTGGCTATAGGAGTTGTCATTATTCATGGTTGGCGTAAAGGGATTTCCCGATTGAGCGATTGCTGTTGCAGACATTTCCCAGCCGCCGACAGCCTCCGCGAGAACGCTATTGTTGTTCAGGAAACGGCGACCTTTGCCCACAGGGAGATCCCATACCATCTGCCCTTTGAAGCTGTTCCGGATGTCGAAGTTCGAGGGACCGTAGTTGGCGCCAGGGTCATAGCCGATCTGCCACGGCTGCGTACCCCCGCGACCTCCCCAGCTCGAGGAATCCTGTTCATCGAGGAAGTGAGACCAGGTGTAGTTAACGTTCAGTTCGAGGCCGGAAGACAGTCTCTTCTGGAAGGAAGTTTGCAGCGAATTGTAGTTTGAGATTGCGTTATTCGTACTTCCGTTGATACCTCCAAACAGCGGATATGGCCGAGCGGAGGGGTTGTCATTCGGGCTGAGGCTCTGCGCATGAATCTGGTTAAGGTCAACCGGGAAGTTGAGGCTGTATCCATGGCTCCCGACATACGCCAGATTCCAGACCATATTTACGCCGATCTGGCGCTGCAATTCCAGGTTGTATTGCCAAATCTTTGGCACAGGAGTGTGATATTCGTTGTAGCTCACGTTCTGTCCGTTGCGAGCGTCAGGCGTGGTCGGAGCATTCAGATAAAGAGAGTTGATGCTTTTTCCGTTGAATCCTGGAACGCCGCAGCCAGGATCTGTCGTGTCAGGCGTTGAACCATCCGAGCTGAGCTGTACAACGGGGCAGGCTCCATTGGTGGAGTCGCTGTAGCTGCCACTGCTGCCAAACTCTCCACCCATACCAGCGCCGTAGGTGTCTTCACTCCAGAGATAGGCATACAAGCCTCCTCCGCCTCGAATTACCAAGTTCATTGCAGGCTGCCACGAGAATCCAAAGCGTGGCATAAAGGTGGTGAACACGCCCTTTTGCAGGCGGCTGCGACCGTTAGCTTTTGTGGTGCCATACCACATGGCGCCGAGAGATCCGTTCGCGGGGTTGACCACGGTTGGATCGAAGGAGGCCATATTGCCTTTCACTTCCGTGAATCCGGTCATTCCCTGCCAGCGGAGGCCCAGATTGACGGTGAGGTTTGGCCGAACCTTTATGTCATCCTGAACAAAAGCCTGTGGGATCTTTAACCGTGCTCCGAATTCTGGCGTAACCCCAGCGTTCCATGCCTGCGTCTGGCCAAGCAGAAAGTCGGCATAGCCGACGCCGGTGGGAGTGCCATTTACAACGCTGACGCCCGTTGCTGAGGTATAGACGGGGTTGTAGTACATCGTGCCGGCGTTCAAATTGCCCCATGCGGTGGAGTCGGCGCGGTTGATCAGGAACTCACCGCCAAAGTGAATGACGTGGCGGCCCCGGATCAAAGTGACGACGTCTGAGGGGTCGAACACGAACTCCTTATAAACGGCGTTCGATTGGGGAGCGAGATTGTAGTACTGATTGATATTGATGTTCGGGAATGTGTCGGCCTTGGCGAATTTCCAACCCAGCTTTGAAGGAAATCCTTCGTTTAAAGAGAAGGGAGTGAAGAAGTTCAGTTGATCTGTAAAGCCGAAGCGAGCTTCGTTGATGGTTCCGGGGCTGAACGTCCAGACGTCAGAGACCTGTGCATTGTTCCGTCCCACATCTCCATATTGGCAGTTGATCGGACAAATGCCCTGATTGAGGAACTGAGCCGGGTTGTCGCTTTCGGTTTCAGATACCGTCAGCCGGTTGGTGCCGGTGATGTCGTAGTCAAGCCGTCCGAAGTATTTCGTGAACGGATTTGTCCCTGGCACGTTATAGAAAAAATTGTTTGTCACAACTCCATTGACCACTTTTCCCGGTGAATTTGGTGCGGGGAAGTAGCTCTGGATAGCTTTTGCAACGGGATCAATCATGTTCGCGGGAATCTTGTTGCCATTGTGGTATTCGTCGGCGAAGGAGACGCGCTGAACCTTCCCATTGACGATTGTCTGGGTGGTTGGGTCGTAAATCGTCGGGAATCCGGTGAAGTCCCCACTCATAACGGCCTGCGTCGGGACTGTCTCGAAGCCGTTGGAGGCACCCCCGAATTGCAGGGTCTTGTCATAATCGAAAAAGAAAAACATCTTATCGCGAATGATCGGGCCCCCGACGTTAAAGCCGAAGTTGTTATAGCGCAGGACCGGAACAGTAGCTTTGGCTCCAAAAGCATAAGGGGCGGCGTTCAAGGCGTTGTTCTGGAAATACTCATAGCCCTCGCCATGAAATTGGTTAGTACCGCCTTTGCTGACCTGGTTATAGATGACGCCGCCAATTCCGTATTGTGCGGAGAAAGAGGAGGTTTCGACCTTCACTTCTGACACCGTCTGGAAGATGGAAACGTCAGAGTTCGCGCTCATCGGCAGCGTGGTTGTCGCGCCGTCCGCGAGCACCGTGCTATAGGGCAGGTTGCCGTTTACGGAGTTGACCTGGCCAGAGTTCAGTCCCCCCAATGGCTGGGAGGGAGCGCCAGCAGTCCCGGGCATCAGGATGGTGAAATTCTCCCAGTCCGCTCCGATCTGCGGAAGCTGAGCCATGGTGTGCGAGGTGAGCGTGTTGGCCTGGGAGCCGGCTTCAGTCTGCAGCAAAGGGATATCGGTATTTACGTGGATGGTTTGGGTTGTGGAGCCTGGCTTAAGATGACCATTGACCGTAGATATACCGACATACAGAGTGATCGGCCCGCGCGCGTAATTGGCAAAGCCGTCTTTCGAAAACAGAATGGTGTAATGATCCGGAACGATGGATCCGGTATCGTACAGGCCAGCGCCATTTGTGGTGTAAGTGCGCGTAACGCCCTTATCGATGTCGGTGACAGTGACGGTGACGCCCGGGATTACCGCTCCAGTGGGATCGGTCGCGGTGCCACGGATATCTCCGGAGTTTGTGTTCTGAGCGAAGACTGCGCCCGCAGTGAGGAGCAGCGCTGCAGCCGCTCCAGCATAAAGCCTGATTCTCATTGCCTGCCTCCAAAAGCGTTACTGAGTGCGGTTTGAAATGTGTTTGCCGAAGAAGCCCACCTTCGGCCTGGCATTTTTCTTGGATACGTTCAGAACAACCGTTTGTCTAGATGGTGAAAAAGCCTATTTCCTACAGCCGCCGTGAATTACAACATTTGCGCAAGTCGCTTGTCAAGACGAGGTATGAAGTGCGGTCAAAGCGCTCCCGTTTGCTCAGGAAAACGGCAGCAGGACCCGTGGTCTTTTCTTGAGGATCCTGGCTACGAGATGACAAGGCGAAGCGTGCGGCTCGCCGGATCCGGTGCCTTTTGTGACCGGTGCCGGGGCACAATCAGCCGGCGCAGGAAAATCCCTCCCCGGAGGGGAAGCAAGAAGGTGTGCGCATGCCGACCCACGTCTTCGCAGCTGGGCTGCAGCCTTGGTTTAGATCGCGGCCGCAGATCGACTTCAGGGAAAGCGGACCACATCGCCCGATAGCGGCATTGTGTTAGTGAGTGGCTTGGCATCCTTCGTATTGACTTGTAAGGGGATTTTGCGGCTCAAGTTGTCGTCGAGTGTTTCGAGGTCCAGCGCCACACGTCCTTCCAGATCCATATGGTCGAACACAAACGGAAGCGAAGTGTCGTCGAGGCTTGACGGCCGGTCCATGATCTGGAAGTGCAGATGCGGTGCCGTGGTGTTACCCGTGTTGCCGAGCAGGCCCAACCGCTGCCCGCGTTGGACGCGGTCGCCAACATGCAGTTGCACGCTGCCGGGCGCAAGATGCGCGTACATGGCGTAGCGGCCGGCGCCCATGTCAAGGATGACGCGATTACCGGCGATCTGTTCCATGGTTAGCCCCTCGGGATTTTTACCCGGCGGTACGTTGGGCAGGTTGCGCACCACTTCCACGACCGTGCCGGGCGCCGCGGCGACAACCTCCGCGCCATAGCCGAACCAGTCCTCCGGCTTTTTGCCGTCCGTGCGGTAGGCGAGACCGTTCGCGTCAACCTGCACCCAGTCGATGGCAAAGGTCTCGCTCGGGTCCAGCGAGCCATTCATCGGATTCGTGACGAAGCGATGCGGGCCGATCTCGAGGCAGCAGCCGTTTCCATTGACCCAGCCGCTGCCTTTCAACGGTGGACTAATGACGATCGCCTGGCGGCCGACCGGGATCGAGTGGCTGACAAAGGTGTGCACCGCTCCTGCTGGGGTTGGCGGCGTGTTCACGCTGAAGCGATGGGCGATCTCCCGGGGTACTTGGGCAATGTCCTTATACGTGACGTCGAAAAACATGACGGAGGACTGTCCGCCGGGAATTTTCCGGGAGTAACTCTGCTTGTCCATCGTTCCCGGCAAGGTGAAGAGTTTTACCTGTCCCGTGACGTCCTGATTCTTGATATCGAGCACACGGTTTGTGCCGGTAGGCTGGTCGCCGCGTGACGGATCAACCACCGTGACGGATGCGATGGTGGCGGGGATGCTCCACGAATTGGTGACCTGCAGCGCATAGGCGAGATGAATTAGCCCGTCCGAGCCTTTTACCGGATAGATGCCGCTGCCCACTAGATGAAGCGTGATGGGTGCGATGACCAGCGGAAGGTGCAGCCCGTCGCCTGGGGCAGCCGGTGCGGATGGTGCAGGAGCTTGTGCAAGCAGGGAAGCGGCGAGCAAGGGTAGTGCCGCAGACGCAGTCCAACGCAAGACGCCAAGGCGCATGGCAGAAGATCCTTTCACAGCGTGCAATGAAATGAAGGCTTATTAATTGTGAGAATGCCCAAGTCTAGCACTGGCTCCGGGCGTGCGAGCTGTTTCTTTCATCTGGAAATGCGCACGTGGCGCGATAGGTCGAGTTTGTTTCCCGGAATGGAACGCCGGCCGTGGCCTAACAAAAGCCAAAGCGCGCGCGCATTACTTCGTGGAAGCTTTTGTGCCATCCGACCAGTGATCGGCAAGAACCATCAGGATGGTCACGCGCTCCTGTGGGTCATTCACCGCCAGAAACGGCGGATTGGGTGTGTTGGGCGCCCAGTTTTTGGTCTGATCGCCAGAGAAATAAAACATGACATGCGGATGCCAATCTTTATCCTGATCGTTCAGGTACTGCTGCCTGGACATCATGTAGGCCATGGCTCCAGGTTCCAGCGGCGGCAGCTTTCCAGTGGTCAGTGCTGCCGCTACTTCGCGGGTGATGCCACTCTTCGGCGTACCCGCCAGCACGAGCCGGGTCTTCATCAGGTAAATCGGCGCAAAACTTTTCGCGGCTTTCGCATTGAAGCAGTGCGGCGCGCGCATCTTCGGGTTCCAGAACTCCGCCTGATCTGTGCCCTGCGCCCATGAGCGCTCCACGAGGCACAGAAAGCCGTTCTTTCCGTGAACTATGGTCTGGTATCCGTCGCGCTTCAGGACCATGATCTGCGCGTTATCGGAAATGGAGCTGGGTGCGGCGCTGCGGGCCAGCGCGATCTCGGCCTGTTCGCTCGCAATCATGTACTGACTGAGCGGCGCCATCGCCGGATACGCCGGCTTCGTGGTCTGCGCGAGGATTGTTCGTCCGGCGGCAGGCAGCATGAGCTGCGCGGCCATCGCGAAAGCGCTGACGTAGATGCGATGCTTCTGCACGCGATCCTCCCGAGAACGCCGATTGTTCCGGTAAGCGCCAAGCGGGGACTGGCTGGCAGCTTGTATATATCGCGGGGAAGTGGGCGCGTCAAGCTGTTGGCCACGCGCGATGGAAATGCGGGAGCCTACGGCGAGGCTGGAAGGGAAGCGGGGGTAGCCCAAGGTGTGGCTGGCGGTTCCCGTTTCAAGGAGTGCATTGGCGATTTAGCGTGGATCAAGAGACCCCTCGGCGGGGATGATAGATTCCTACAGAGTTTTTCAGCCCTCGTTCAAGAACTGATTGTCTCGAACATACCTGTGGGAAGGCCATCGATACTGGTTGAATTCTTCTCGCGGCGATATTGTTCAAGGGCGGCGTCGCCCTTCGTCTCGGCCCAACGTGTAAGATGGTCTCGCTCGCCGACGTAGTTATAGAATGGCACGTTGTAACCGCAAGAGGTCAGAACCAAGTCGACGTCTAGATGCACAATCTGACGCGCGCCGGGAACCTCCATGCTGCCATAATATGCTGCCAGCAGATTGCCATACTCCGCGCTGTGACGCTTCACAATACGTCCGCGCCCGTAGAGCCGCAGAATCAGCGGTCTGCCGCTGAAGGCGCAGAACATCAGCGTCAGACGACCGTCGGCCAGCAAATGAGCGGCAGTTTCGTTCCCGCTTCCCGTGCGATCCAGGTAAATGACGGTGCGGTCGTCGAGAATTCGCAAAGAGGCCACATCGCGAGGTGAAACGTTGACGCGCCCTAGCGAGGTTGCCGAAGCGTTGAAGAAAATATGCTGCTGCTCGATAAACTCGCGGTGGGTCTGCTCGATATGTGCAAACTGTTTGCCCATACCAATCACTATAGTCAGACCAGATAGTCGCGAATAGGCGATAGATCACAATACCGGCTGATTTTCCAGGATTGTGACCGGAGAGTTCTTAGCTGTCGACAACGGGCCAATGCACTCATCGATTGACTGCTGGCCGATTGCCGTGAATGGTTGACCGTGAGGGGCGGGATTCATAGACTCAAGGGAGTGCCCGAGCGGGCGGTTAGCTCAGTTGGTTAGAGCGCCTGCCTTACAAGCAGGATGTCGGGGGTTCGAGTCCCTCACTGCCCACCAAGCCCCGCGCTTATGCGGCCTTGATCCTTACCTGCACGCGGCCCAGCCGGGCGGCCATGTTCACCAGCGCGTCCAGCGAAAAGCGCGAGATGCGGCCCCGCAACAGATCATTCATCCGCGGCTGCGTGACGCCGCAGCGCCGTGCGGCCTCGGCCTGCGTCCATTTCTGGCGTTCGACAATGGCGGCAATGCTGCGCATCAGCTCCGCCCGGGCTTGAAGGTTGGCAGCCTGCTCCGGCGTGCCGGCAATTGCGTCCCATACGCTGTTGTGCGTTTTGGCGTTGCTCATATCCGTGCCTGTCATTATATCCAAATTGATATAAATTCCAAGCCCGCTTTTCTCCCTTCTCTGTTCTTTATGCACGCTGTTTTGCCGGTAACGCTGCCGGGAACGGGCGGGCGGCGATCTGCCGGATGGTCGCGTAGAACTCCGGCTGGGGCTGCACCGGCAGGTCTTTCTTCTGCTTGGACCAGGCCGTGTCCATAGCAAACCAGTTGATCTCCCGATACGGCGCCTTGTTGTCCAGCACCTGCTGCAGCATGGTGAAGTAGGTGCTCCAGCGCTGGCGGTAGAAGCCGAGCAGGCCGGCCCACTCGCGGTTGGCGTAGTCGTGGATGCCGGTGTTGCGGGAGGCAGACGGACCCCATTCCAGCAGCAGGCTGCAGGCGTCGAAGGTGAGCTGCGCCTCTTCGGCCGGCCCCTGCGCGGCGTGTTGCGCCTCGGCGACCCAGCGGCCCATCAACAGCCACGGTTCAGTGGCGACGATCTGCTCCAGCATGTCCATCTGCGCGAACCACTCCTGCGTAAGAGCGCGGAAGCGGGCGGCGTCGCGGGCGTTGTAGGCCGCCAGAAGCTGCGGCAGCAGGATGCGGCTGCGATTGGCGACCACCTGGCGGGCGACATCGACCAGGTCATACCGGTAGGCGGAGGAGTTGCGCAGCGACGGATCGATGGCCAGCAGCGGCGCGAGCGCGGTGGCAAAGATGGCCATGTCGTAGCGCGGGTGGTGCGGGCTCCAGGTGCAGGCGGAGCGGGCGTGCAGGTCGGGCTGCGCGGAGAAGAGGCTGTCCTGCGCCTCGCTCCACTTGCCGGCGGGCATGTTGTAGGCGGTGGCGCTGAGGGTGACCCAGGCGCGGGCGGCGTTGGCGTCGCGGCCGCCGTAGCGGTGCGCGGCCCAATCAGTAAACCAGCGCGGGACATCGACGGGACGATCGCGCCAGGCCAGCTCTGAAAAGAAGGCAAAGGCGGCGGGGTTGTTGCAACTGGCCTCCGGCATGACGGCGATGCCGTTGAGCGGGCTGTTGGGCTGGGCGCGCTGGCGGAAGTAGCGGCGGTTCCAGACGCCGAGGTTGGCTCCCATGGTGGTGTGGCCGCCGAAGTTCCAGATGGTGCCGAAGGCGTAGGGCGTGCCGTTCCACTCCTGCGTGCGGTCCTGGTAGGCGAAACGGTCGGACTGGCCGTCCAAGATGAGCATGCGCTGCTTGTTGCGGATGCCGGCGAGCAGCTCGGCGCGAGGATTTTTCTGCCAGCCGAGCACGGCCCAGATGGCGCCGGGGTTGGCCTGCTGCAGAGAATGCTCAATCGCGGTGGCCGCGTGGCTCAGGTTGACGCTGCCGGTCTGCCCGCCTTCATGCATGGGGTCCATCTTGAACATGGCGGAGGGGCCGAGCAGGGATGTCTGCACCTTGTAGTATTCGGCGGCGACCGGTGCAAAGAGCGGGGAGGTCGGATCGAGCCAGTCGGGCCGCTTCATGCCTTGCCACTGGCCCTGCGGGATCAGCACCGCGCCGGGGTTGGCGGCGGCGAAGCCGTCCGGCACCATGCCGAAGTAGCCGGGCAGCACGGGCGTCATTTCCAGCTGGCGCAGCCGCGCGGTGATCTTCTGCGCGAGCGCGAGGCGACTGTCAATGGGGCGTTGCGCGACTGAAGGGCCAACCCAGGCGGAGAGATTTTCCAGCAGCCACCACGGCTGGTGCGCGGGGGTGGGGAACCACTGGCGCATCTGCGCATCCGTGAGGTGGAAGCGGCGGAAGGTCTGCTGGTAGACGGCCTCGGCGCCGCTATAAACCAGCACCTCGTTGTAGCCGTGCAGGGCGAGCACGTCGATCAGCCGCTCCCAGCGTGGCCACGGCCAGTAAGGGCCGGTGTAGCCGTCATTGGTGTCGTTGAGTGCGAAGCGGTGCTGCACGTTGGCGGCGATGCGGACAGGATGAGCCGGTGCGGGCAGACGCGCGGGCAGGCGGCCGAGCGAGTCGCCGGTCCAACTGATGCTGACGCCGGCGACGTAGTTGAGGTACCAGTTCACCCCCATCAGCAACGCGGGGATGGTAGGCGCGCTGACGCTGATGTTGCCCGTGGTGCCGGTGATGATGACAGTTTCGCGGCCGGTGCGCGGCGTGCGGTGGAGATGAATCTGTGCGGCATGCGCTGGCAGCAGACGCTGGAGGACAGCGTGCGCGGCAGCGGTGTCGTCCGCGGTGGAACTGGCTTGGGGAAAGGCCTCTGACGCGGAGGCGCAGGCCGTGAGCGCGAGGCCGGAGAGCGCAGCGCGAGCCGAGAGGTGGAGAAATTCGCGGCGGGTAGTTCGAGATGGAGGGGTGTCGTGTTCCGGCATTGGGAAATCTCCTGCGCGGCCGCGCCGCTGACGATGTTGCCACCATTATCCCCGCATGCGGCCGAGCGGGAGCGGCGGAGGCCTCTTTCCGAGAGCGATGCGATCGCTGGCCGGCCGCATGACCAGAGCCTGGCCGATACACTGATCGCGGGATGGCGGAAGGGATACAGCAGACGGTGCAGCGGCTGGCGCGGGAGCTGGGGTTTACGCTGGCGGGCGTGGCGCCCATCCGGCTGGATAG
>JAKAUB010000225.1 GCA_021827845.1 Acidobacteriota bacterium | reverse complement strand
CAGGCACTGGCCAGCGGCTCCCCGCACAACAATCCGCGCATCCCGACGCCGGACGAAATCGCCGCCCTCTACCGCGAAGTGTGGAAGTAGCGCTGGCGGCGCACCGGTGGCCCATTCAAGCCTGGTTTTGGCTTGAGTGGGGGTGTTCCATTGCTGGGCGTAGCCTTCCGGCAGCGCGCTCAATGCCCGTTCAAAGATGAGCTTCGGCTCTGCGGAGACAAACAGACAACGGCGGCGATAGCAACAGAACGTGACAAAGTGCGTCTGTCCGGATTCGTGAAAGCGCTTGTGGCCCCGAGGCATTCCGACACAGCGTATCTCCCTGATGCGCCCCACTCAAGCCAAAATCAGGCTTGAATGGGCCACCCGTCGGATGCAATGCTTTCCTTGGTGCGTTTGCGGCTGCCGCGGTGAAGTGGATTCGCTGCGACATAGACGTTGTTGCGACCATGCTGGTTCTCATATGAGAGCCACGCCAAATACCTTGTCTCTAGAGCCTGCTCCAAGCGCACGACTCGCTGCATGGGAGCTGCTGCGGCGTCCTGGCTGCGAAGCAAGATGGCTATCGTCTCTTCCGGGGCAAAGCAGCGATGGAGAAAGCTGGCGGCGATTTGGCTCATAGCAAGACCTCTTCAAACTCCCGGTGTAGGCTTTGGTTATGGTTACGGGGCTGAATCACATAACGCTTTCGGTCGTCGATCTGGATCGCGCTTTTCGCTTCTACAGCGAATCTCTGGGGCTGCGTCCGGTAGCCCGCTGGTACAAGGGCGCGTACCTTGCTGCGGGCGAATTCTGGGTATGTCTGACCCTCGAATCGGAGCAGACTGATCGTCCTTTGAATCCGACATATGACCACGTCGCGTTCACCGTGTCGGATTCCGATTACCAAACGCTGTGTGCGCGTCTGACGGATGCCGGAGTGAAGCAGTGGCAGGAGAATCACAGCGAGGGTGATTCGTTCTACTTCCTCGATCCTGACGGGCATAAGTTGGAGGTTCATGTCTCCGACCTTGAGAGACGACTTGAGGCTCTGAGGCGGACGCCTCCGAGAGAGCTTGTCTTGTTCTAGAGCCTGTTATGAACTTGGGTTGAGAAGCTTGAAAAGTTGAGTGAGCATGAGGCAGGCGAAAGCGAGGTAATGAAAGCCTGCAAGAGTTGCTGAGAGCCGTTCGTAGTCTCTTGCCAGGCGCCGAAAGCGCGCGGCCCAGGCGAAGCTTCTCTCGACGACCCATCGGCGGGGCAGCAGAACAAAGCCGCGCTTGGCCTCCGTATGTTTGACCACCTCCAACCGGATGCCATGCGCCGCCGCCGCATCCTGAGCGGCCGGTGGCCCATTCAAGCCTGGTTTTGGCTTGAGTGGGGGTGTTCCATTGCTGGGCGTAGCCTTCCGTCGGCGCGTTCGATGCCCGTTCAAAGATGAGCTTCGGCTCTGCGGAGACAAACAGACAACGGCGGCGACAGCAACAGAACGTGACAAAGTGCGTCTGTCCGGATTCGTGAAAGCGCTTGAGGCCTCGAGGCATTCCGACACAGCGTATCTGACTGATGCGCCCCACTCAAGCCAAAATCAGGCATGAATGGGCCACCCCGTCAGGCTTGAATGGGCCACCCGCCAGCGGATTCATCACTAAGTTCGATAATCTACAGTGCTTACTTTGTGGCCCATCGATGAACGAGTTTGTATGAAGACCCTTACCCGTGATAACCACTTCGTGCCACAGCTGTACCTGAGCAATTTCGCCACAGCGACGGGTGAGGTTTACGAATACCGCATACTCGTCTCCCACGCATCGGTGCCCGTATGGAAACGCATCAATACAACCGGAACTGGATACGAAAAGAACCTATACACGAGGATTGTGCGCGGAGAAGAGGCGGACGACATCGAACAATGGCTCAGTCAAGATTTTGAATCACCCGCGAAGAAGCCGATTCAAAAGGTACTCGCGAACCGGGAACTCTCACAAAGCGATTGGGAGGTTCTCATCCGTTTTCTCGCATCTCAGATCGTCAGAACGCCAGCATTTCTAATAAAGAATCTGCCGCTTTGGAAGTCGATGGCACAAAAAGCTTTAGAGCATTCTGTACAAGACGTTGAGGCTCGTCTGCACGAAGCGAAAGCGTCAGCTCAGAAGATCATCCATCGGCCTGCTCATTATACTGAATACATTCCAGTACGAATAAAACGAGAAGGCCTTCCTGACGAGAAGAAGGTTCAACTTACTGCGAACATGGTTGTAGGCCGTGGAATTTGGTTTTACACAATGAAGCATATGCTGACGACAACCCTGAAGGTTCTCTATAAACACAGATGGACAATACTCGAAGCGCCCAGCGGATTGAGTTGGTTCACTAGCGATGATCCTGTTATCTGCCTGAATTTCCGATCCGAGTCCAACTATGACTTCGGTGGAGGTTGGGGTCGTAATGGATGTAATATACTCTTCCCACTAAGTCCAACCCACATAATGTTTACAGAAATTGGAGCTAGCTCGTATCCGAAGAGAACGCCTTCCCGTTATCATGCAAGGCTGTTCCGCCGCATCATCGCCGAACATGCTCATCGGAAAATATACTCATTCACTCAGGACGATAAGATTCCACAGTTGAGGCCTCGGGTAGTAGATGCGCAAACTTTCCAGAAAGAAAGACGACTCTGGAAAACTTGGTATGAAGATCAATCAAGAGCTGAACGTGCGCTCTGAGTGCCTGGCACAAGCTTGACCTTCGACCGGTGGCGTGGGTTAGCCGTCATCCTGAGCGTAGCGAGGGACCTCTGTATTGAAACGCCAATACCCGGATTCTTCGCTTCGCTCAGAATGACAGACTTGGCTCTATAGTAGCCGTGAAGATGCTCTAAAACCGCTCTCCGCCGCAGCCGTCGAATCCAAGCGGGTGTCGCGCCCGCCAAGGTAGCGGCCGCCTATCCGGCGTAGCTGCGCACCCACTCCACCACGCTGCGCACGGCGATGCCCGATGGTCCGCGCGCGATCCACGGCTTGTTCTCTTCCATCCACGCCACGCCGGCGATATCCAGGTGCACCCACGGCGTATCCCCGGCAAACTCCTTCAGAAACATGGCCGCCGTAATGGCGCCGCCCCAGCGGCCGCCCGTGTTCTTAATGTCGCCGATATCGGAGACGATCATGTCGCGATACTCGTCATCGAGCGGCAGCCGCCAGAACTTTTCGCCCGCGCGCTGCGCCGCATGGCGGAAGCGCTCGCCGGTCTCTTCATCGTTTGAGAAGAGGCCGGCGTTCAGCATTCCCAGCGCCACCACGCACGCGCCGGTCAGGGTCGCCGCGTCGATCAGGTGGGTCGCGCCCAGTTGCTTGGCATAGTGCAGCCCGTCGGCCAGCACCAGGCGGCCTTCGGCGTCGGTGTTGATGATCTCAATCGTCTTGCCCGACATGGCAAAGGCGACATCGCCCGGCTTGTACGCCTTGCCGGACGGCATATTTTCTGCCGAGCACAGGATACCCATCACGCGCACGTTCGGCTTAAGCTGCGCGATGGCCCGCATCGCGCCCAGCATGGCCGCCGCGCCCGCCATGTCGTACTTCATCTTCTCCATGTTGTCGGAGGGCTTGAGCGAGATGCCGCCGGTGTCAAACGTAATGCCCTTGCCCACCAGGGCCAGCACCGGGCCATCCTTGGGCGCGGTCTCCGGCTCATAGCGCATCACCACCAGCGCGGGCGGCTCGTCGGAGCCCTTGGCCACGCTCCAAAACGCGCCCATCTTCAGCTCATGCAGCTTGTCCGTGCTGTACACCTCGCAAGCCAGCCCCTGCTCTTTGCACATGGCTGCGGCCCGCTGGCCCAGGATGGTCGGGGTCAGGCGGTTGCCGGGCTCATTGACCAGCTCGCGGGTAAAGTTCTGCGACTCGCCCAGCACCACGCCCTCGCGGAAGGCTTTCTCGACTGCGGATTTGTCCGCACCCTGCGGCGCCAGAATTGTCAGTTGCTCGATGGAGCGGTCCTTGCGGTCGGAGCGGTATGTATCGGGGTCGTAGTCGCCGACGAAGGCTCCCTCCACCGCAGCCTGTACGGCTGCAGCCAGGTCCAGCCCATCATGCTCCGGCAGCAGGATCGCCAGCTCCCGAATGCCGCGCGGCTTGGCAAACCGCACCGCCGCGCCCGCTCCTCGGCGAACGTCATCCACCGTCACTTTGGCGGCCTTGCCCAGGCCGACGATCAGCAGGCGTTTGGCCTGCAGCTCCGGCGTGCCATGCAGCAGCAGCGTCTCGCAGCGGCCCGCGTTGAACTCGCCGCTTTCGAGCGCCGGCTTATCGGCTTTCGCGAAGACGGCATCCCGGGTGAGCAGGATGGGCTTGGCCGGCGCATTCTTTTCCTTGCTGGCAGACGAGTCCGCAGAAAAGACCGCCAGCATGGCGGTTGTGAACTTGGCCGGAGACTCAAACTTCAGTTGCACCTTCATCGCGTTTCAACCCTCTTCTGATTGCTTGCAAGATTCTTGTATTGAATGGTATGCGGCGATCATCACAACCAACACATTGACTATCCGCCTAGCCGGCGTTTCTGCGTCGGCTGGCAGCAATGGCGGCCCGTGCCGTGCGGTCATCCTCGCGCCGCCGCTCTGTTTCGCGCTTATCCCAGGTCTGTTTGCCCTTGGCCACGGCCAGTTCGCACTTCACCCGCCCGTTGCGGAAGTAGAGCCGTGTAGGGATCAGCGTCAGGCCCTTTTGCTGCACCTTGCCCAGCAGCTTGCGAACCTCCTCGGCATGCAGCAGCAGCTTGCGGGTCCGCACTTCATCGTGGTTCGCCATGTTGCCGTGGGAGTACGGACCGATATGAAGGTTCAGCAAAAACGCCTCCCCGTCTTTTACCAGACCGTAGGCGTCGCGGAGGTTTGCTTTCCCTTCGCGGATGGACTTGACCTCTGTGCCGCGGAGCACGACGCCGGCTTCGAATTTCTCCAAAAGAAAATAATTGTGTGCCGCGGCGCGATTGACCGCGGCGTCGCGTTCGCCGGCAGCGACGGGGTCGCGCGGCTTTGGCTTTTTGGGGGGATTGGGGACGATGGTGGAGACCTGCCGAACCATAAAAGAAATCAGCGGAAATGGTGCTGAATTCTCATGCTAGCACTCGCGCCGAGGCTGCCTCGCCGCATCCGGCGGCGTTTTTTCCGGGCTTTAGGAGCGGCGGCGGCCTGCCCGGTTGTACGCCGTATGCGAGGACCTGGCAGCCAGCCGCGCCCGTTCCAGTGGAGCGGGCCCTTCTTGCGCTTGCGATGCTATACTCGGCAGCAGACCCGCTGTTTTGGCTGGCAACAAACTTCATCCCTCCGGGTTTTCATGCGCGTGCCGGGATGCATTGGATTCATGGCCTCAGCTCTTTTCTCCTTTTTCGTCCGCACGAATGCAGTGCTACCGGCCACATCCGGAGTTTCACGCCGGGATGTGGGCTCCGCCCAGCGGCGTCTGCTGCTCTGGATCTTGCTGCTGCTCGCGCTGACTGCTGTTCCAGGAATCACTCGCCCGCTGTATGGGGAATCCCCCAAACATCTATATAAGGCCGGCAAGCAGGCGGAGCTTCGCGAAGACTACATCACAGCCTACGAGGACTATCGCAAGGCGTGGCTCGCCCACCCTGCGGACATGAAGTACAAGGAGTCCTACGAGCGGCTGCGTTTTCTCGCCGCCTCCCAGTACCTTGACCTTGGCCGCAAGCTGCGCAGCCAGGGAGCGCTCAACGACGCGCTGACAGATTTTTTGCGCGCCCTGGCCATCGACCCCAGTTATGAGGCGGCCAAGCAGGAAGCCAACCGGACACGGGCCCAGATCAACGGCACCCAGCCGGAGCAGGATAATGCCAATCTGAACTCAGTCACATCCCGCCAGGAGCGGGAGGAACTGGCGGAGCTGGCCGGTCCGGTACACCTGAAGCCGCTGTCCGATGAGCCCATCACCATCCATATGGTGGCCGACAGCAAGGTCGTGTACCAGACGATTGGCAAGATCGCCGGTATCAACGTGCTGTTCGATCCCGACTACACCTCGAAACGCATACCTATCGATTTGAACCGCGTGACCCTCTACGACGCTCTGCGGAGCGTCGCCTTCGTTTCGCAGACCTTCTGGCGCCCGATTACGGGCGACACGATCTTTGTGGCTGCCGACAACCGGCAAAAGCGGGCGGAACTGTCGGAGCAGGCGGTGCAGACCTTTTATCTGGGCAACGTCACGGCTGCCAATGATCTGAACGAGATTCTGAACGCCGTCCGCAACCTGATGGACACGACGGTCAAGATGCAGGCGGTTCCCAGTCAAAACGCCATTGTGATGCGCGGCACGCCCGATCAGCTCCTGCTGGCGCAAAAGATCATCGACGATCTCGATAAGACCAAGCCAGAGGTGGTGGTTGACATTGCCGTGCTGGAAGTCAACAAGGATCTGCTACGCAATATCGGCATCCAGTGGCCCGGTCAAATCGGGGTGCAACTGCAGTCTTCCAGCGCAGCCACAACGGCCACGACGGCAACAACAGCCACCACCGCAATTGGAACGACGGGCACCTCTACGACTTCGTCTCCAAACCTGCTGCTGAACGACCTGGGCAACCTGAACGCGACAAACTTCGGGATTACGATCGGACCCGCCACGCTGAATCTGCTGTTGACGGATGCTGATACGCGGGTGCTGCAGAATCCGCAGATTCGCGCTGTGGATGGCGAAAAGGCCACGCTGAAGATCGGTTCCAAGGTGCCGATTGCCACCGGTTCATTCTCGCCGGGCGCAGGCATTGCGGCGGCCGGCATCAGCCCGCTGGTCAGCACGCAGTTTAGCTATGTGGACGTCGGCGTCAATATCGAGATGCAGCCCACCATCCACTATGACGGCGACGTTTCGATGAAGCTGCATGTCGTCGTGTCGAATATCGTCAGTTACTCGAACCTGGGCGGCATTGAACAGCCAGTGATCGGCCAGCAAGATCTGCAGCAGAACATCCGCATGAAAGAAGGCACCGCCAATCTTCTGGGCGGCATTCTGCAGCATTCGGAAAGTCTGACGGTCGGCGGGACGCCGGGACTCGGTGAGATTCCTCTGCTGAAGTATCTGTTCAGTTCGCAGCAGACGGAGACGATCAATGACGAGATTGTCTTTGTCCTGATTCCGCACCTGGTGCGACGTTTCGATCTGAGTCCGCTCAACCTGAAGACCATCGATACGGGCACCGGCACCAACGTAAGCCTGCGCCGCGATGGGGCTGGGATGACCGACGTGTCGGCAGGCGTGATCAAGCGCGCCGGGCAACCGCCGCTGTCGTTTGAGCCGAGCACCCCGCCCAACAGCATCACCGCCGCGGGCGCGGCCACGCAGGCCGTAGGGCAGCTTTCCAACGGAGTTCGTACTGCCGGGGCAAACCCTGGCGATCTTCCGGCCAACGGCGCTGCCCCGATGCAGCTCACTTTCACCCCGCAGCAGAGCGTGCATAAGGTGGGCAGCACCTTCCAGATGCAGGTGAATCTGGCGGGCGGCAAGGACTTGTTCTCCGTGCCGATGCAGCTCCACTATGATCCGGCCGTGCTCAGCCTGGTCAACGTTGACTCCGGCCCGTTGCTGACCCGGGACAGCCAGACCACCGCGCTGGTCCATCGCGACGACGGCAACGGAGACGTCACCATCAGCACTTCGCGCCCGCCGGGGGCCCCCGGGGTGACCGGCAGCGGGGGGCTGTTAACCCTAACCTTCCAGGCGAAGGCGCCAGGCGACGCGACAGTTCAGGTGGTCAAATCGGCCGCCAGAAACAGTGCCCAGCAGATTCTGCCGATCCTGGCAGGCTCTCCGGCGGTTGTGCACGTCCAATAGAATAGAGAAGAGCGGACCGACGCTCGATTTCGGCGGAGAGATTCTTCTTTCGGAATCGGCGTGGATGGGTCGACAGCTCCCGATTTTTTAGAGATTGCCGAACTCAGATGTCATGCTGCGATTGTTACCATCCAATCCGGTCCATACCCTAGCATCTGCCGACCGCGAACGCGGGCTGTCGCTGGTGGAACTGATCGTCACCGTCGCGATTCTCGCGATCCTTTCGACCGTGGCGTATCCCATTGCCCGCTTCCAGGTGCAGCGCCGGAAAGAGGCGATTCTGCGGCGGGATCTATGGACGATGCGGGACGCTATCGATCATTACAAGGACGCGGCAGACCGAAACGCCTTCCGCACCTCGATCGACAGCAATGGCTATCCGCCCGATCTGGATACACTCGTCAATGGAGTGACGGTCCAGGATCATAAAGTTCGGTTTTTGCGGGAGATTCCGGTGGATCCCATGACGGGCAAGAAAGACTGGGTCCTGCGCTCCATGCAGGATGATCCGGACAGCGACTCCTGGGGCGGGCAAAATGTATTCGACGTACATTCCAACTCGCAGGGCACTGCACTCGACGGAACGAAGTATTCCACATGGTAAGCGCAAGCCTCTATAAGCGCCGCCTGCGGGCGTGTTCGCAGCGCGGTTTCACGCTGGTGGAGCTGATGGTGGTCATGCTCATCATCTCCATCCTTCTGGCGGTCGCCGTGCCCAGCTTTATTGGCGCAATCCGCAGTGCGCGCGAGGCAGCGCTGCGCGAAGACCTGCACACCATGCGCGACGCCATCGAGCAATACACCGAAGATAAGCAGGCAGGTCCCCAATCGCTCGACGACCTGGTGCAGGCCGGCTATCTCAAGCAAATCCCGATCGACCCGATGACCCGTCGCAGCGACACCTGGGTCACCGAGCAGTCGGAGGATTACTCCAGCGTGGATGAGACGCAGCCGGGCATTGACAACGTGCATAGCGGGTCCGATCAGGTCGGCAGCGACGGCACTCCCTACTCCCAATGGTGATGGCGTGAGTCAAGCGCCGCCTTCAACCGGCTTCTCCGCGCAGTCCCCCATCGATCAGGCGGCTGTGTTTCAGCTCTACCGACAGCTACGCGCGGCGATGCCCGGGGAAACCCTGGCGGGCCGGCTGGTTTTGTCGGTCGGCTTTCGCGACGCAGGCGCAGCCCTGGCTCTGGCAACGATGATTGCGCAGGGTTGTTTTCTGGGACTGGAAGCGGAGGCCGCCAGCCTGAAGCGGGCGGTGCAGACGGGCGCCTGCGATTTTATGGTGAACACGCTGGATGAAGCGCTGCGCGTCCTGAAGAATGAACTGCGTAAGGGCACGCCTTTGTCAGCCGGCCTGCTATGCCAGCCGCCGGCAGTTCTCGACGAAATGGTCGCTCGCGGCGTTCAACCGGATCTGATCGCCAGTCGCAGCGATGAGCCAGCCGTTCGGGAGCTTGTCAGCCGGGGCGCAACTCGACTCCCGGACCCGCCGGATATTTCCGCGCAGACAGACGCGCTGGTGCGCCTGCGTTGCGCTTCGCTGGCCGATATGCGCCGTCTGGATGCCTTAACGGCCCCTCTGGTCGCGGAGGATCCCATCCTGCGCGACTGGATGCAGCACGCTCCAGCCTATTTTTCGCGCCAGCTTCCTCCGCTGCGCGTGGTTGCGTTATCGCAGGGACAGATCACCCAACTGCGCGAGCAGCTTTATGCGGCGGCGCAGGAGAAGCCCTTTGACACCGCTATCTCGGTCGAGAGCCCGGAAGGCCTGATCCGCTTCTAGGCGGCTATTCCGGAAATTCTTCTGCCAGGGGGGCGGCAGCGGCCTTCGGCGCGCCCGCTGAATGGCCCGCAGCAGCGGTCCGCAGGGCGTTCCACAGCTCGCTGATTCCGCGATTGTCCTTCGCCGAACAGGCCAGGATGGACTCAGTCCCCAGAGCTGTGCGCAGCGCACGCAGCGCCTTCGTACGCTCATTCCCGGAAACGCGGTCCGCTTTGGTGGCGACGACGACCCGAGCGCGACCGATGCTGTCGAGATACTCCGCCAGCTGCGCGTCCGAGGGCTGCGGGGGAATGC
>JAKAUB010000055.1 GCA_021827845.1 Acidobacteriota bacterium | reverse complement strand
GGCGCTGACGGGTGAAGATTTTATGGCCAAGTGGAACGGGCAGCCGGTGTCAAAACTCTTCAGCAAGATCAAGATGACGATGCCGCAGAGCCACCCCGGCTCCCTGACTGGCGACCAGGCAGCGGAGTTGGTTGCGTTCATCCTGCATAAAAATGGATTGCCCGCCGGCACGACGCCGCTGGCAGCGACGGCAGCCGGGCAACAGGGCCTGCTGATCAGCAAGCACTGATGCCGCAGCGTGTCCGCTGTCGTCTACTGTAGAGTTCCGATGAATACGCCGAACGGCGGCAGCGTCATATGGCGCAGATCCATTCTGCGCTGCATTCCCTGCGTTTCGAGCAGGCCCGTCGCGGCGCTTCCGGAGACCCCATGCACGCGCAGGTGATAGTCGATCGTCTGCGCTTGCGCCGAGAAGTTGATGGCAACCAATACCGCCGGCCCGGCCTGCGGTTCCGTTCGCAAATAAGAAAGAACGTTCGGATTGGTCCGGTCAACCATCACCGTTTGGCCGCTGCGCATTACTGGGTTCTCCGCACGCAGCGCGATCAGCCGCTTGTACCAGTTGAGCAATGAATTGGGCTCCGCGGACTCCGCCTGAACGTTGACGGTCTTGTAACTGGCGGGAATCGGCAGCCAGGTCTTGTTCGCGGTGCTGAAGCCGGCATTCTTCCCGCCATCCCACTGCATCGGCGTGCGCTCACCATCGCGACCTTTATATTTCGGCCAGCCGACTTTTCCGACTGGATCCTGGACCTCCGCCTTGGCTTTTGGAGGCGTCGTGACCATGCCAATCTCCTGCCCGTAATACATCAGAGCGACAGCGCGCGGCGTCAGCAGCAGCGCCGCGATGACGCGAGCGATCTGCGCATCGTGAACGCCATCGCCGTAACGGTTCCAGCTCCGGGGATTGTCGTGGTTATCAAAGACAAACAGCGGCATGTTGCCATCGAGCTGCGTCTCCGCCTGATTGATCTTTTCGCGGAACTTGTTCGCATCCAGCCGATTGATGAACCCCACCTGCATATCCATGGGGAGCTGCAGCTCATCGTGGTTCGTCCCGTACCAGCGAAGCTGATCCTGAATATTGGGTAGATATGTCTCGCCAATCAGCACTCGATTGCCGGGGTAGCTGTCGACCAGCTTGCGCAGGGCGCGCATGACACCGTGGACCTCCGGCAGATTGCTGGTCCGGCTCTCATCAAGGTTGGGGTCACCAAAAGCGTTGGTGCCGCCGATCTCTTTTTCGTCGCGAAACTGCGGATCTTCAAACAGCTCCGGTACGGCATCCAGCCGGAAGCCGGCCACGCCCTTATCCAGCCAGAAGCGGCAGACGTTGAACATGGCCTTTTGCACCTCTGGGTTGCGCCAGTTCAGATCGGGCTGCGCCGCGTAAAACTTGTGGTAGTACCACTGTTTCGTTGTGGGGTCGTAGGTCCAGGCGGAGTGCCCAAAGGCGCTCTGCCAGTTGTTGGGCGGAATCCCCGGCCCTTTGCCGTCCCGCCAGATGTACCAGTTCCGCTTGGGATTGTTCCGGGAGCTGCGGCTTTCCTGAAACCAGGGCGACTGATCGGACGTGTGGTTCATCACCATGTCCATGATGACGCGGATGTGGTGCTGCCCCGCTGCCGCTATCAGATGATCGAAGTCCGCCATGGAGCCATAAAGCGGATCGATCGCTTCATAGTTGGAAATGTCATAGCCGAAGTCGACAAGGGGCGACGGATAAATCGGCGTCAGCCAGATGGCGTTTACCTTCAGGCTCTGGAGATAATCCAGCCGCTGGATGATA
Organism: Acidobacteriota bacterium; assembly: GCA_021827845.1. GTDB lineage: Bacteria > Acidobacteriota > Terriglobia > Terriglobales > Acidobacteriaceae > JAKAUB01. Next base: position 8,141 of record JAKAUB010000055.1, on the reverse strand, counting down.
CCGTTAATATCGCCAACGCCATCGCCGTTCGAGTCCTGAAAACTGCGCGGATAGATTTCGTAGATCAGCGCGTGCTGCCACCAGGGCGTGGCCGCGGGCGTGGAACGCTGCGGCGCTCCCTGCTGCGCCGCAAGCCCTCGTGGAACGGCACAGAGGAAAACAGCGGCAAGCAGTGCTGCGATCCGGCGCGTCAGCTTCTTTCGGTTCTTGCAAATCATTTCGAATCTCCCAGAGCCCTCCGGTTCACGAAACGTCCGCGGCAATTCGCGAGACGCCGCCCGTGGCAGTCTACAGCGGAAACTGGGCTTCCTGCGCTTTGGGAACCAGTTCGACGCCCGGTTCGACAATCTTCGCCTGCAGCTTGCGGAATCCAAAAGCGACGGCGACCTGTGGAGCGATGTATCGCGTAACCCAGACAATGATGAGAATCTCTGGAACGTAATGTCCCCACAACTGCGGGTGTACCGGCAGCAAGATGCCGGGTCCGACTGCTGCGGCATAGGCAACCAGCACCAGCCCCCAGGGACTTTCCCGAGCGTCGCCAAAAACTAGATTCAGAAAGATGAAGGTAAAGCAGTACATGACGGGCATGACGATGGCAACGCCGGCCCAGCCGAATTCACGGTACGCATCCCCGACGGGCGCAAACGCCACTGCTGTTGTGTAGTCCTCGGTTCCGGTTTCATTGGTCTCGCGGCCGTAGATATTTCCCAACGAAAGTGTCACGCGGGACGGCCAGAGCATATGGGGAATCACCATCTCAAACCCTTCGAGCAGATACTGGCCGCCTGCGGGGCCAAAATGCTGGGTCACGTCGATCAATCGGTCATCCTGACAGATGAGCGACTCTCGATCCAGGAAGCCTTGCGGATGGTCGTAGCAGAGAGATACCTGGTTGACGTCTTCGTTGAGTTTTCTGGAATCGGCGTACCACTGATACATCGCCGTGATGGAGCCGGGGCTTTCGAGCAGGTCAATCGTCGCCTGGACGCTCTCCCGAAGGGTCGCCTGGCGGGTCATCGAGCGAGCATATTGCGCCCAGGGGAAGAGAAATCCCACCGCGAACGCTAGCCATGCCACGATCAGGAAGACTTGCAGCGGCCGAAATTTATATTCCAGCGCGGCACAAACCAGAAAGTACGAGAAGAAGGGCGCGTACATCCCCTGCTTGGAAGCGGCAATAAATCCGAACCCGGCAACGTAAAGAATGCTGACCCAAACAATCCAGTTCATGCTGCGGGTTCCACGACTGATACAAATTTCGTAATACGTGGCCAGCACCGTCGCCATGGGAACGAAGATATTGAGCTGATTCAGAGCGGTCCAGATGGTTCCAGTCCCGCCATTGTTGTAGAAGCTGAGAAGGATCTGGCTTACCAGGCCTATTACCAATAGCCCCGCGGAGGTATTCTTCAGATTCTCAAGATCGCGCGCGGTGAACTTGACGATATTGCGCGACGTGGCAAAGCGGCGGCTGAGCGCAGCAGCGATCCATATCCCGGCCCAACCGAGCGTCGTCGCCGTCATTGTGATCAGCGGATGCTCAAAATGCTTGTTCGTTGGCTCCCAAGTGACCACTTTTATGATCAGCAGAATCAGAAAGGTGGGGATGGCCATGAAAAAAACAAAGGCACCGCCGGTCGTCACCAGCCCATCGAGCCGATTAAAGGCCAGGGCGCTGAAGACGATCGCCATGCACGCCAGCGCGGCCACAACGGGATCCGTGCCGTCCAGCAACTGCGCAAACAACATCACTCCTGCAAAAATCAGGACGTGGTTGATGTTCAAATGCGTTGGATAAGGCAGCCGCATAGGTGGAATTCCAGACTAACGCGCCACGCCGTCCGCAATGGCCCCGGATCGCTTCTCCTGGAACCGACGGTGACCGTCCATGATGATCTGGCGGGCAACCTCGACGCCACCCCAGCCCAGAGCCTGCGTGCGCTTCCCTTCGAGATCCTTATAAATGGTGAAGAAGTGCTCCACCTCCCGAAGAATCTGCGGATAAACCGAGGTGTAATCCTCAATCTCCCGGAAGGTCGGGTTGTCTTTCGCGAAGGCCACAATCTTCTCGTCCTGAACACCCTGATCCAGCATATGAAAGACGCCCACAGGACGGGCCACCAGAACACATCCGGCGAAACTGGGAGCGTCGCCGAGGATCAGGATATCGAGAGGATCGCCGTCGTCAGCGATGGTCTGAGGGACAAATCCGTAATCGCCTGGATAGTGGACGGGACTATATAAGTTCCGGTCCAGGCGGAAAACATGGAATTCCTTGTCGTACTCGTACTTGTTGACGCTGCCCTGGGGGATTTCAATGACGGCGGCAACCAGCCCCGGCGCGTCCGCGCCAATCGGCAGCTCAAGATAATTAGTCATGTAGATAGGCGGCCGCAGCGACGGCAAAGGGATCGTCTGGACTGGAGGTTCCGCTTGGGTGAGTATACCAACCGCGCCGCGCCCCCGGGCAGCCTGGCGGCAATGCGAAAATTGAAAGGTCGGAGTTTCCCCGACTCACAGGCCTATGTTGCAAGTCATCGGCGGAGCCAAGCGCTTCGGCCCTAAACTACTGTTCGAAGACGTCAACCTGCAGATCAATCCGCGGGAACGCGCGGCGCTGGTCGGGGGAAACGGCTCCGGCAAGTCAACGCTGATGCGCATTCTGGCCAGTCTGGACTCCCTGGACGACGGCACCGTAGAGCGCAGCGGCGGCATGACCGTCGGCTACCTGCCGCAGGACGGCCTGCAGATGCGCGGGCGGACCGTCTTCGAGGAAACGGCGTCGGTCTTTGCGGCAACGCACCGCCTGGAAGACTCGATCCGCGGATTGCATAGCCGCATCGCCGAGTTACCCCCGGAATCTGCCGAGTACCGAAGCGTGTCAGAGGAACTCGCCCGGGCCGAGGCGCAGTTTCACGCCAACGACGGATATACGATCGAGGCCCGCGTGGGCGCCGTTCTGGCGGGGCTTGGCTTCCGCGCGCAGGACTGGGCCCGCGATACCGCGGAGTTCTCCGGCGGCTGGCAGATGCGCATTGCGCTGGGCAAGCTGCTGCTGCAACAGCCCTCCCTTCTGCTGCTGGATGAGCCAACCAATCACCTGGACCTGGAGGCCCGCAACTGGCTGGAAGAGTATCTGCGCACCTATCCCAACGCCTATCTGTTGATCTCGCATGATCGCTACTTTCTGGACGTAACGACGCAGCGGACGATCGAGCTGTGGAATCGGCGGCTGCACACCTATAAAGGCAACTACGACCAGTATCTCCGGCAGAAGACCGAGCGGCGCGCACAGCTGGAGGCGGCGGCCCGTACCCAGCGCGAACAGATCGAGCGGCTGGAGGCTTTTATTAACCGCTTTCGCGCGCAGGCCACGAAAGCGAAGCAGGTGCAAAGCCGAATTAAAGAACTGGAGCGCATCGAGCGCATCGAACTGCCGCCGGACGAGCCGGTCGTGCATTTTGAATTTCCGCAGCCCCCGCCCAGTGGCCGCGTTGCGCTGGAAGCTCGGGGCGTCGGCAAGTCCTATGGCTTACAGGACGTTTTCTCCGGCGCCACCTTCACGATCGAGCGAGGGGAACGCATTGCCTTAATCGGGCCGAACGGTGCGGGAAAGTCCACGCTGCTTCGCCTGCTCGCCGGGCTGGAGACTGCGAGCGCGGGAGAGATCAAGCTAGGGCACAACGTGACGCTCCAGCACTTTGCCCAGGACCAGTACAAGGCGCTCGACGCCGAAGCGCGCCTGCTGGAAGACCTGGAACGCGTCGCCCCTAGAGTGCCGACCGTGGAGCTGCGCAACCTGCTGGGGTGCTTTCTGTTTCAGGGTGAGGATGTCTTCAAGCCTCTTGGCGTACTCTCCGGCGGCGAGCGCAACCGGTACGCGCTGGCCCGCATGCTGGTGAGCCCCGCGAACCTGCTGCTGCTGGATGAGCCGACCAACCATCTCGACATGCGCGCAAAGGAAGTTCTGTTGGAAGCGATCCGCAACTTCAGCGGCACGGTGATTTTTGTCTCGCATGACCGCGCATTTCTCGACGCCCTGGCCACCCGAACCTTCGAGATTCGCGATGGAGAGCTGCGCATCTTCTCCGGCAATTACGAAGATTTTCTGCGGCAGACTTCTGGACTGGCCTCGCATCCGGAGACGCGGCCCGCTCCATCGACGGGCAGTGCGCTGTCTGCGGCTTCGCCAACTGCCGTCAAACTTGAGGAAGATACACCGGCGAAGACCCGCCGCATCAACCCAATCCGCCTGCGCCAGATGCAGGAACGCTGCGCGGAACTCGAAGAGGAGATTCCGCGGCTGGAGTCGGCCATTCGTACCGTTGACGAAGAGATGGGGACATACCGATCGCAGCAGCAGCATGAGGAGCAGTTGGCGCAGGCACAGCGGCTGCGCGAGGAACACACGGCGCTGCTGTCGGAGTGGGAAGAGCTGATGCTGCAGCTGGAAGCGCAGGCCGCGACCCCTTGAACGGCCTTGGTAACTGCGGCGGTGGGGTTTTGTCCGGGTGCCTGCTCCTGCATAATGCAAAGAGATGGAACTCCTATGGAAGCCGGATGATTGGGCCGAACGCCTCGAAGAACTGCGGTCGTTTGACGCAGACCGGAAAGAGGCGCCCTTGCGCCGCGACGTCCGATCGCTGGGCGTTCTGCTAGGCCGCGTGCTGCGGGAACAAGTCAGCGATTCACTGCTTGCGATGGTCGAAGCGGTGCGGAAGCTATCGGCGGAGGGGCGCGAAGCGCGTCTTCGCGGTGAGCCCGAACGCGCCGCGTCGTTACTGGATCAGGTGGCCGAACAGATCAGCGAGTGTGACGTTGCGACCGCAGAGCATCTGACGCGCGCTTTTGCGTTTTATTTTGAACTGATCAACCTTGCCGAGACCAACCACCGGAAGCGCCGCCGACGGGCGCATCGGCTGTTGAGCGCCGCCAGCGACCCGCAGCCGGGAGAGATGCGAGGGACACTGCGCCGGATGCGCGAGGCAGGCATCCCGGCCGCGGAAGCTCTGCGATATCTGGAACGCATCTGCGTCATCCCTGTGTTTACCGCTCACCCGACTGAGGTGGCGCGCCGTTCTGTGCTGTTCAAGCGCCGGCGCATCGGAGAGATGCTGGAGCGGCTGAATGAGATTCCCCTGCCCGACGATCAGCTCTCCGCCATCGAGGAAGAGCTGCTGGCCGAGATCACCGCGCTTTGGCAGACCGATGAAGTCCGCAGCGATCGTCCCGCAGTTCAGGACGAGGTGAAGCTGGGTCTTGACTACTATGAGGTGGCCATCTTCCAGACCATTCCTCTGCTGTTTGAAGAGATCGCGGCAGCGTTTCAGCAGGAATACGGCCTCTCGATTGAGCCGGGCGACCTGCCGCAGGTGGTCCGCTTTGGCTCCTGGATCGGCGGTGATCGCGACGGCAACCCCAATGTGACGCCAGAGGTGACGCGACGCGCCATCAGCATGGCGCGGGAAAAACTGCTGGAACATTACCGGTCGCGCGTGCAGCTTGTCGTCGATCTGCTGACCCCGTCGGACCAGCGCATTGGAATAACACCGGCCCTGCAGCAGCGCCTCGATGAATACCAGGCGCAGATGGGATCTGCCGGCCGTGGCATGTCGCAACGCTTTCAGCACGAGCTACACCGCCGCTTTGCGCTATGCATTGAGCTGCGGCTGCGGCGCCGCCCATCGGAACACGACGCAGCGTCACTGCCGCCTTATGACACCGCCGAGGAGCTTCTAGGGGACCTGCAATTACTCCGGCGCAGCCTGCAGGAGAATCGCAGCGAACGGCTGGCGCGCAGCCTGGTCGATCCGATTCTTCGCGAAGTACGGACCTTCGGGCTGCATCTGCACACCCTGGACATTCGTCAGCACGCCCGGCAGCATGCCCGTGCCCTGGCGGCCATTGATGTCTCCCGCGACAAGGCGCCGCAAACCGGCGAGATGCTTCCGGCCGATCTGGCCGATGTCCTCGCGACCTTTCAGGAGGTGCAGCGGATTCAGCAGGAGGAGCCGCGCGAAACGCTCGCACAGTACGTCATCAGCGGCGCTGGTTCGGCAGAAGACATCTGGCGCGTGTTGCGGCTGGCGCACATGCACGGTGTCGCCTGCACGCGACGGGATAGCCGCCCCGCCGTTCAGATTGTGCCGCTGTTTGAGTCAATTGAGGATTTGCGGCAAGCGCCGGCGGTCTGCCACGAAGTATGGACCACCGCGGAATATCAGCCGCTGCTCGACTCCTGGGATCGCCGGCAGGAGGTCATGCTGGGCTACTCCGACTCCAATAAAGACGGCGGCATGTTGACCAGCACATGGGAGCTCTACAAGGCGCATCGTGCGCTGCACGCGACGGCACAAAGCTGCGGCGTGAAGCTGCGCCTCTTCCATGGACGCGGGGGAACCGTCGGCCGCGGCGGCGCGCCCACGCATCGCGCGATCTACGCGCAGCCGTTCGATGCCTTCGGCGGTGAGATTCGAATCACCGAGCAAGGCGAAGTGCTGCACTGGAAGTATTCCGATACCGTGTTGGCGGAATGGAACCTGGAACTGATGGTTGCAGCGTCCCTCGATGCGTTGGCGCGTCCCGAGGCTCTGCGCCCCGGCGGCCATCGCACCGGCAAGATGGAGCCGGGCTGGGAGGCTTTGTGCGAGGAGCTGTCGGCGTCGGCCTATGGCTTCTACCGCCAGAACATTCCGGAAGATCCGGACCTGTTGCGATATTTTGCTGAAGCGACACCTGTGAATGAACTGGAGCTGGCGCGCATCGGCTCCCGGCCTGTGCGGCGCAAGTCGTCCGCAGCCTTTACAGATCTGCGCGCCATTCCGTGGGTCTTTGGCTGGATGCAGAGCCGCCACGGCGTTCCGGGCTGGTTTGGCGTGGGTCACGCGCTGCAGCAAGCCATTGCGAAAGGCAAGACTGACCTGCTCCGCGGCATGATGCGTGAGTTCCCCTGGTTTATCGATCTGATCCGCAACGTGGAATTATCGCTGGCCAAGGCCGACTTCGAGATCGCCGAACGCTATTCCCTGCTGGTTGAGGATCGCGCATTACGAACGGCGATCTTTGACCGGCTGTTGGCGGAGTACGAGCGCACGTGCGCGGCCGTGCTAACGGTGACCGGCCAGGAGGAGCTGCTGGCGACCAACCCGGTTCTCGCCCGATCGATCCGCCTGCGCAACCCGTATGTGGATCCGATGAGTCTTATTCAGATTGGACTGATTCGGCGCAAGCGGGCAGGAGACACCAGCCCCCGCTTGCAACGGGCAATCGCCGCCACCATCAACGGCATATCGGCGGGGCTGCGGAATACTGGATAGAACCCGCAGGATTGGCGCCCAGAAGGCGACAAAGCCGGGGGACTTCAGAAATTCTTCAGATTGCCCCGGCACCATAAATGAGGGTGCTGCTCCAGCCAGATCATCGGTCCAATAGCGCTGGGCCGTCCGCAGCTCGGGCGCGCCCACAGGAGCATCCGATTTGTCCTCCAGACGAACAGAGGGCGCCCGTCGCCAACTCTTTATCAGCCGCCTTGCAGTCGTCATCGGGCTGGCTGTGCCCCTGCTTGCGAACGCGCAGACGCAGTCGACGGCTCCGAACGACGCCTCCGCGTCACAGCCGGTGACATCGGCAAGTTTGCAGGCACCCCACGCTTCGACGCCGCCCGTGTCCATAACACTGGCGGAGGCGCAGCAGCGTGCGTTGAAGATCGAACCCTCTCTGCTGGCCGCCAAGGCTGCCTATCAATCCTCCCGCGCCGACCGGACAATCGCGCGGTCGGCGCTGCTGCCGCAGCTATCGCTCATCAACTCCTATCTCTTCACGGAGTCGAACGGCACCAACAGCGGCGCGACCCTGCCCGGGGAACGCGGCCAGGTTTTTATCGCCAACAACGCGGTGCACGAGTACGTCAATCAGTTTCAGGCGACAGAGACCGTTGGGCTGGCACAGTTGGCACATTTTCAGGCGACGCATGCCTTGCAGGCGCAGGCGGAAGCGGAGAAGGACATTGCCGAACGCGGCCTGTATGCGACGGTCACGCAGTTTTACTACAGTGTCGAAGCCGCGGAGGCCAAGCTGAAGGCAGCGCGGGATGCCGAGCAGGAAGCGCAACGTTTCGTCGACCTTACCCAGAAGCTGGA
>JAKAUB010000022.1 GCA_021827845.1 Acidobacteriota bacterium | reverse complement strand
TCTAACGATCTCTGGGAGCGTTACGCGGCCCTGCGTCACGTCCACCGCCGGCGGCTGCGCGGTGAGCGACGCCGCGGCCAGGATGATGGTGAATCCGATCCCGATCTCCGCCTCCGAGAAGAGGCGCAAACGCGGAAGAAAGCTTTGGATCCGCCCTGCCGGCTGTCGCAGCGCCCAGAAATTTGCCGCGCCCAGCAGCAGCAGCGGCCCCAGCAGCAGCGTCTTCAAGATCAGCACTAGACCATATCCAGTGCCGTAAACCCCGCTCCAGCTCCCCGTGTATTGCCACGCCAGCAGCACACCGGAGACGATTAGCGCCGCCACACTAGCCAACGCAGCTTTGGAGTAGCGGCGGCTGACAATCTCGCCCATCCGTGCGTCCTGGGATGAAGCCGCGGCCAGAAGCAGCCACAGAAACGGCATGCTGCCGATCCATAAAGCGACGCTCAACTGATGCATTGCGGTGAGCGCGATCAGCGGCAGCCGGTCGTCCATCCGGGAGGCTGCGTGGCTCGTCCAGACCGTGCCACAAATCAAGGGGAGCGCCAGCGGCAGAGCGGCGGCGGGCATTCGAGCAGTTCGCCAGAGAAACAGCAGAATTGCAATCGCGCCAGCAATGAGCAGCGCGGATGCCTGGAGAAAACTTGCCGTCCACAGGTCACTAGGATGGAGGCCAGCAGTTTCGATCAGCAGGGCACCGTCCAGGAAGGCAAAGATCGCCTGCGTCGCGATGAGTCCGACAGCAGCGAAAACCAGCAGCTTTCGCCATCGCTGCTGCGGCTCGGCAGGCCACGCCATGTGTGCCGTCGATCGCGGCAGCAGCACTGCAGCAAAGAAGAGGCCGCCAATCAGAATTGAAGTGAAGGCGAGGGTTGCGGCCCGCAGCACCACAGCCGCCAATGCGTAGTCGCGTAAAAACCAGAGCAAACCAGCCTCACAGGCTGCGCTGCCGTCGCTAGAGGTGCAGCAGCGAAAAATAGATGGTATCGAGCTCTTTCATGTGCCCGCGTACGAGCTGGAGATGTGTCAACATTCCCGTGGAAGCTGCGCCGGAACCCCCGTCGAGCTGATTGGAAGCGGCTGTGGTGGCGGTATTCAGATAGGCGTGCCATTCCCGCTCCATCTGGTCAAATTCCTGCGTCCGGGAAACCGGGGGCGCTGACGGAGCAGTCTGGCCGCTGCTCGCAGGCTCTAACGCCAGCAGGCCACGAAGCGCGTTTTCATACGTCTTCAGGTTCAGGTCCGTGATGGCGACCCGCTGCGTCAGACACTGGTTGATCGCGGCGTTGGTGGCTGCGGAATCGCAGTCGCCGTCCTTGGCCCGCTGCATCTCCCGGTCGAGAATTCCATTAGCCTGGCGGCGCAACAGATCACGCTGGGCCTGAACCTGCCCGTTCTGCGTGGCCGCCGCACGGCGCGTAGCCGCCGATGCCTGTATTTGCGTGCCTGCCAGAAATGCGGCGCCCCAGAGCACCAGTACTGACGCGGACAAAATATGACTTACAGGTCTCAAAGTCTGTTCCTTCTCGAAAGCAAATTATCGCGCAGCACCACGAGCCAGCATTTCAACCGCGGCAAGGACAGGTTGCAAGGTATCCGGCAGCGAATATCGCGCGCTCAAGTATGCCGGGTCGTTATACGAGATGCGGACCTGACCATCCGCTCCTTCCGCCACCAGAAGCTTCAGCGGCAGGTCCAGGGCAATCATGGGCGCCGCCAGCATTAGCGGCGTACCCGCCTTGGGATTTCCAAAGATCAGCAGCTTCGTCGGCGGCATACTCATGCCGGCGTTCTGGGCCTCGCCGCTGTGGTCCACCGTAGCGAACAGCTTGATGCCTTTTTCAGCCAGCAACCCTTGCAGGCGCTCCACCGTTTCATCGACCGAATGCGCCGACGCGACACTTACTACCCCATCGATCGATGCTGCCACGGGGACCCTCCCACTACAGGCCGAGCTTCTTCACTTCTTCCTGATAGTACTTGCGGTAAAGGATGTCCCACTCCTGGCTGCCTTCAGGGATATTGCGCTTGTGCGATTGCACTTTGAGCCGCGCCGCCTGATCGAGCTTCAACTCCTCGGCAAACAGCCGTTCCAGAACCTTCCGCGATTCCTGGCGGATGGTGTTGCGGTCTTCGCGGAACTCGCATTCATCGGTCTCAGCCAGTGTGTCCGCCACCACGTGGGCCAGTTTGTTGATCTTGTCCTGAGAGATTCTCACAGCACCGCCTTATATTTGCGCGCCAACTCCTGCTTGATCCGCTTGAACATCTCCTGATAGCTGGCGCCCGTGCGCCGCATCTCTTCCTGGTACGCCTCCATGATCAGGCGCACTTCATCGTTGATCCGGTCCTCGACGGTCATCTCATCGAGCAGGGCCGCCGTCACACGCTCATTCACGAGCGGGACATGATCGGTCCGGATCATGTTTTTGTCGATGAGATGCTTCACCGTCTTCCGGCCCAGATACCCGACATAATCCTTCGAGAAATTCATAGTTGCCTCGGAATATAGCACAGCATTTTCGGGCCTGCGCCCCCTGCACGCAGGGGCTGCAGCGCTGCGTTGCCCTCAGCTCTTTGCGGGTTTATGCGGGCAGCTCGCGGTATGGATGCACGCCTCGGCCAGCTCCAACCGGGCGACAGGGCGGCCTTCGATCAGGTGCGACTGCACGATCTCGGGGACATCCGCCAGTTGCACGTTGCCGTACCAGACCGCTTCGGGATACACCACGACATTCGCGGCGTGCTCGCACTGATCCAAACAGCCTGACTTGTTGACCCGCACGCGGTCCTTCAACCCGGCCTCCGCCACCGCCAGGTTCAGCGCACGGTGCAGCTCGGCCTTGCCGTCGGGGTTGCAACTTGGCCGGGGACTGCCCTCGGGCCGCTGATTGGTACAGACAAACAGGTGGCGCTCATATTTCGCCAAGCAGACTGCTCCTTCAAAACGGGATCGCTTTCCCTCATCATAATGGGTTCGGCTCGTCTAGGATGAAGGGGATGACCATTGAAAATCTCGCCGCGCTGAAAGATGACATGATCGCCTTTGTCGAAGGCCATGGAATGCGGTATTTCCCCGCATTGATCCCCGACGATACGCCCCGCGTCTGGTGGAACGACGACCCGCCGGAACAGCAGGCAGGCAGCAGTGACAGTTGGAAAGACTTTGTCGAGATGGCAAAGGCGGTAGGCGCCCCCATGGTCTGCATTGCGGAAGATCGCCTGGAGCGCGTGGCTCTGGAGCTGCTTTCCGGCGAGCTCGAAGAGGCCGCGTCGCCGGAGGCATTCGCGGCGGAGATGGAAAAACTCGACAGCCTGTATCCGCAGGTCGGCAAAGTGGGACATCTGGAGTTGGCCTTTGCCCACCACGGCATGCTGTTTGTGCATGAAACAGCCACCGAGTGGTACCACGAGTATCGCGAGGTGCTCGACACCCTTGAAGAGCTGGCCGGCCTCTCTGCCGACGTCTTCGATGATGAGGATGAGGAGCCGCGTTGAGCGCCAGCCCGGCCGTGGGTGCTGATGCTGCTCCGCCCGGCTGCCCAAATGCGACAGATCTGCCACGCACGCTGACAGGTAAGCAGTGGCGGGTGATCCCACCGTCCGCGGCTGCCCGGCAGCTTGGCCGCAGCGCAAAGATTCCCCCCGCCATCGCAGCGCTTCTGGCGCAGCGCGGCATCGAAACGCCGCTGCAGGCACAGCAGTTTCTGTCTCCCGACTTCGGCCAGTTGCATGATCCCTATCAGATGGCAGGCATGGCCGCCGCCGCGGATCGCATCCAAAGCGCGATCGAGCGGCGGGAGCCCATCCTCATCTACGGCGACTATGACGTGGACGGCACCGTCTCTGTCGTGCTCCTGAAGACCGCGATTGAGACCCTCGGGGGCGTCTGCACGTTTCATGTCCCGCACCGGCTGCGCGACGGCTACGGCATGCACCCGGAGCCGCTCTCCCGCGCCGCAGCAGATGGCATCCGCCTGGTCATCAGCGTCGATAACGGAATTCGCGCGTTCGCTGCGGCCGAGCAGGCCGCCGTCCTGGGGCTGGACCTGATCGTGACGGATCATCATCTGCCCGATAGCGGCGGAGTTCCCGCGGCCTTGGCGGTTTTGAACCCCAACCAACAGGGCTGCCCGTATCCATGCAAATTTCTGTGCGGTGCGGGCGTCGCCTTCAAGCTGGCTCAGGCACTGCTGGAACGGCAGGACCGTGAGCGGGCGCGCAGCCGCCTGCTTCCCTCGTTCCTCAAGCTGCTGGCGATTGCCACCGTCGCCGACTCCGTCCCGCTGCTCGATGAGAACCGCGTCTTCGTGGCACTGGGACTGCAGCAACTGGGCCGGCCCGTACAGCAGGGCCTGCGGACGCTCCTGGAGCTGGCAGATGTCGATCCCCGGCAGATCACGGCCCGCGACATCGCCTTCCGACTGGCGCCGCGGCTGAATGCAGCCGGCCGCATGGACGTTGCTGGCGATGTTGTCGAGCTGTTTACCACCCGCGACCCCGATCAGGCTCGACGACTGGCGGAAAAGCTGCATGCCCTGAATGAAGACCGCCGCGCGGTGGAACGGTTGGCGCTGGAGGACATTGACCGGCGCCTGAGCGAGGAAGAGGGCAACACCTGCATCATCCTCGACGGCGACCGCTGGCATCGCGGGGTGATCGGCATTCTCGCGTCGCGCGTCGTGGAGCGGACCGGGAAACCTGCGCTGATCCTGACGCATGAGGACGGCGCCGCGCATGGCTCGGGCCGGTCGATCGAAGGCTTCCACCTTCTCGACGCGCTGACCGCGTGCTCGGGCACTCTGACTCGGTTTGGCGGCCATGCACACGCCGTGGGCTTCTCACTGCCTTCCAGCCGGGTAAAGGAATTCCGCGAGAGTATGCTCGCCTACGCTGCCGCGAACCCTCCGGCCGGCGATGGAGCCATGCTCGATTGCCACGCCGAGCTGCCGCTGGGAGACCTGACGCCGGAGCTGCAGACCTGGCTGGAGCGGCTGGCGCCGCACGGCATGGACAATCCCGAACCTCAATTTCTTGCCCGTCGCGTCACGCTCACCGAGGACGCAAAAGTCATGAAAAGCGAGCATCTGAAGCTGCGCCTGCGGGATGGAGCGGAGCGCAGCGAAGTGACCGCGCTTGGCTGGCGGCTGGCAAAACAGACCGAAGCCGCGCCCCTCAAACGCGGGCAGCAGGCGGATATCGTCTACAAGTTGCGGCCACCGGCGACAGGCTGGCAGAGCGGCCGCGAGATTGAACTGCTCGATCTCGCGCCGCTTGCCGATGAATAAACCGGGTACCGGCGGAGAGCCTGGCCGGACCGCCGCGCTTTTTTTGTGCGGCTACTGGTGCCCCAGCCGATAGACCAGACCCACCAAAAATCCCTGATTGTGGTCGATGTTTCCGCCAAAGCTGTCGAGCACGGCGTGCGGCGCCACGCGCACCGCAAGCGCCGGGCTCAGGTTGTAATCGATATTGGCGCTGGCGATGGCGCCCCCAACGATGCTCGCCGGATAAAAGCCCACCTGTTGGGGCGGAATTCCATTTGTGTCAGCGTCAAAGTATCCGTAGACGGCGCCGACCTGCAAGGCCCCGGAGACGGACCAGCGGGAGCTGCCATAGAAGCGATACTGCGGACCAATCGTGAATGGAAACACGCTGAAGCTGGCGTTGTAGACGTTGAATCCGCCGCCGTTGGTTGGCCCCAGGGAGTTGGTCCCGTACAGACCCCGCACATCGGCCGTAATTCCGAAGCGCGGCGTAAAGTAGCGGGTCAGGCCGAAGGTCCAGCCGCCGACGCCAGAGTTATGCAGGTTGGGGCCCACGCGGAACCGCATGTATTCGCCGCCCAGGTAGACATCCCAGCGCTTGGTGTAGGTCTCCGTGACGGCCGCGGCTTCCCGCCGCATGCGGGTCTGCATGCGCCGTGTCGCCAGGCTGCGACGGGACTCCAGCGTCTGTGTCTGCTGCGACGAGGAGGTGCTGGCGGGCGCTGTCTGCTGCGTCTCGCTCTGGATCTGCGCCCGGGCGATGGGAGAGTTCGCAGCGATCCCCAGGACCAGGGCAACACAAAAAGCGAACACCGCGGCGCGCACAGGACGCACCAAGGTAAAGGGTCGGAAGCTCGAGGCTTCCTGGCTCAGATCAAACTGCACGAAATTCTCCTTGCAACCATTAAATCATCTGTCAGCGGGGGAGTCGTGCGGTAGTCTATGGGTGTTTTGTGAGGCGGTCGCGGCGACGCCTCAAACATAAAAACTGGAGTAGGCATGAAACAGTTCTTCATCGGTTTGATCATTGGCCTCGTCGCGATTCCGATCGCCGTGGCGCTGTACCTGCGGTATGGCAACCCTCCGGTCGCTGTTGCAGATACACCCTTTCCGTATGAGCGGCAGATTGTCCATGTCCCGCTGCACGACCGCATCAAGAAGGACATGCCGCGTTCGGTCCCCCTCCAGCCGACGCCAGAAAATCTGGTTGCCGGCGCCCAGATCTACCGCGTGAACTGCGCCTTTTGCCACGGCCTGCAAGGGCAGAATTCCGTGGTGGGGGGGCATATGTATCCCTGGGCGCCACAACTCTGGCACGCCCATGGGCCGCACAACGTTGTCGGCGTCAGCGACGACCCGCCAGGAGAAACCTACTGGAAGGTCGCAAACGGAATCCGGCTGACGGGCATGCCGGCGTTTCAGCAGACGCTGTCGGCCGAACAGATGTGGCAGGTTTCCATCCTGCTGGCCAATGCGGATAAACCGCTGCCGCAGGGCGCAACAGACCTGCTTTCGAAGCCGCTAGCCTATTAGGGCGTGCCACATCGCTGACGTTTCCCTGTTATGGCAGGGTGTAAGTCAGGCCGGTGGTGTACTGCGTGGAGTTTGTTTTGAAGCCCGGCGGCGGATCATTGAGAAAGTTGTCGATTGCCTGCACGGTGAGCGCAAATTTCTTAATGATCGGCATTGTTGCACCCACGGTAGCGTTTGCGGTATACGCCTGCGGGTAGTTGAACTGCGGATTGATATTGGCGTTTTCTGTCAGCACAATATTGTGCGGCAGCTTGTACATATAGTTGTCCGCAACGGTTGCACCCACCAGATTCTGCGTCGCGTTCGGCGTCTGGCCTGCAGTCAGAGCAATAGGAGTGGCGAACTGCTGCTGCGTGTAATTAACTGTGCCACTTAGGTCCAGCGATTGCTTCGGCCGCTTGATAAGGGCATAGCCCAGGCCGCCACCGTAAATCTGCTGCAGGCTCAGACCTTCGACCGAGTTCTTGTCGTAGATCGCCTGTTCCAGCGCATAAAATCTAGGCTTGAAATATTCGTCCTCTTCCAGCGAGCCATGCAGAATGTTGGTCACCGCGGTCGGATTCGGGCTTTCCTTGAACGTCGAATAGGAGTTGGTGAAGTTCAACAGCGTCCGGAATGCAGGCTTCATCCACGGCACTGCCGGTACAATGCGAGACAGATTCACTCCGGTATTAATTGTCTTGGTGTTGAACGTGGAATTGACTTGGGCGTATCCGAAGGTCAGGGCGCCGGAGATCCCCTGCAACAAACCCTGACGCTGATCGACGTTCTTGTGGTAGGTCGGACCATCAATTACATTACCGACCTGATCGAGCGGAATGGTCGCCTGCTGGCCGCTTTCCGAAACCGTCAGCACTTTCCCGTCGTAGCTCAGATCGCCAACGGGAATCGCGGAATTCTGGTGCTTGCGTAGGGCATCCTGATTTTTGGCGATTACCGCGAATGGCTCGTGCGTCTGTAGTTGCTTAATCTTGGACCAAGGAACCGAAACTTTGCCAGCATCCTGGGCCATAAACTCCACGGTCGCGCCATCGGCCTTTGCCAGCGTGCCTGTCAGCTTGTCGCCGTTGGAAAACACCAGAACATCCGGCGACACCTTCGCAGCAGGCTTGGGGGCAGGCTTCTTTGCCGCCAGCAGATGCAGTGGCGAGGTCAGCATGGCCGTAAACGTACATCCGATCATGAAAGCGGAAACGCGGGGAAAATAAGTCTTCATACGGCTTTTCCTTTATGGCAGTGTTGGCGTTTGGGAGCCGCAATTCCGTAGAATTGCCGGGAGAGGCATTTTTTCAATGCTCCAACAGATTACCAAGATCCTGAGCCGCTTCTTTTCGATCTTCGGCGGATATTCAAACCCGGAAGATTTACGCCGTGCAAAATTGGCGCGCGCTGCCGCGAGGCGCCCGACTCCCGAGGCGCCAAAGCGCTAGAATTTTGATATGGGAATCACGCGGCAACAAGCGCTCGATGCATTTGCCTCTGACGATCTGATTGGCCTGGGAATGGAGGCCGACGCTGTGCGCCGCCGGCTGCATCCGGAGGGCGTCGTCACCTACATCATCGACCGCAACATCAACTACACCAATTTCTGCACGGAATATTGCACGTTCTGCGCCTTCTACCGGCCGCTCAAAGGCAAACTTGCATCCGAGGGCTACATCCTCGATTTCGACACGATCTACGAGAAGATTCGCGAAACCCTGGAGATGGGCGGCACCGGCGTGCTGATGCAGGGTGGACTGCATCCCGATCTGAAGATTGACTGGTTCGAGCGCCTGCTGCGCGGCATCAAGCAGCGTTTTCCCTCCATCTGGCTGCACTGCTTTTCAGCGTCAGAGATTCTGGCAATCGCCGAATACAGTGATCTCTCCGTCCGCGACACAATCCAGCGCCTGCGGGATGCGGGCCTCGATTCCATCCCCGGCGGTGGGGCAGAGATTCTTGACGACGCCGTGCGCCATCGCATTGCCCGGCTGAAGTGCGGCACGGAAGACTGGGTGCTGGTGCACCGCACCGCTCATCAGCTTGGCATGCGCACCACCGCAACCATGATGTTCGGCGTGGGTGAGACGTTCGAGCAGCGGGTGAATCACTTTGAGACCATTCGAAGGCTGCAGGAGAAGACTGGCGGCTTTACTGCCTTCATCCCATGGAGCTTTCAGCCGCACAATACCGCGCTGGGCGGCCGCGGCTGGGAAGAGGCCACAGCCGTCGAATACCTCAAGGTTTTGGCGATTTCGCGCCTCTACCTGGACAACATCGAGAATGTTCAGTCGAGCTGGGTCACGCAGGGACTGAAAGTTCTGCAGATGGGCCTGCGATTCGGCGGAAACGATGTTGGCTCGGTCATGCTGGAAGAAAACGTGGTGAAGGCGGCCGGCACCTCGAACTGCACCACGGAAGAAGAGCTACGCCACGTCATTCGCGATGCCGGATTCCGGCCGGTGCAGCGCGACACGCTCTATCGCACCATGTTTTTGAGCTAACCGATCCCTGGCTGAGATGCGGGCTGCATCCGGCGGCGGATCGCCCGCAACGCGCGGACTATGGATCGCGCCATCACGACGGCGAGCAGCAAAAATGCTATTGCAATCCCGGCGGCGATCCACGCATGCGCCGTCGCCAGCCACGTGACGCCAATGGCCAACGCGTCCTCTGACCCGCTCAGCATAATGTTCGACACCGGCTCCGGGCTGGGTGTCACAATCGCGCGGACCGCCGTTTTGCTGCTATGCGCAATCAGGGCAATTGCCGCGCCGGCAAACGTCGCCAGCAACTGCATCTGCGGCGAAAGATGGCTAGCCGCACGGTAGGCCAGCAGACCCGCCACCGGAACGCGGATGAAGGTGTGCAGTGCGTTCCAGATCATATCGATCCCGGGAACTTTGTCCGCGATGAACTCCATCGCAAACATTGCACCGCTGGCGCCGATCACCCACCAGTCCGCCAGGACTTCCAGCCCCGCAGGCAACACCACCCAGTGCGTATGCGCCAGCAGACCCAGGGTGAGCACCGTCGCATAAACATTCAGGCCTGCGGCGAAACTGGCCGCTATCACCAGGGCCGCGATCGTGCTCGGCGTAAATGTCGGCATGGCGCGGATTATATCCGGGACGGCCCCCGGCTGCTGCGCCTGGGGTGCCCGCAGGAATAAGTTCCACGTACAATAGAACTTAGCCCCTCCCCGGAGGGTAAGCTTTCCTCATGGTTTCGAGCGCGCTTCTAGGGATGAGACCGGCAAACATGCATCTTCTCGGCGCCATCCT
>JAKAUB010000027.1 GCA_021827845.1 Acidobacteriota bacterium | reverse complement strand
CGGACATGGGCGCCGGCCAGTTCGCCATCTCCCGCAGCACGGCCGTGCGTGTTGCCGGCGAGGCCTCGCCGTGCAGCAGAACCGCTTCCAGCCGGGCTTGCTGCTCAGTGGGCGTCATGCCAGGACCGTCCGGCCCCAGCAGCGCCGGCCAGTCATTCACCAGGCCCGGAAGGCGATTTCTCGCAAAGGCGACCGAATAGCTCATTCGCTCGACCAGCCCGCCCGCGCTGACCCACGCCGAAGCTTCCGTGGAGTAGCCGGTTGGCGGCTGACACGCATAGAGAGGCATGCCCAGTCGCGCGGTGGCCGCAGCCAGTACGACCGGCCGTACGGCCTTCGTATGGCTGGCACGCGCGGCAGAGGCGACAAACTCCAGCGGCGTCTTGAATTTGTCCCCGGCATTCGCCGCCTCCCAGAACTCAGGCGATGCGAACATCGTCTGCAGCACTCGCCGGATATCGCCATGGGACTTCAGATAAGCCGTCGCCATGCGATTGACCAGCGCTGGCGAAGGATGGTCGCTGACGAACCGCTCGGCCAGCTCCTCAGAAATGTGATGGGCCGTCGCCGGGTTCTCCGCCAGCAGATGCAACACGGCGAGGCCCTGCGACTCTCCGCCCGCTGGGATGCGATGTCCCAGCACCACTCTCGCCCCCGGCTCGTGGCGCCGCGCATTGAAGATGAAGCCGCCGCCCTGCAGCGGATGGTCAATCGTCCATCCCGTAAACGCCTTCGCCACTTCGATCACATCCGCCTGCGTGTAGCCGCCATTTACGCCCAGCGTATGAAGTTCCATCAGCTCGCGCCCGTAATTCTCATTCAAGCCAGGCGCGGGGCGGCCGTTCGCCCGCTGCCCGGCACGCACCGCCGCCGCAGAATTGGGTCCGACGCTGCGGGCGTTATCCAGATACGCCAGCATGGCGCGGCTGCGCGCCGTGGCTACCAGCAGATCTTCAAACTTCCCAAAGGCATGCGGAGCGATCACATCGCGTTCGTACTCCGTCAGGTAGTACGGCATCAGCGCGTTTTTGTGAATGTCCACATTAAAGTGGTTGAACCAGAAGTCCGTCATCACCTGCAGCAGCTGACGCTGGCTCTCCGTAACGCGCAGCATCTTTGCCGCATCCAGTTGCGCTACGACCGCAGCCAGCGGGTGCTGCATGGCAGCCATCCACTGCGCCTGCTCCGGGGTCAGACCAGCGACCAGGGCAATGCGCTCCTCCGGCGTCAGCGCGCGGAAAAATGCGACGCGCTGCAGCGGCTGCATGGCGACGATCGCGGCAATCCGCTGCTGCGGCGGCAGATTGACCGTGGAAGTTGCCTTGAGGTCCGCCATGATCTTTGCGCGGGCAGCCGCCTCTGCATCGCTGCTGCCTGAAGGTTCTGCATCGGGCGCGGCCGCACTCGCGGGCGCTGCGCCGCCTGCATTGTCGGCCTGCATCTGCCGTAAAGCCTGCGCCTGTTGCCGGGCTTCGATCAGCGCAACCTGGGTCTGATACACAGCCTGCAGCTTTGGGTCTTCCGGCATCTGCATGCGGCCCGCAATGATCGCTCGGATCACCGGCGGCGGGGGCACCTGCTGCAGAAGCTCCGGGACGCTCATATGGAGTGCGGGATAGTTCAACAGGCGTTGGTCCAGCGCAGAATCGTCAATGGTGCCGGGATGAAGCTGCTGCGCGATCCACGCGTCGAGGCCTATCTGCCGCACGGCTGCCACCTGGCCCGGCGCCGGACCAAACGTCATCCGGTTGAGTGCATACAGAATGCGTGCGTCGCCGGTGAGTGGCTGTGGTTTCCCGGCACTTTGCGCGTACGCCCACGGCAGACAGCTCACCAGAAGCATGGAGGTGGCGAGCGAGACCGCAACTCTCTGGTTCAGTTTCATGCAGCACCACTGCCTGAAGGAAGCCGGCGCAACACTGGGTCCAGTGCTGCGCCGGGTAGAAGCGCTCTGGTGTGGCCTAACGATACCGCCCACCGTCGTGTCGCTGGTGGTAGATCTGGCGGCTCGCTTCATTCTGGCGCCGGTTGATGTTCCGCCGTTCCTGCGGCGTCAGGTAGCCGCCATTCGCGCGGCGATCCTGATGGATCGAGCGATCGATGTTGGCCTGGCGGTTCTCATCGCGAGCCACCTCCTGCCGCGAAAGTTGTCCGTTGCGGTAGCCCTGCGCAATTCGGCCCTGTTCGTTGAAGGCCCGTCCGTTGGGAGTGCTGCGCGCGGTAATCGGCGGGTGGCCGTGATTCTGCGCGTAGAACTGTCCGGGATTCCGTGCCGCATCGTTACGGTGGGCCACTTGCGCGGCCGTCGCCTGGAACCGCGCCTGATGCTGCGCCTCAATCTCCTCAGGCGTGGGTCGCGCGTTAATGCCACCCGGACCGTTGAAGCTGACGCGATTGTTCACATAGGTGTTGCGATTGATGATCGTCTGGTTGTATGTGTTGTGAATGATGGTGGTGTTCACATTGGTCACGGACCGGTTATAGAAGAACTGGCCGCCGCGCCAGTAGCCGCCACCAAAGCCAACGCCGAAATATCCAAATCCGTAGTTCACGCCACCGTAAAAGCCGACGCGCGGTCCCCAATAGCCAGGATGCCAGGCATAGAGGCCACCAGCCCAGCCCCAGTAGCCGGGGGTCCACAGCACGCCAACGGCTGGCGGCCGCACCCAAACGCCGGGAACCCAGTAATAGCCCGCTGGCCCATAGGCCCAGTAACCCGGCGTCCAAATATATCCATAGCCGGGGCAGACGGGTTGCGCATACACCGGCAATGCTGGCGGCGCAATGGCGACGGAGACAAAAACTCCGGCAAAAGAAGACGCAGGAAAGGCCGCAATGGCTAACGCGAGGGCAATCTTTCGGATCGAGCTGAAGATACGCATAACGCGATCTCCTCCTTATCGCAGTTACGGAACGCCGCCTGTGGGTCGCTCAGCGGTCCGCGGGGGTTGCGCAGGTTGAAACTCCAGCCGCGGGAAAATGTTGCGCGGCTGACGTAGAAACCTGATAGATGATGAGGGCTGCCCCCATTCTGCTACGGCAGAAGAGCGCGGCCCAAAAATTTTCATGGAAATTTCGACGCCTGGAATCCAGCCAGTGACAGGGGAAATACGCCCCTCGAACCCGGGGAGCGAAGGGCGTATTTCTGGTTTACTTCGCTTTGGCTGCGAGGATGTTGTGACCGAAGTGAAAGTTCAGTCCAATCGATGAACGAACCGTCCAGAAGCCATTCGCCAGAATGTCATTGAACGGATGGTTATACACAAGATCCATCTGAGGGCGAATTCCCACGAGCGGAGTTACTCTGTATTCCCCGCCCCAGCCCGCTCCATAAAATCCTGTCCAATCGACCTTGTGTCCGGACGGCACGAGAGCTTGCGAAATCTGAGCGGCCACCGGATCGCGCGGTCGCGGTGTTGCGCCCAGGCGAAATGCTCCCAGGGAGGGCCGGGCGAAAAGCGTGACGCGGCGAAAATGCCGGTAGGAGAACTGCGGACCCGCAGCGAAGGACTGCGTGAAGACATTCGCCGGCAGCAGAAGCTGATAGGTCGGCGGAATTACGCCCTGCTGGATGAGTGCGAGAATCACCTCGCCCAACTGCTGCTGCGTGGCCGTCGGCAGAAGGTCCGGCTTCAGCACTGCTTGCCCGGCGCTCACACTGTAGTCTCCGCCAACTGCAAGCCAGGATTTCAGGTTCATACCAGACTGCGCATGGAAGCCAGTCTGGTTCAAACCCAGCGCCGGACTATTCAGATCGACAAATCCAGCGTAGGCGTCGTATTTGCGCAACTCTGTCTGCTGCGCTGCAAGGCTTCCGCCTGCGATTAGGAATATCAGTGAGAACAAGAAGGCACACTTCAAAGCGCGTGCAATCTGCGGGGGGCGAACGGGGGTCAGAACAGATTGTGCCATGACGATTTTGGATAAGCCGACGCCTACAGTAGACCGACCAATCCTCAATTGTCACGCGAAAAATAAATCAGTCAGCGGGCCACGGTGGAAGGCTTGCTTCGGGTCAGCGCAATCGGCACCTGCTCCACAATCTCCGCGCTGAAACCTTGCAGCGCCGGCACGTGTGTGGGGGTGTTGGTCAGCAGGCGTAGTTTGTGGATTCCGAGATCGGAAAGAATCTGCCCACCCAGACCTACCTGCCGCAACGTGCGCTGCTGGCGGTCTTCTGTTCCTTCGCGGGCGCGCAGATCCCGATGAAAGATGAGCCGCGGCAGCACGCCCGGGCTATGCGAGGGATCGATCCCAAAGCCTTTGGTGTTGTTGTGCAGATAGATCAGCGCACCGCGGCCTGCCTCGGCGATCATCGCCAGCGAGCGGCGCACGACCTCCTGACAATCACATAGCGGCGTTCCGAAGACATCGCCCGCCAGGCAATGCGTGTGGACGCGCACCAGCACCGGCTCATCCGTGCTCGCCACATCCCCGCGCACGAGTGCGATATGGCTTTCTCCGCCTTCAATATCGCTCTCATAGGCAATCATGCGGAATTCGCCAAAGGGCGTCGGCAGCATCGACTCAGCGACCCTGTGAATATACCGCTCATGCTGCAGCCGGTAGCGGATCAGGTCCGCGACGGTCAGCATTTTGAGCGAATGCTCGCGGCAGAACTCGATCAGATCGGGCACGCGGGCCATCGTGCCGTCATCCTTCATGATTTCGCAGATCACAGCGGCGGGGATCAACCCGGCCATGCGGGCCAGATCGACCGAAGCCTCCGTCTGGCCGGCTCGCACCAGCACGCCCCCGCGGCGGGCGCGCAGCGGAAAGACATGCCCAGGCCGGGCCAGATCGCCAGCAGACGACGCGGGGTCAATCGCCACCTGAATCGTACGCGCACGATCATGCGCGGAGATTCCCGTCGTTACCCCTTCGCGGGCTTCAACGCTCTCTGTAAATGCGGTGCCAAAGCGGGAGGTATTCTCCTCGGTCATTGGCCGCAGACGCAGGTGGTCCGCGCGATCTTCGGTCAGCGTCAGACAGATGAGGCCGCGGCCGAACCGCGCCATGAAATTAATAGCTTCGGGAGTGACAAATTCGGCGGCGAGCGTCAGGTCGCCTTCATTCTCGCGGTCTTCGTCGTCCACGACGATGATCATGCGACCGGCGCGAATTTCGTCGATCGCCTCCGGAACCGAGATGAAGTGGCCGCTCACGACCCTATTGTAATTGTAGCTGGAGACTTACAGGCGGCCGCAGGGCGCAGGCCGCCGGGGGGTTGCGAAAGCTATTGGCCTAAAGGGATGACTCGATCTCAAAGCCCCAGGCTTCCAGAAGCGACTCCGGAATGTACTTGGAGTTCTTATTCCGGCGCGCCCACTCCCGCAGCCGGGTGGAGCGGACATATTGGTCGGGAGTCAGCTTGTACTCCTTCACAACCTGCTCAAAAGAAGTGACAGTAGGGACGACCGGCCCGATGGGCTCCGGCTTTCCCCAGTTTGGATTTCCACGACGCTTTGCCATAAATCGGTTGATCCTTTTGTCCGGCCTGACCGGTCTTGCTGGTGAGGAACGGCGGAAGAGCGTTTCGGGGCAAGGCTGCCAGACGTGATGGGTGGCCCTATCCTCAACCCTTAATTTTACAGGGCTTTGCACCGCTTTTCAACCGCTGCGGTCTCGCCCTGTGACCGCCCTCAATCAGCTCATCGGCAAGGGATGAAGTGCTTGCTGAATCAGCAGTTCCGCCCCGCGCCAGAAGATTTGAACACCGATGGCGAGCAGGATAAACGCAATGATGCGCAAAATGCCGTGGACTGTCTGGGGGGAGATTTTTCGGGAGATCGCCGGTGCATAGGAATAGGTGAAATAGACCATCACGCATAGCACCACGATGGCTAGAAACAGCCCAAGCTGGCTGAACACGCTGTCGATCGTCAGATGCTCTTCCGCATGGGCGGCGAGAGTAAGGGTCACAACTACCGTGCCGGGCCCCGCGGTGAGCGGAAACGTGAAGGGGTAGAAGAGCTTGGAATCCAGGCTCGCGATGGAATCTGCGGGATGCGGCGCTTCCGCCGGTTGCACATCTGCATCCGGCTTGTTCAACAACTGCCAGCCCATGGAAGCCAGCACTAACCCGCCCGCCACCTGGATGACCGGCAGCGAAATCCCAAAGAAGGTCAGGATCAGCGCCCCAACTAGATCCACAACCACAAGAAACAATACCGTTCGCCACGCGACGCCACGCGCCAGCCGCCGGTAGACCACCTGATCGGCCGGGCCCACCAGGCCAAGGAAGATGATGGCCGAGCCGAAGGGATTGATCAACGGAAACAGCGCGCTGAAGGCTATCGGGAAGAATTCAAACAGATAGACGAGAGGATGGAGAATACGCGCATGCATCGGGTGCCTATCACTCTAGCAAAAATGGCCCAGACACAAAAAAGACCGGCCGCCCGGGGGAGTGAAGATGGCGGCGCGGTCTTTAGGGTAAATCCAGTTTGTCAGCGAGTGTTCTTGTGGGACTGCTCGCCGGCGCGGACGTGCTCTTCTTGGCTCAAGGAGCGGCCACCCTTGGCGCCCGCTTCGCTGCGGCTCATCTTCGTACGCTCATGCGCCTGGCTGCTGGCTTCATGCGCACGTCCGGAGTGCTCATGGGCGCGCGTGGAGTGCTCATAGGCGGTGTCGTGATCGTTGCGGCCGTGGCTTTCCGCGGCGCTGCGATGCGATTTGGCGGCGTTCTCATGATGCTCGGCGGCTTTGGTATGCGATTCCATCGACATTTTTCTTACCTCGGGGGAAGATGTTCCCTATCTAGTCCGATGGCCCAGTTCCATCGCGCGTTGCCCTTCGAACCTTACTGTCCGTAGCGATGTTCGGATGAACAGAGCAGGTACCAATCCTGCTGTTGCCCACTCTCTGCGACAGGCGTTTTGCATCGCGCGGCGCTCTCACTTTTCGATCGTTGTCAAAATAAGCAAAGACATCCCGGCTCAATCGCTTTGGCGGCTGCCGGTCACTCGCATATTCCCCATCGACACGTCCGGCTCCATCCCGCCACTGCTCGATCCGGCGCGCCCATTCCTCAATCGCTTTCGGCTTATAGCCGCTGGCGTATAACTCCTCCGATCCATGCAGGCGGCAGTAGACAAAGTCTGACGTCACATCCATCAGCCGTGGCCACTCCACAGCATCTGCGCATACCAGCGCCACCTTGTATTTGCGCAGCAGACGAATAAATTCCGCGCTTCGGAAGGAATCATGCCGAATCTCCATAGCGTGGCGGACGCGGCGCTTGGGCGCTGGATCGAGAAATGCACGACCACGCATACGGCTGTCATGCTGGGCGGCCAGAGCAGCCAGCGCCTCCGTATCATGCGGCAGCGCGGCCAGAAAAGGCTCGATCCGCTGCGGGTCGTATTGGAAGTTCGGCGGAAACTGCCGGAGAAAAGGGCCCAGCTTCTTCCCCAGTGCCAGCATGCCGGACGCAAAGAAGTTGGCGAGCGGCGCCTCAAATCTCCGCAGACGCAGCGCGTGGGTAATAAATCGGGAACCCTTCAGCGAGAAGACGAAGTCCTCAGGTGTGCGGGCAGCCCACGCTGCGAAACTAGTGGGCCGCTGCAGCGAGTAAAACGTACCGTTGATTTCAATGGAATTGAAGGCGCGCGACGCATATTCCAGCTCGAGTGTATGCGGCAGGTCCGCGGGATAGAAGACGCCGCGCCAGGGCGGATAGGTCCACCCTGAAATTCCGATGCGGACGGCGCCCGGGCGGGACACTGTTACTGTGTGTTGCCGGCGCGGAGCTCCCGCAATGTGTCGAGAGACGCCAGGATTTGCGCGCTCTGCTGCCGCAGCATGTCGCGCACGTCGCCGGGGAGCATGTTTTTATCGATGGCTTCGCTATAGACGCGCGACGCCTCCTCTTCTTCCTGCGCCACGGTTTCTAGCATCGACGCGTCGCCCGCGCCCATTTTGGCCTTAATGTCGCCCCAGATGCGCTGCGCCGTTCCGATCGCCGTGCCGCCCTCTTTCACGTCGTGGACGCCGAGCCGGTGCAGCTCGTTTTCCAGTTCTGCAGCGTATTCGGCGCGCAGCTGGCTCTGCTCTAGCAGAAATCGCTTGGCCGGTTCATGCTGAATCTGACCGGCGACCGTGGACATTCCGCGATGCCCGTCGTGCAGCACCTGAATCAACGAACCCAGAACCTTGATAGTGTTTTGATGATTGGACATGAATCCCCCGCAAGCTGAGATGGCCAGCGCCTCCGGGGTGTTGCACTGCCCCGGCGAACGCCTTGCGAACCGCCCTTTGCCACGCTACGATAGATGAGGTTGGGTGCAATCCTCCTTATCGACGCCACGGAGAGAGAGTTCCAGCACGCGGAAGTGGTGAAATGGCAGACACACCATCTTGAGGGGGTGGCGCCGAAAGGCATGGGGGTTCAAGTCCCCCCTTCCGCACCAGGATTTGCCCGGTGGTTTTCGAGGCTATAACCGGCCGCCGGATTTGCTCGATACCCTCAACGTGACGAAACCATGATTTATTTCATTACCGTTATCCACATCATCGTCTGCCTGGCGCTCATCGGCATTGTGCTGCTGCAGCCGGGCACGGGAGCTGACCTGGCCGGCGCATTTGGCGGTCAAGGTTCGCAGACCGCATTCGGCCCCCGGGGCACGGTCAACGTGCTCACAAAAGTTACGACCTGGCTGGCGATTATCTTTGCCATCACTTCCATCTCCCTTACCGTTCTGGTAGCGCGGGAAGGCAGTGGCCGCTCCGTGTTGAGCGGCATTAACACCGCGCCGGTCTCAACCCCAGCGCCCGCCAAGCACAAGTAATCGTCGCGGCACGAACTTCTTCCTCCGGCGCGCTGATCCATGATCGTTGAGACATTTCCCGTCGGGCCCCTCGGGTGCAACTGCACCCTTCTGGCCGACGAAACGACGCGCCGCGCGACCGTCGTCGACCCCGGCGAGGACCTGCCCGCGATCACGCAGCGGCTGCAAAAGCACAGCCTCTCGGTCGAACAGATCCTCATCACGCACGCGCACATTGATCACGTTGGGGCAGCGCTGCACCTGAAGCGGCTGACCGGCGCGCCGATTTACCTCAACACGCTGGACATTCCCCTCCTGCGCATGATGGAAATTCAGGCAGGCTGGCTGGGCGTGCGCACGCCAGAGGTTGCCGACCCCGACGCCGATGCAGCCGACCTGCTGGAACTTCCCGTCGCCGGCCAGCGCGGAACCATCCTCCACACGCCAGGCCACACCCAAGGCAGCATCTGCCTGCATCTGCCGCAGTCTGAACTGCTGCTGGCCGGCGATACGCTCTTCGCCGGTTCCATCGGCCGTACGGACCTGCCCGGCGGCGATATGAAGAAGATTCTGGCCTCACTGAAGGGTCGCCTGATGGCGCTGCCCGATGCGACCCGCGTCATCCCCGGCCATGGCGAGATGACGACCATCGGCCGCGAGCGCGAGACGAATCCGT
This sequence comes from Acidobacteriota bacterium, assembly GCA_021827845.1. GTDB lineage: Bacteria > Acidobacteriota > Terriglobia > Terriglobales > Acidobacteriaceae > JAKAUB01. The sequence continues at coordinate 685 of JAKAUB010000027.1, read as the reverse complement.
TTCTCGTCGATCGGCCGGCCTTCGGCCAGCATTTCCCTTTCTGAAAATTTCCGCTCATGCGAAGTGGCGCGCGATTCTCTCTATGCCGTCGCGAAACATCGCCGGCAGCGTCAGCAGACTGACGACCAGCCAGCCATCTCCGGAAAAGCCGTAAAAGCTGCCCGGGTGAACAACGACGTTCTGCTGCTGCATCAGCCGGATCGCCAGCGACTCGACTCGCTCCAGCGCGGGCACCCGGAGCACTGCGTTCCAGCCGGCCGCGACCATCAGGCGGGAGACGGCAGGCGCGCGGCCGATGGCTCCGTCCAGCAGCCGCAGGTTTTCCGCCATGCGTTCGCGAATCTGCTGCTGAAGGGCAAAGCGGCTGCCCAGGAGCACGGGCAGCGCGTGCTGCACCGGAGAGCTGACCGAGAGATACGAGTCAGCAATCACGCTGAGCCGCTCAAGCGCGCGGTCGCGCTCCTGCTCCGGGCCGCAAACCGCCATCCACGCACACTTCATCTGCGGGAGGCCCGCAATTTTGCTCAGTCCGCTGAGAACGAACGTTAAGCAGCCATTCGGCGCGGCTGCGAAGCTGGGCTCTGCTTTCGCCTCTACTGCGTAGTCGAGAAAGACTTCATCCACGATCAGAGAAAGCGAGTGTTCGCGGCAAAGTGCCTCCAGCGCCGCGCGTTCGCGGGACGAC
>JAKAUB010000162.1 GCA_021827845.1 Acidobacteriota bacterium | reverse complement strand
GAGCTGTTGCTCGAGCCGCCGAAAATATCCGACCCGCTCGAGCTCGACGAGCCGCCAAACCCACCCAAGCTGCCACCGATACCGCCGGAACTGCCAAATCCGCCAGAGCTTCCACCGATGCCACCCGAGCTGCCAAATCCTCCAGAGCTTCCGCCGATGCCGCCTGAGCTGCCGCCAAAGCCCGCGCTGGCCCCACCCGGTCCTAGACCGCCGCCCGGAGCCCCTTGGCCAGCCGGCGTGCCAATGCCGGGGCCGCCTCCGCCGCCCGCACTCTGCGAAACATCTTCCTGCGGGTTATAGACAAAATCCCAGTCGGAATATTTCGTCTTGGTGCGATAGGAGAGAATCGAGGGCTTCTTGATGGGCAGCGTCACGCCGATAATCGGCGCACCGGTCGGCGACCCGCCGAAGATGCCCCCACCGCCCTGTGGTGTGCTGCTCATCGCAGCGGCCGGCGTCCCGAAGCCGCCACCAGCGGTGGCTCCGCCGGAGGTGGTTCCGCCAAATCCCCCAGCCGATCCCCCGCCAAAGGGTGATCCGCCGGAGTTTCCGAAGGAGGAACCGGACGACCCCCCAAACGGCGATCCTGCCGCACCGCTTGAAGAGCCGGAAGAGTCTCCATTGTTATCGAATGCGCCGCTGCTGGCGGAAAAGTCCGAGGAGCCGGTGGCGTTATTCGCATTGTTGGCCAACTGCTGCGCCATGCCCTGGGGAATTCCCGCCGCGCCGCCGTTAGCCGCGGCATTGGCGACCATCGCCTGCACGTTGCCGGGGGCTCCCGAGGCTCCCGCAGCGCCGCCCGCAGCGTTGATGGCAGCGGCGATCGCTGGATTGCCTAGTACCGACCCGCTTGCGGCGCCGGCGGAAGAACCATTGCTACCGTTTCCGCCCGCAGCTCCAGAGCCGGCATTTGTTGCACCGGAGTTTCCACTGGACCCCGAGGAAGAATTACCATTGTTATCGTTGAAGATCCAGTCATCACTGGAAGAATTCCCTGAGGTTCCGCCCGCCCCGGATGCGCCTACACCGCCACCCAGGCCGCCACCACCGCCCGCCATTCCAGGCATCCCGCCAGACATTCCAGGCATTCCACCCGGCATCGCTCCGCCTGCTCCCGGCATGCCCCCGGGCATACCAGCGGTTCCGGGCATGCCACCGGCCTGCATCGGCTGCCCAAAAAATCCCATGGCGACCATCGGCACGTCGCCCAGATGCAGAATCTTCCAGTCCTTCTTCCCGGTCATGGGATCGATGTATTCCTGGCGAAGGAACTTGATCTGGTTCGTTTCCTTCAACTGATCCATCGACATGGGATAGTTGCCGTTCTTGCGGTAATAGAGCTGGATGGCGCGCTTGTACTGGTTGGCGCGGTGGATGGTCTCAGCCTCTTTCTGACGCTGGATGTCTTTCGCAACCTCCGGGGCCGCGAGCGCCAGACCGATCAGGAGCAGCGCCGTCAGAAACAGAAGTCCCATCAGCAGGTAGCCCTGCTCCCCCTGTTCGCAGCGCTGATTCTTTCCGCACGGAAAATAGCGGATTGCCACAAAAAGCTCCTCTCTTAAAGGTACGCGCCAGCGGGCAAAAAGTCGCGCGCGGATAGCTTCCGCGCCGCCACCGGTCGTGCTATTTTGGTGGCGCACTATCGTAGCGCCCAGAAAGGATCGTTTTATGCCAAAACAATCAAAGTCGCGACTCGTCACGTCGTTCGCGGCCGCTCTACTTCTTGTGCCAGCCAGTGCCATCTTCGCTCAGGTTGTCACCGTCCCGCCCAACCCACAGATCGGATCGTCCAATCCAATAACCGCGGAGCCGCCGGTCGAACGGCCCAACTCCAAGCCATGCATCGTCCAGCTATTCAAGAATCTTGCCTTTGAAAATTTTACGCCGAAGACGTTCAGCTACACTCCGCCCACCCGCTGCCACGGACCATGGGCAAAGGTCGTCTTCACGGCGGACTTTACCGTATCTGAAGGCACGCAGTTTGACCGCACGGCATCCTTCTACCTTGGCAAGGCCAACATCTACTACGGCACTACGGCGGAGCCGCGCACGACGCTCAGCCCGTCCTGGCACGTCGAGCGCGATGTGACCGACCTGAGCGCTATTTTCAAAAGCGACCAGACCGGCGAAGCCAACCTCGGCAACTTTGTCGGAATGTCCGGCGGCGTGAACTACAACGGCATCATCTACGCGAATGCTGCGCTCGAGTTTTATCCGAAGACCGGACATGAGATCGTACTGCCGGCGCCAGACATCGTTGTTCCGGTTGAAGGGCCGAACGGCGATGCAGGAACACTCAACACCACCACGGACTCCATCTCCCAGGTGTTGAACCTGCCCATGAATGTCGAACGCGTCTATCTGGATGTAATCGCCCAGAGCCAGATCGGCGATGAATTCTGGTACACGTGCGTGCCTACGTCAGAGGCTAACGAACTGTTCACCTGCGGCAATACCGCGTTCCGCGAGGTGGAGGTTACAATCGATGGGAAGCCTGCTGGCATGGCTCCTGTTTATCCGTGGATCTTCACGGGCGGCATCGACCCATATCTGTGGGAACCGATCCCGGGCATTCAGACGCTCAACTTCAAGCCCTACCGCGTAAACCTCACACCGTTTGCGGGCCTGCTGTCCGACGGCAATCCGCATACGGTCGCCGTCAGCGTGTACAACGCCAACGGATACTTTCTGGCCACTGCGAATCTGCTGGCCTATACCGATAAAGGTAAGCAGAAGGTCACCGGCGGCATCCTGACAAACACGCTCGCCGCCGCACCCAGCCCAGTCGTCACCAACAACATCAAGTCGACGAGCGGTGGCGCCAATGGAACCACGTACTCAGGAACGGTCCAGGTTGCTTCGGACCGGGCCTTCGACATTAACGGGTACGTGATGACATCGCACGGCCGCGTGGAGACAGATCTCCATGAGGTCGTTCACTTCAATAGCCTCCAGGGTTTTCTGGTAAATAGTGTGACCGATGACCAGGGCACGATGCAGACCAGCACCGTCGACATCACCACGACGACCCGCGATGGTTACCTGGTGAACACCGGGCGGAAGCATTACTCGTATCCGCTGGAGTTGGGCTACGCCTACTCCGTGGCCCCCGACGGGAGCGCCAAGCAGACCGCGTATGTCAACCAGCAGGATCAGATCAACGGATCCCAGAGCATTCTCGGCTACCAATACCTGAGCAGCAATCTGTCCGATCAAGTCGTTGCGCAGGACACGCTGAACTTCAGCCCGACAGGAGGATTCACTTCCACCGGTGCGAAGACAACGCAGACCTATCACTACAACAACTCACTGGGCGACTGCTACGCTCGGACGCTGGATGCGGCCGACCATGTGCTGACCAACTACACCGACGGACAGGGATGTTCCGGCGGCAACCACGATACCTACTAGCCTTCACGCGCTGTAAAAAATGCCCGGCCGCAATGGCCGGGCATTTTTTTGGTTGCAGCAATGCTTCAGACGCGAAGGACCCGCACGCCGCGGGCGGCGAATTCTGCGACCGACTCTTCCGAAGCGCCCGTATCCGTGATGAGCATATGAATGCTGGAGAGTGGGCAGATCAGCGAGGGGCTCACGTGGCCCAGCTTGCTGGAGTCGGCGACAGCAATTACCTGCTTGCCATGCTCCACCATCGTGCGGAACGTCAATGCCTCGTCGGCCTCGCCCGTCGTCGCGCCGCGGGTCGCATCAATCCCGATGACCCCCAGAAACACCTTGTCCATGTACACGCCGCTGAGCGAACTCACCGCGGTTGGACCTGTTAAGGAGAAGGACCAGGCAAACGGAACGGCGCCGCCGGTCAGCCAGGTGCGGATGCGCGGCTGATTGCAGAGTTCCATGCCGATGTTGATGGCGTTGGTGATGACGGTGATGTTGGCGCGATGCCGGATGCTGCGCCCGATCTGCGTCGTAGTGGTACCCGCAGTCAGGCCCACCGTCTCGTTGTCGGCAATGAGCTCGGCCGCCGCCAGGCCGATGCGCCGTTTTTCTTTGGCACACCGGTTGTTGCGCGCCTGGAACGACTGATCGTACCGGAATGGTTCATAGAGCAGCGGCTCAACCAGCGTCGCGCCGCCATGCGTGCGGCGGATGAGCCCCCGCTGTTCTAGCCGGCTCAGATCGCGGCGAATGCTGGGCGCCGAAGATCCCACAGCCGCAAGAATCTCCTCAAGCGTCGCCTCGCCTTCCCGAAGCAAAAGCTTGATGATCTTTTCTCCGCGGTCTTCGGCCTTGGCAGCCATTTGCCAACCGATCCTTTCTGCGTCGGCAGTTTACCCGAAGCAGCGATGCAAGTCCGCAATTCCAATGGATTTTCTGAATCGCCCTGGAACCGTCTTACCGGCGGAAGCAATGCACGAGCGCACGGACATCTTCTTCGAGCGGACCTGCAGCTGCTGCTCCCGGACGTCCTTCGCTGCCCGGTATCTCTGCCGGCCGGATATTGGTGCGCACCCGGCGGCGCAACGAAGCATGCATAGCCGGCGCCTTGGTCGCCTGCCAGAGACCCCTCGCGGAATCAATCGTAACGCCGGAGCTGGCGATGATCTCAATGCGCCCCGCGGCCCGCTGAACCAGATCGGCGACGGCATCTGCTCCCCGGGCCAGTGTGGTTGCGCCACCCGAAGTGAGAATTAACTTCGCCCCGCTTGCGATTACATCTTCAAGTGCCTGCGGCAGGTCTGCGCAGTCGTCAAAGGCGCGATGAAACGTGACCGGCAGCGGCGCCGCCAGCGCTACCAGCCTGCGCGTCTGCTCCACATCCACCCGATTCTCCGGCGTCAGCACGCCCAGAACAATTCCCTGCACGCCTGCCCGCTTAAACGCCTCAATGTCCACCTCCATCGCCGCCAGCTCATCCGCGGAATACACAAAGCCACCGGAGCGAGGCCGGACCATTACATGAATCGGGACAGAGAGCGTATGAACCGCCTGTTGCACCAGCCCCAGGCTGGGGGTCAATCCGTGCTCTGATAAAGCCGCGCACAACTCCAGACGGTCCGCTCCTCCACGGGCAGCCGCGTGGGCACCTTGGAGCGTGTCAACACAGATTTCAATAACCGGTACGGACATCGATCTCCTACTTCAGGGTGATTGTTCCCGATCATAACATCGGCTTTTACTCATTTCGATGATTGCGATACCGCTGAACCGACAAGCACCGAGGTAGGATTCTCCTGGTACAACCTCCAGAGGGTGGCAATCAGGCACGAACACCGGACAAGCAATCCTCCCGGTGCTTCCCGCTCAATCCAACCCGCTAAACGATCCAATCATCCCTTACAGGCAACGCCAGCCAACCAGGCTCCGGACGATGCGTCCGAAACCTGGTTGATTGCCTGTGCCTTCTACGAGTCCCGGCTGCGAAGTCGCAACCTAGAACAGGTAGTGCAGTGAAAATTGAAGGACACGGGAATTGGAGCGTATACTGCCGAGCGGCGCCACCTCGCCAAAAGTAGGCGACGTTACACCCGTATCGGGGTTGCCGTAGCTGACGATGTTGAACGCATTGAATGCATCGAAGCGGAAGCCAATCACCTGTTGCTTATAGGTCTGGAAGTTCTTCGAGATTGACATGTCCACATTGAGATATCCGGGAGCCCGCACCGCACCATTCCGCGATGTACCGAAGGCGTTTGGAGCCGGGACGCCGAATGCGCATTTTCCATTGTCCACGCCAGGTGTCAGACAAGGAGTTGCAGAAGGATCGGTGCCGAACCAGTTCGTCAATGACCGGTGAACGATTTTGAGGGGACGGTATTGATTGGCGCGGGAAGTCCCGAAGCTATTGGAGTTGTTGCTGGGGGCGGTGATAGTTTCAGGAAATCCCGACCAGGCCACACCGGCGGTTGAGAGCACCCACCCACCAATGGCTTCATCGACAAAGCGATTCGCGTTCGACAGGTACTTTAAACCACGCCCGACCGGCAAAGCGTAGGTGCCGTTGAAGGAAAGGTTATGGGTTGCATCGTAACCGGCCGGGCCGTAGTCCGCCGCGCTGTCATAGTAGTTCTGGAAAGCACCGCTGTATCCATTTACGTTCAGCGCATAGTTGCCCAGACTGTTCGTCATGGCCTTGCTGTAGGTGTAGTTGACCGTGAATTCCAACCCGTTCATGAGTCGTTGACGCAATGTTGACTCCAGCGCGTTGAAGTTCATCATGGCACGGGATTCCGTAATGAGGAGCGGATTCGAGCCAATGGAAACCGTGGGGTCGATCGCGTTTATGCCCAGATACTTATTGTTGTAAAAGGGCGCGGAAGTGGGATCGCCATTCACCAGGTATTGATTGACGTTCCCATAGTCTTCAATGTGCTGCCCTTGCTCCCCAAGGTAGCCAACCTGCAATGAAGTGGTGCGCGTCAACGCATATTCAAGCGTCAGGTTCCATTCCTGGATGTAGGCCGGTTGGATGTTCTGCGGATAGACGTTAAACGTTCCGCCGTACTGCACCGTGCCTCCGGTGAAACCCTGCTGAGCCGTTCGAGGTGTTCCCGGATTACCGATTGTTGGAGCCACAGTCGTGACATTAACAGCCTGAATAAACGGGGTAATTGAGGTTAGGCGCTGATTGGAAGAGTTTCCTTCGAAGAAGCTCGTGGCACCATACCCGCCCCGTACTACGGCGCGATCTGTGGGCTGCCAGGCAAATCCTAGCCTTGGCATAATTTGCCGGAAATTGGGCTGATAGCAGGCACGGTTATCGCAGACGCCGGAGCCCACCGGCGCACCAGTCGGCACGCTGTGAGCGTAGATCACCTGACCCGTTGACAGATCAACATTCCCAGTTTTGTTATTCTGCTCGACCCAGGGCTCGTCGAACTCATAGCGAATCCCGAGATTCAGGGTCACGTTTGGACGAATTTTGTAGTCGTCCTGGACGTAACCCGCCACCCGCCACTGGCGCTGCCCGACATTGACACTGGACAGGGTTGCCGCAGCGCCGGAAACGTAATCCAGCAGGAAGTCTGCCCCGCCATAGCCCACCGCATTTGGCTGGGATGGGTTTGAGGTGAAGACTCCGGAGTAGTTTAAAGAGCCGAGATATCCATTGTTATTACTGGTCGGATAGTTGTTCTGATACCGGAGAGCCTCGATACCCATCCGGATAGAGTGCAACCCGCGCTCCCACGTCAGATCGTCAATGTAGCTGTAGGTGTTGTCGATCAGTCCGCCGTCAAATGCGGGATTGCCACCGGCAAAGATGTTGCCACTCACGTTTTGATAGGTGAATCCCTGGAACGCCTGCTTGGGGAAAGTGATGCCGACCTTTGCGTTACCGGCCGTTCCGAATTGGCCGGTAGGGTCCTGGGGCAGTCCCGTGATCCAAACCGTGCGCGTAAAGCCTACGCGGGCAGAATTAACGATTTGTGGGGAAAAGATATGCGTCCAGGTGATTCCACCAAGCTTTGTCGGATAGAGATTCACGCCCGGAAACGAGATCGCCAGCACCGGCGTCGATCCATCGTAGGCTGTCGACATTGAATAGAATCCGGTGATCTTATCGCTTAGCCGGGGATCATACTCCAGTTTTACATCCCCTTGATTGTTGGCCTTATAGCTGCGGGTCGGAGCCTGATAGTTGTTATGAACGATGCCGTCCGTTGGTGCCGCGTTTGGAAGCGGATACAAGCTTGGATTGGAGAACAGGAACTTTGCTACCGGATTATTGACCGGGATGCCGCGATCGCCGGCGAAGGGAGTAAACCCGGTTTGCGAGTTGTACAGTTGGATCGGGCTGGCTTGTGCAAGCAGAACCGAGAAATCTCCGCCCCGCATGGCCTGACTGAAGATACTCTCTTGTCCGGTACCACCAGTGTGATATCGGGAACCCAGATAGTCGACGAAAAAGAAGAGCCGGTTACGCTTGATGGGCCCACCCAGGCTGCCGCCAAATTGCGACTGAGAAAAAGGATTAATCGGAATAATTGGACGCGCCTGGTTGTTGGTCCAGGAATTGGCGTTCAGACGGTAGTCCTGCACGTACCCATATGCCGACCCGTGGAAATGGTTGGTACCACTCTTCAGAATACTGACGACATCGCCGCCGTTCACGTTGCCGTAGTCCGCAGGCGCGTTCGCGGTCAGCACCTTCACTTCCTGCAGCGCCTCTGGCGCCGGGCTGTAGGAGATCAGGTTGTTGAACGTTTCGTTCATGTCGATACCGTCCAGGGTGTAATTGTTCGCCTGGGCTCGGTTGCCGTTCATGTTCGGCACATCCGTGAAATAGGTGCTGCGTTCTATCTGGGTCGTGCCTGAAGTACCCGCCGTGTCGATCGCCCCGGGAACATAAAGCGTGAGAGCCGAGAAGTCTAGGCCGTTCAGCGGAAAATTGCGGATAGCATTCGAGGTTAATGTGGTGCCGAGGGTGGCATTACTGGTGTTCAAAATCGGCGAAGCCGCGGATACCTTCATGGTGGTCGACGCAGAGCCAACCTGCAGTTTTACGTTAAAAGTGGGTGTCTGCAGAACTTCCAGCGTGAACGGAGGGATCGTCTCTTTGTTGAACCCTGGAGCCTGCACGGTCGCATCGTAGTGGCCGATCGGCAGGTAATCTATGCGATAAAAACCCGAGGCATTAGTGGTTGCGGTCGAGTCAACGCCGGTGTCGAGGTTGTGTGCGGTCACCGTAGCTCCGCGCACGACCGCGCCGCTTGGATCGGTGACCTGACCCGTAATCGAACCGGTCACCGTCTGGGACTGGCCGGTAGACACGGACAAGAAAACAACGAGCAATAAGCCGATGCTCGCCTGGAACCACCGCTTGCTCGCCGAACGACGAATGGCAGCCGGGATTTCTGTGGCACCAGGATAATGCGACGGCTCTCTCTCTGACACGAATCTCATGGGATGTTTGCCTCACTGGTCTCGGAAAATAAGGTGCAACCACAATTGATCGATTAACCCGCAAATGATCATAAACGTGATTTATCGAGTTTGTAAACGGATTGTTTTCTGCCACCGCACGGATGCCCGCAATCCTGTGGCATTGTGAAGAGATGAGAATGAGCTTCCGCTGGTACGGCGCCAGCGATCCCGTCACGCTTGCCCAGATTCGGCAGATACCCGGCATGCACGGAATTGTTTCGGCGCTCTATCATCGCGCGCCGGGCGATGTGTGGCCGGCTGCGGAGATCGCCAATTTGCGCGAAGGTATTGGCGAGCACGGGCTGGCCTTCGAGCTGGTCGAGAGCGTGCCAGTGCATGAGGACATCAAGCTGGGTAAACCGCAGCGTGACCACTGGATAGAGAACTACGGCCGCACGCTGGAGAACCTGGCTGCAGCGGGCGTTCGCGTCGTCTGCTACAACTTCATGCCGGTGTTCGACTGGACGCGCACATCCCTCGACCGGCCGCTTCCAGATGGTTCGAACAGTCTGGCCTTTTCTGTTAGCGACGCTGCGGCTATCGACTTCTCGCGGGGCATGTCCCTGCCCGGCTGGGACAGCCAGCGAACTCCGGCAGAATTTCGTGCGCTGATCGCCCAATATGAAAGTGTCGATGAGAATGCGCTGCGCGATCACCTGGCGTATTTTCTTGCAGCCATTGTGCCGGTGGCGGCCGCTGAGGGGATCAAGCTGGCGCTGCACCCGGACGATCCGCCGCGCCCCATCTTTGGCCTGCCCCGCATCGTGAAAAATGCAGCCGACATCCGGCGCATTCTGGCGATGGATGACCGTGCAGAAAACGGCCTGACGCTCTGTTCCGGCTCCCTCGGCGCCGATCTGCGCAATGACGTACCGGCGATGGTGCGCGAATTTGGCAGCCGCGGCCGGATCCACTTCGCACATATGCGCAATGTAAAAGCGCAGGCAAATGGCGACTTTCAGGAGACCTCGCATCTGTCGCAGGATGGCTCGCTCGACATGGCAGCCATTGTGCGCGCGTACTGCGAGATCGGATTCGATGGGTACGTCCGCCCGGACCATGGCAGGAATATCTGGGGCGAACACGGAAATCCAGGATACGGATTGTACGATCGCGCGCTCGGCGTCGCGTATCTGAATGGTCTGTGGGAAGCTTCGAGCAGTGCAGCGGGCGCCTGACAAGCTCAGGCGATCAGCTTGTTCTCAATGCGGCGGTCCGGCACCAGCCACACTGCCGCGACGAGCGCATAGCCTGCGCAACCAATCCACGGCCAGCGCAGCGCCAGGGGAA
>JAKAUB010000061.1 GCA_021827845.1 Acidobacteriota bacterium | reverse complement strand
AATGAAACGGAGTTTGCTTTCTCGCAGGGCGAGATTTCGGCAAATTTTGAGCCAGGCAGTATCGTGAACAATCCGGCAGTTGGCAAGGATCTGACGAACAACACGGAGTACACCGATCCCTACGGCCGCATCCCGAATATCTCCATCAATAACGTTCAGGGTCTTGCATCTGGCGTCGATCCCTACACGGAGCGGAATCTGGACCGCACCATCTTCGACAACTACTCGGTAACGATCGGCCGCCATACGATCCGGGCAGGCGCCACAGCCTCCTGGATGGTAAAGACGGAGAACGCCTCTTCCGGAGCGGCAAATTTTCACTTCACCAGCTTCTCCAACTTTTTGTTGGGTAAGGCGTTGCAGTACACCCAGTCCAGTAAAGACACCATTCCGGATCTGCATTACACCAATTTCGAAGCGTACATCCAGGATGATTACCACGTAGCGCCAAATCTGACTCTGAATCTCGGCCTGCGCTACAGCTACTTCCCCTCACCGTCGGATAACAATGACACGTTGGTCAACTTTGATCCGCTGCTCTTCAACCCAGCGAAAGCGGCGATCATTGATAGCTCAGACGGCACAACGAGCCCGACTGCCGGAAACTTTGTCCCCGGGCAGGGTGTTACGCCGGCAACATATGCCAACGGCCTGATCTTCCCGACGGGAAAGACCTGCGCCACGGCCCAGGCCATTGCGCCGACGGCAAGCTGCTCCCCATACGGCAAGCACGTCAATCCAGACCCGAAGACCAACTTTGCACCGCGTGTCGGGTTCGCCTATAGCCCATCGACGGATTCGAAAGTTGCGATTCACGGTGGCTTCGGACTGTTCTATGACCGCATGCTGAACGGCATCTGGGAAGATAACGCCTTCTTCGATCCGCCGCTGGTCCAGACCGCAACCATCACAAATACGAGCTTCGATAATCCGCTCTCCGGTACGGTCAGCACGCCACTGGGACCCAACGCCATCTATTCCACCGGCGACCCAAGCATGAAGACGCCGTATCTGATGGATTACAACCTGTCGGTACAAGACCAAATCATGCCCAATACGGTTGCTGAAGTTGCTTATGTTGGCAATCAGGGCCGTCACCTTCTTGGAGAACGCGACCTGAACCAGCCAACGCTGGCAGAGCGTGCAGCCAAGCCGTTAGCGTACGTGACCGCTGTTGTTCCCTATCAGGGATATTCAACCTTTGTTTCGTTGCTTCCTGAATACAGCAGCAACTACAACTCCCTGCAGCTTTCCCTGCAGCATCGCTCTCCGAGCGGCCTTACGCTAGGAGTTGCCTACACCTGGGGCCGGGCTCTGACGACTGAATCCAACGATCGTGGAACGGCCACCTACGATACCTACAACGTGAATGCTGATTATGGTCCGGCACAATTTAACCAGCCGCAGACGTTTGTTGCGAATTACGTCTATGACCTGCCCTTCTACAAAAATCAGGCAGGGCTGGTTGGTCATGTCCTTGGTGGATGGGAACTTTCCGGCATTACACAATTCGACTCCGGACAATCGGTAATTATTAACCAGTCTCTGGATCCCTTTGATTGCGTAACTCCCGCTGGTGCTTCATCGGGTTGCGTACCTGGTACGTATCCCGGTGGCCTCAATATGGATGTCAGCGTTATTGCCCCACGTCCGGATCAGGTGGCGCCGGTTCATCTTGTCAAGAAGCAGTCCCAGTGGTTTAGTACTGGATCTTTCAAGGATGCAGTGGGACATTTCGGTTCTGCCCCGAACGGTGTCTTGCTGAGTCCGGGTCTGGAACTGTGGGACCTGGCGGGCATGAAGAACATCAAGCTGCCCAGGGATATGAGCCTGCAATTCCGCGCTGAATTTTTCAACGCATTCAACCACACGAACTTTGGACAACCTTCGATTGATGGCGGTGGAATTGGTACCGATACGGATTTCAGCTCCTATGGACAGGTAGTAGCAACCCGTGCACCGCGTGAAATTCAATTTGGCGGCAAGTTCTACTTCTGATTGATTCTGGCCCTCTCCGTCTAGCTGTCTTGCCGCGCTGGTTCTTCTCTCGAAGACCCAGCGCGGCGTCTCATTCGTCAGCCTCGCTCAACTCTTCCCAAAAAACCACTTCCAGCCGCAGGAGGACCCCATGGTTGCAGGTAACGGGCTTGTGCGCCGCGCCCGGTGCAACAAAGCTTCGTTGTTTTTCTTTGTAGGGATGGCGTGCTTCCTTGCAGGGGCAGTCCAAATTGGACGTACACAAAACGGAACACCACCCGCACGGGCACAGGCTGTGAGTGCGATGCCCCTCTTGATCCCGATGCCACGCGAATTTCATCAGGGCACGAAACTCTCTCTATCGCACGGCGTGGCCATTTCTGCCGGCGACCGGAACCCGCCGGATCAGTTTGCGGCACAGGACCTTGTAAAAACGCTGCAGGCGCGCGGAATCCGCGCACGCTCGGGCAAAGGCGCAAAGGTCAAGATCGTTCTGTTGCGGGTGACGGATAAGAAAGCGGCTGAGGTGCTCGCCAAGTCCCGTTTAACGTTTGACCCGGCCATGCGTGCCGAGGGCTATGCGTTGGCGGCTGAGGGCTCGACACTTTATGACATTGCGGCCAGCGACACTGGCGTGTTCTATGGCGCACAGACAATTAAGCAGCTGATTCGCGGCACGGGCGCCGATGCGACGCTGACGACAGCAACTGTTCGTGACTGGCCAGCGATGCGGTATCGCGGCCTGAGCGATGATCTATCCCGCGGTCCGGTGCCAACGCTCGCTTTTCAGAAACATCAGGTGCGCGTCCTGTCGGAATATAAGGTCAATATTTATTCCCCGTATTTTGAGAACACGCTTGTGTACGGGTCGAATCCGCTGGCGGCCGCGCCGGGCGGCGCAATGTCCAAGGCAGATGTAGAGGCTTTGGTTCAGTACGCGAAGAAGTATCACGTCGATATTGTTCCCGAGCAGGAAGCCTTCGGGCATCTGCATCACACGCTCGAATACGAGGTCTACTCCCCTCTGGCGGAGACACCGCACGGCAGCGTTCTCGCGCCCGGGCAAGCGGGATCTCTGCCCCTCATCCAAAGTTGGTTTACTGAAATCGCGAAGATTTTTCCGGGCCCGTTCATTCACATCGGCGCGGATGAGACCTTCGATCTAGGGAAGGGCCAAACCAAGCCACGCGTCGAGAAGGAGGGTCTCGGCGCCGTTTACATTCAGTTCCTGCGGCAGATTTACTCCGTGCTGGCGCCCTTGCATAAAAAGATCCTGTTCTGGGGCGACATTGCCATGAACAGCCCGGAGCTGGTGAAGACGCTGCCCAAAGACATGATCGCAGTCGCGTGGGTGTACAATCCGCAGCCCGATGGGTATGACAAGTGGCTGATGCCCTACGTAAATGCAGGAATGGAGACGTGGGTCGCACCGGGCATTAACAACTGGCGCCGCGTCTATCCGGATTTCAATGCCGGGTTCGACAATATTCAGGAGTTTGTTGCGGACGGCCAGCGTTTAGGATCGACGGGAGAGTTGAACACGCTCTGGAATGATGAAGGCGAGGGGCTGTTTAATCTCGACTGGTACGGCGTGCTGTATGGTGCGGCGGCCGGGTGGCAGCCCGGCACCAGCAGCATCCCGCAGTTTCAGCAAGCGTATGGGCCGCTCTTCCATGGCGATCCAACGGGCGATATCAACCAGGCGCAGGTCGAGTTGATGGCGGCCCAGCAATTACTGGAGGGCGCGGGGCTTGCCTCCACAACGCGCTACAGTTTCTGGGTGGACCCCTGGAGTGCGCGTGGTCAGGAGATCTCGGCCAAGCTCCTGCCGGTTGTGACGGAGATGCGATTGCATACCGAGCGCGCCATTACGCTACTCGATCAGGTACGCGGCACTCCCGGCCTGCGGGAGACCGATGCCATCGATGCGATGGAGATGGGTGCGCGACGGCTGGATTTTCTAGGCTATAAGTTCGAGGCGGCGCAGCAGATGGTCGAGGAGTACCGTCTGGCCTATAGCGAACAGAACGATCCAGTGGGCCGGCATGATGTCATCCATGAGCTGGGAACCATCACCGGCGTGGACGGCCAATGTTCTGACCTGCGCGATGGGTATGGGTTGATGCGCGATCTGTACCGGGCGGCATGGCTGAAAGAAAATCGGGAGTTTTCCCTGGACACCGTTATGGCGCAATATGAAATGGCGATGCAGTTATGGATCCAGCGCGGCAACACGTTTGAAGATGTGATCCACGGCTGGTACCAGACGCACACCTTGCCCACGCCGGAGAGCCTGGGATTGCCGCCGCTTCCGGCCGCCTCCTCACCTGCAACCACAGCCACGCCGGTACCGACAACGACTAGCCATTGACTGCCTTCGCCCACTCCCGACTGCACGCCCCGGATCTTGCGATCATCGGCGTGTACCTGGCGGGCATAACATGGTTCGGCCTGCGTTTTCGCAAGCCCGAGCGTACACTGCAAAGCTACTTTCTCGCCGACCGTAATATTCCCTGGTGGGCGATTATGCTTTCCATCGTCTCCGCTGAAACCAGCACGCTGACGATCATCAGCGTGCCGGGGCTTGCCTTTACGGGGAACTTCGGATTTTTGCAGTTGGTGCTTGGGTATCTGCTCGGGCGTATCGTGGTGTGCATCGCTTTTCTGCCGCGCTACTTTGAGGGTCGCTTGCTCACGGCCTATCAGCTGATCGGCCGGCGTTTTGGCCCACGGCTGCACCGCATCACTGGACTCCTCTTTTTGGCGACACGAGCGGCGGCCGAAGGAGTTCGCGTTTTTGCGGTTGCCATCGTTGTGCATGCAGCGCTCGGTACCGGGGATGTCGCCTCCATCGCGATCATCTCTTTGCTTACGCTGATCTACACCTTTGAGGGCGGCTTGTCGGCGGTCATTTGGACCGATGTGCTGCAGATGGGAATTTATGCCGGCGGCATCGGACTGGCCGTCTGGACGCTGGCGCACAATGTTCCCGGCGGATGGAGCACCATTCATGCAGTGGCCGGCAGCGCGGGCAAGTTCCGGCTGTTCGACTTCTCGCTGAACGTCTCGCGCACGTATACCTTTTGGGCCGGGCTGATCGGCGGCTGCTTCCTCACCATGGCGAGCCACGGCACCGATCAGCTTATGGTGCAGCGACTGCTCGCAGCCCGTAATCTGCGGAGTTCGCAAGCCGCACTGCTTGCCAGCGGTGTTCTCATCCTGCTGCAGTTTCTCGCTTTCCTCGGCATTGGGGCGGCTCTGTTTGTCTACTACACCCGGGTGGCAGCCACGCATCATTTCGTGAGTGCGGACGATGTGTTCCCGGCATTCATCGTTGCGAAGTTCCCTGTCGGCTTCGCCGGAATTATGGTGGCGGCAATTCTGGCTGCCGCCATGTCCAACCTCAGCGCAGCGCTCAATTCCCTCTCCTCCACCAGCGTGGTCGATCTATATCTTCGCTTTGCGCCACAGGCGAGCCCCGCGCGCCAGGTGTTTGTTTCGCGCGTGACCACCGTTGGCTGGGCCATCGTTCTATTTGCGCTTGCGATCCTGTCGCGCACGGGGGGGCATGTTGTGGAGCTGGGTTTGGCGATCGCCTCCGTGGCCTACGGGTCGCTGCTCGGAGTTTTCCTGCTCGGAGTTCTGACGCGACGCGCGAATGAGTCGGGCGCCATCGTCGGCATGGTCTTTGGATTCGCGCTCAACGTAGCGTTATGGCTACAGCCGCATGCGCTTCGCATTGCAGTTGCCGGTCTCGTGGTCGTGCTACCCAAAATTGCGTGGACCTGGTACGTGGTCTTTGGCGCAGTGTTCACCTTTGCTGTTGGATATGTGACGAGCTTCTGGACAGATGTGGGGGCTCGTGAAGAAGTCGTCGAGCTTGCATAAAGCTCGCAAACCCTGGAGTTACTCTCTTGATCTACTCATCGCTTGAACGGTTGCATCGGTTACTGCTTGCGTGCGCTACCCTTTTCCTGCTCTCGCCGGCCTGCCATGGCGCCATCGCACAACAACCTGCGCGGCCAGACTTCAGCGGGATCGACCGGATCGTCAACCAGGCAGTGGCCAATCATCTGCTTCCAGGTGCGGTCGTCATCGTGGGACATAAAGGCCGGGTCGTCTTTGAGCGCGCTTACGGGGAGCGATCGCTGGAGCCCACGCGCACCCCGATGCATGAGACAACAATCTTCGATATGGCGTCCATGACGAAGGTTATGGCGACGACGACGGCCGCGATGGAACTCTACCAGCAGGGCCGGTTCCGGCTGAACGATCCCGTCGCCAAATATCTTCCCGCGTTCGCACAGAACGGGAAGGCGCACATCACGATCCGGCAGTTGATGACGCACTACTCCGGGCTGCCCCCGGACCTTGACCTGAAGCAACCCTGGTCCGGCAAACAGACTGCGTATGCGATGGCCATGGCTGTCAAACCGGATCATCCGCCGGGGACGCAGTTCCGCTACAGCGACATTAACTTTATCGTCATGGGCGCGCTGGTCGAAAAGCTCACTGGAATGACGCTCGACCAATACGCCGCAAAATATGTCTTCGCGCCGATGAACATGACGCACACGCGCTACCTGCCCCCAGCCAGCTGGCGGCCCGAAATTGCGCCCACCCAGTACGACGAAAACCATCACATGCTGCTGGGAGTGGTGCACGATCCAACGGCGCGGCGCATGGGTGGCGTTGCGGGACATGCCGGCCTCTTCAGCACGGCAAGCGACGTTTCACTATTCGCCCAGGCGCTCCTCAACCGGCTCGCCGGGCGGCCGAGCGATTTTCCTGTAAACCGGCTGACCGTGGAGAAGATGACAACCCCGCAGCAGCCAGCGACCGGGACCTCCCTGCGTGGGTTAGGGTGGGACATCGAAAGCCCATTTTCGGGTAACCGCGGTGAGCTCTTTCCAGTGGGAGGATTCGGTCATACGGGCTTTACCGGGACAGATATCTGGATGGACCCGTGGAGCAACAGCTACGTCATTCTGCTGAGCAATCGTGTGCATCCGAACGGTGGAGTGAGCACCATCGGCGTGGAAGGGCAAGTAGCCAACGCCGCGGCGGAGGCGTTGAACATTCAAATTCCGGAGCACGGGAAGGAGATTGCGCGGCTCACCGGCTATAACGAATCGCTGACGAATATGCGGCGCTGGGGCAGCCGCAACGGCACCGTTCTTACAGGAATCGACGTTCTGGAAAAGGATCATTTTGCCCAGCTTGCCGCGCTGCGGCAGAAGCATGGCGGACACTTGCAGGTGGGAATTCTGACAAACGATACAGCGGTCGATGGTAAGGGAAGGCGGACGATTGATGTTCTAGCGCATGACGCGCCCCCAGCCGTGCCTGGCCTTTCGGTGACCACGCTTTTCAGTCCGGAGCATGGATTGAGCGCTTCCCTCGACACCACGCACATCAACAGCGGAACCGATGCCGCCACCGGTCTGCCGGTCATCAGCCTCTACGGCTCGAACGAAGCGCAACGGCGGCCGCCCATCGATAAACTACGCGATCTTGATGCGATTGTGATCGACCTGCGGGATGTGGGCGTGCGGTTTTATACCTTTGAAACTGCCGCTGCTTACGTAATGCAGGCGGCTGCCAGGACGGGGACCGACGTCGTTGTGCTTGACCGCCCCGATCCCATCACAGGCTCTTTTGTCCAGGGGCCGGTTTCCGATCCCGGCCAGTCCAGCTATACGGGCTTTCTGCCGTTGCCGGTCCGCCACGGCATGACGTTCGGGGAGCTGGCGCGGTACTTCAACGGAGAGGGCCATCTGGGAGCAGCGCTGACGGTGGTGCCGATTGAAGGCTGGCAGCGCGGCGACTGGTATGACTCGACCGCTCTCCAGTGGGTGAACCCGTCACCGAATCTGCGCAATCTAGAGGAAGCGACTCTTTACCCTGGGATCGGGATGATTGAGACATCCAACATCTCGGTCGGCCGCGGCACCGATACACCGTTTCTCTGGATCGGTGCGCCCTGGATCCATGCGACGCAGTTCGCGGCGGCGCTGAACGCGCGATTCATTCCGGGCGTGCGATTCGTGCCGGTGCAGTTCACGCCAGCGGCTCCCTACCCTTACGCCGGGCAGCTATGCAGCGGCGTGCAGTTTGTCATTACGCAGCGCAACGTTCTGAATGCTCCGGAACTAGGCCTGGAAGTGGCCGCTATGCTGCACAAACTCTACCCGGCCAGCTATCACCTCGACGCAATCTCCCGGCTGGTCGCCAACCAGGCAACCATGCGCGCTCTGGAAGCCGGAGATGATCCGCAGTCGATCGCTGAATCGTGGCAGACTGCAATCGACGCCTTTCAAGAGAAACGGAAATCCTATCTGCTATACCCATAGCCGAATCTCTGTTCGGCCTCAACCTCTACGCTGGACGGGGCTGGCGCCGCGGACAACCGCGTCTCCGGCGGCCGCTCGCATGAAGCCGGACATCGTTCCTCGATGGCTCCTCGCTGCACCCGGGCGCGGATCGCTGCGGGCTCCGACCCAGAAAGTTCTGCCCAGCCTTCGTAGTTCGTGATATACGGTAGGGTTTCCTGGTGCTACCGGGAGGCTGAAAAAGCCTTCTTCAGGCGTGATGATTTGTCGTCATGTTTCTGCATCGGGCCTTGTTTCCCTGTGCTGAGAATGTCTGGCCCCGGAAGCGAGCAAATATCAAGCAGGATATAAGGGCTGACCCATGGGCAGACGACCTCGCGCGACGACAACCATTTCCGATGTCGCCCGCGAATGCGGCGTGAGTACGATGACCGTTTCACGCGTCATCAACGGCAACAAGAGCGTGAGTGCGGAGATGGCAAGCCGCGTTCATGCGGCGATTGCCCGGCTCAACTATCAACCTAACGAAGCGGCCCGGATTCTGCGCGGACAATCGTCGCGCACCATCGGACTTTTACTGCCCAACCTGGCGGACACATTTTTCTCGCAATGTGCGCATGCCGTTCAGCAGCGCGCCGCGCAGAACGGCTACACCACGATGATCTTCGCGTGCGAGGGCGACCGGGAGAGCGAAGCCGAAGAATTGACCATCATGCGCTCGCGCAATATTGCAGGGATTGTCCTGGTGCCTTCAAACCGCAAGCTGGTGCCCCAGCTGCGACAGATGCGCAGTGCGGGCTTACCCATTGTGATGGTGGACCGCACGATCAGCGGACTGGAAGCCGGACAGGTGCTGGTGGAAAATGAAGAAGGCGCGATCATGGCCGTCAATCATTTGATCGGACATGGCCACCGGCACATTCTATGTACGGGCTACGACAGCGAATACGATTCCGTGGGGAAGCGCATCCAGGGCTATCGCCGCGCTATGGAGGACGCTGGACTGGAGCCGGAGTTACTGATCGTGGATCGGCCCGAGGCAGTAAGGCCGCATCTGTTGGCCAGAATGCACGCTCCCAATGCCCCCACGGCTCTCTTCACGCTCAATAATGTAACCTCAATCGAAGCTCTGCGGTCGCTGCAGTCTGAGGCATTCCCCGTCCCCGACCAGGTTGCGATCGTTGGCTTCGATGACTTTGAACTGGCCCCTTTGCTTGCAGTACCGTTGACCGCGGTCCGGCAACCGGCGTCCGAGCTAGGCGAGTGCGCCACGCAGATGCTGCTCGACAGCTTGAGCGAAGGGTCGCACAGCAGCTCGAAGACGGTCATTCTTCCCACCAGGCTGATCATTCGCAACTCCTGCGGTTGCATTTCTCACGGTCGCTGATGCACATCCCGCGGCGCGCCTTTCTTTCGACCCGCATCGTTTCAGAATTGCGCTGTCGACAGCAGTAACCGCGGCATTGCCATTTTGAATCGTGATGGAACGGTGCTTGAAGACCAGGACTTCTCAACCCTCAGCCACAAAGCGACGCCGTCAGCGTTTGGGGTTGGCCGCGGTGAATGGCGAACAGCAAGGCTTGGTGACGGGTTGGAATTCCATCAGTTCCACCCGCGTACCGTCGGGATCGAATAAGTTGTATTGCCATTTCCCGTCCAGCCCGATCTGCGGGCCGACGTGCTTCGCCGATAACCGATCCGCTCGCGTCAGCAGGGTGACGGTGGATTCCATATTCTGCACGCCAAGCGAAAAATGATTCATCCCGCCAAGCTGGGCCTGCGGGACATTGCGCGGATTTGCGCTGCCCGCTCCGCGATTTGCGAGCAACATGTACTCTAGCCAATCGGTCCCATTGGGCACCTGTTGCGAGACCCAATCCAGCCGGCCAGCTTTCTGTCCGCCGTACCAATA
>JAKAUB010000075.1 GCA_021827845.1 Acidobacteriota bacterium | reverse complement strand
CGGCCAGCACGACTTTACATCGTTTGCCGCATCCGATCCGGATCGAAGCGAGCGCGGCGGAAAAGATGCCGGCTCGATGGTGCGGGAGATCCAACGCTCAGAGTGGAAAGAGATGCGGACGGAGGGAGGCCTGATGGCGGGCGCTCAGGACTTGCTGGTCTATACAGTGCAGGGCAACGGGTTTTTGCAGCATATGGTGCGAAATCTGGTGGGAACGTTTCTCGACGTTGGACGCGGTGCGATCTCACCGGAAGCGGTGCCGGGAATCCTTGCTGCCCGCAACCGCAGCAGCGCCGGGCCCACCGCTCCAGCGAACGGGCTGTATCTGGTGAAAGTCCTCTATCCGGAGTCGGCCGGGTGACGGATCAGCCGAAGTTTCGCTCGGCCCGCTGGTTTCTGCGGGTGCGTCTCTCGCCGGTGCCTCCGCCGCGCAGGATGTCCATTCCCGAACGGATTGCGCTCATCCATCCGCCAACCTGGCGGATAGGAGCCATCACATTGTCCTGGATGACGCGCGTGCCACTCGCGACTGCGTCGAGGGTGTCGGTAATCATGGTGTCAATGCGGCTGACCTGCCGCCGCGTCTTACCGGTCACGTCGCCCACGACGGAGTCGATGTGCTCCACCTGATCGCGCAGCCGTTCGGAGGCCGTTTGCACATTGGCAACCACGGCACGCAGTTGCGGATTTAAATCCTCAATCAGCGCCGACACGCTATCGATGGCCTGCAGCAGGGGACGCATCTGTCCCTGCAGCCGTTCCACCTCATCCATTGCCTTGCGTTGCGCAGCTTTGGCGGCCACCAGTACAGCCAGCAGCACCAGGGTTTGCAGGACGACAGCAAAAGTTACGACTCCAGTGAAGACGAGAAAGATCGTGGATCCGGTTGGCATCGGCGTTCGCCTCAGTTTCTAAAGAATTCCAAATTCGCCGGCCAGGGCTGGGGAACCAGCCGGTTTGCTGCCAAACCTGTGGGCCCGCTGCAGATTCATCGGCGGGCCGGCGATGACGGGCAGCCCAGGGTTCGATCCCGGCTGCTGCCCGGCCGTTCTAGTTTTCGGGTTCTTCATGCCGCGGCGACACGCCGGCTTCCCCCGCAACGCGATCCACCATGCCGCTCCAGCGCTCCCTGCCGCGCTCGACGGCATCTTTGCCGCGTTCGACCACATCCTTGCCGCGCTCGGCGTATTCGTTGATCTGGTCGCGGCTGCGGTCGACCATGGTGTTGATCTGGTCCCGGCTGCGATCCACCATCGTGTTGATCTGCTCGCGCGCTTCGCGGCTCCGGGTGGCCATATATTCCTTGCTGTCTTTCGCTCCGGTGACCAGGCCTTCGCGCAGCTCTTTGCCCGGTTTGGGGGCGAACAACACGCCCAGCAGAGCGCCTAGCCCAAGTCCGGCAACAAACCAGCCAATTCCAGTGGTTTCCTGTTTTTCCATTGGTTTCTCTCCTTACGGCGCCTGCAGAAAAATAGCGCTCCAGACTCAACGGTACCCCTAGCATAATCTTGCGGTCCCATATCTGGCAGCTTTTAGTTGAAGATGCCGAATCCAGCAGGGGAGATGCCGGGTTCACCCGGCGGGGGATGAACGCCGGGGCAAATGACTGCAAAACCGCCCCCAAAGGCCCTACACTAATACGCACGGAGCCCAACTTCTATGAACCGTCGTTTGACCTCCTTTGTCCTCTTCGGCTGGATGCTGGCCGCAGGGTTCAGCATCGGCTGCAACAAACAGAGTTCCCCCGCGCCCAGCGCTGCCAACAATCCGGCGGCTGCACCTGCCCCGGCTCCGCCATCGGACGCCGAGATTTCGCGTCAGGTGCAGGCGCAGCTGCAGGCAGATTCCGCACTGCCGGCCAACGCGATTACCGCCAACGCGGCCAACGGGATCGTCACGCTCTCCGGATCGGTTCCCGACGCAGCAGCCCGCGAACTGGCGGGCAATGACGCTGCCCAGGTGAACGGCGTGCGCACGGTGGTGAATAACCTGACGGTTGCAGCGCCGGCCGTTGCGGCAAGCGACGCCAATGCCCGCGCCGCCGAACGCGCCCGCCAGCAGCGCGAAGAGGCCCGGCTGAAGCAGCAGCAGCGTGAGAAGGCGCAGCGCGAGAAAGCCCGCCGCGAACAGCAACAGGCTGCCCAGGCGGCTGCGGCCCAGCAGGCTCAGCAACAGCAGGCCGCCGCCGCTGCTGCCCAACAGGCCGCGCAACAGGCTGCGCAACAGCAGGCGATGAATGCGGCTCCACCACCGCCCCCTCCGCCGCCACAACCCGTGAAGAAGACGTTGGTGATTCCGGCGGGGACTGACATTGCGGTGCGCACGACTGAGAGTTTGGAGACCGGCAAGGTGCAGAGCAACGACACGTTTCACGGGGTGCTGGTCGACAGCCTAATGGTCAACGGCGTGACCGCCATTCGCCGGGGATCGGACGTGACCGGCGTCGTGCTCGATGCCAAGGATGCGACGCACTTCAAAGGGCGGGCACAGTTGTCGCTCGGCTTGCAGCAGATCAAGTCCGGTGGCCGAACCTTGAACGTGTCCACCGAGCCGCTACTGCAGCAGGGCGCAGCCCGCGGCAAAAATACCGCGGAGAAGGCCGGCGGTGGCGCACTGCTGGGCACGCTGATCGGCGCGCTGGCCGGTGGCGGCAAAGGCGCACTGATTGGCGCTGCGGCAGGCGCAGGAACCGGAGCCGGCGTGAATGCTGTGACGCGCGGAGCGCAGGTGAAGATTCCCTCCGAGTCGGTGCTTCACTTTGTGCTGAACCAGCCGCTGACCGTCACTGTGACGGTGATGCCGGGCAGCACCGGCAGCAACCCAGGGAGCGGGCGTTGGGGCACGCAGGGCGGCGGCCAGCCGCAACTGCAGCAGCCGAACAACTCCCAGTCGCAGGATCAAGGGCCACCGCAATAGCTGCAAAAGTCGCGGGGCGGTGGCTGCATCGCCCCGCAGTTCTTCTCCACCCTCCGCGCCCTTTCGCACCTCCAGCACTTCCGCCTGCATCAGAATGCGTAGGACAGCGGTATCCTGAAGTTAGCTGCTGTTCTTTCGAACACTGCATTTCCCGAACCCAAAAGGCTCCTTAATGATCGAGACTGGAAAGCAACGCGCTTCGGCTTATCTCACCTTCACACTCCACGCGCACTTGCCGTACGTCGTAAATCACGGAACATGGCCCCATGGGCTGGAGTGGCTGCTAGAAGCGGCTGCCGAGACCTATCTGCCCCTGCTTCGCGTCATCCGCAATCTGGAGCGGGACGGCCTGGCGCTGCACGCCAACCTGAACATCTCGCCGATTCTGCTGGAGCAACTGGCGCATCCTGTGTTCAAAGAGGAATTTCCGCGATATCTGGAACGGAAGATTGCAGCCGCCCGGGAAGACGAGGCGTATTTCCGGCAGAATAAGGAACCGCATCTGGCGGAGACGGCCAGATACTGGCAGGCATTTTTTCAGGAAGCGCTGGATGACTTCCGGGCCCTGGATCATGAGATTGTCCGCGGCTTTCGCGAGGCAGCCGAGCGCGGTCTGATCGAGATCATCACCTGCGGCGCGACGCATGGCTATTTTCCCTTGTTGGGGACAGATGAAAGCATCCGCGCACAGGTACAAACTGCTGTGGCAACGCATCAGCGGCACATCGGGCAGCATCCACGCGGCATCTGGCTGCCGGAGTGCGCCTACCGCCCGGCTGGCTTGTGGCACTACCCGGTTGTGCCGCACGGCAGCGCGGAACCGTGGGCGCCGTTCGAACGGCGCGGCGTGGAAGAGCCGCTGGAAGATGCCGCCATCGACTTCTTTTTCGTGGATACGCACCTGATCGAGCGGTCGGTAATGTTCACACCCTATGAGCTGCGTGCCGGCGGTGCGGTTGGTGTTGCCGCATCCCTGGCGGTGGAGACCTGCGAGCCGGAGCGCTCGCTGTACAAGTCCTATTACGTTGATGGTCCGCGTGCCCATCGCCGCCCGGTGACCGTCTTTCCGCGCGATCCACGGACGGGCCTGCAGGTGTGGAGTGGCGACGCCGGGTATCCCGGCGATGGCCGCTATCTGGACTTCCACAAGAAGCGCTTTCCCGGCGGCCACCGTTACTGGCAGGTGACGGGCTCGAAGATCGATATGGCATACAAGACGCCGTATTATCCCGGCCGTGCTGCGGAACTGACGAAATCCCATGCTGAGCATTATGTGAGCCTGGTCGCGGACTCCCTGAAGGCGGCGATGAATGACGGCAATGAAGCGCCAGCCATTCTCTGCTCGCCGTTTGACGCAGAGCTGTTCGGCCACTGGTGGTATGAAGGCCCGCAATGGCTGGAGCATGTGGCCCGCACCATGGCGCATGCCGATCTGCCGATTGCGCTCATCAGCGGCTCGGCGTACCACGCGAAGTACAAGCCCAGCGGATTTCTGGCGTTGCCCGAAGGCTCCTGGGGCAAGAATGGCACACATGAAGTCTGGCTAAGCCCGGATACGCGCTGGACGTGGGAATATCTCTATCCGGCGGAAGTCGCTGTGCGCGAAGCGGCAACCTCTGGCCATTGGCGCGGGAACGCTCAGGGAGAGCGCATTCTGAAGCAGCTTTGCCGCGAGCTGCTGCTGCTGGAGTCCTCAGATTGGCAGTTTCTGATTACCACCGAAGCGGCGCGCGACTACGCGGAGGACCGCTTCAATGAGCATCTCGCCTCCTTCAATACCGTGCACGAGCTTTGGAAGTTGCACGTGGCGGGTGGCGGCCTGAGCGGCGAGGATGAAACGAAGCTGGCTGCGATTGAGAAGCAGGACAGCGTATTTGCGGACATCGATCCGGCGTTGTGGGCGAAAGAGAAGCCAGTCAGCTAGCCTGCCGCCGGGCTGTAAGCGCGATCAGCTAAACGATCCAGCCGCCGCCGACGACTTCTTCGCCGTCGTAAAAAACAGCAGCCTGGCCCGGCGTAACCGCGCGCTGGGCTTCGTCAAACGTCGCGGTTACCTCATCATTCCCGCTGCACGTGATGGTGGCCCATGCCGGTTCGTGCCGGTGGCGAATCTTGACCTGAACCCGCATCTCGCCGGAAAGCTCAGGGATAGAAATCCAGTTGAGCGTGCGCGCCCGCAGCGCACCCGACAGCAACTCCTCGCTTCGGCCCACCACGACCCTGCGCTCTGCGCCATTGATGTTCAGCACGTAGAACGGCGATGGCGATGAAACATTCAGCCCCTTGCGCTGACCCACGGTGAACTGATGAATGCCGCCGTGATGGCCGACGACTTCGCCATCCGTCGTAACCAGCTCACCGGAGGTGTCGGGGATCGATTCGCCGCGTTCGGCCAGATAGGCGTCGAGAAACACCTTGTAATCGCCGCCGGGGATGAAGCAAATCTCCTGCGAATCCGGCTTTTGCGCCAGCGCCAGCCCCTGCTCGCGGGCAATCTCGCGGACATCCGGCTTGCGGTAGTTGCCCAGCGGAAACAACGTGCGGCTGAGCTGCTGCTGCGTGAGGCCGAACAGAAAATATGTCTGATCTTTGCTGGAGTCGGCCGGCCGCTTGAGGATCCACCGCCCGCGTACTGCGTCATACTCGTTACGCGCGTAATGGCCGGTCGCGATGCGCTCTGCGCCAATCTGCCGCGCCGTGTCCAGCAACTGCGCAAACTTCAGATGGTTGTTGCAGAGCGTGCAGGGCACCGGCGTGCGCCCGCTCAGGTACTCGCGGACGAACGGCTCCACGACATCGCGCTCGAAGCGCTCCTGCTGATTGACCACGTAGTACGGAATGTCCAGATGCTCGGCCACGCGGCGGGCGTCGTATACGTCGTCGAGCGAGCAGCAGCGGCCTTCGGAGGACTCCGGCATCCCGGGCCGTCCGGCCAGCCGCCGCTGATTCCATAGCTGCAGCGTCAGCCCGACGAGCGTGTAGCCCTCGGCCTTCAGCATGGCAGCGACGGTGGAGGAGTCAACCCCGCCCGACATGGCGACGGCAATGGTTTCAGTCTGTGTCATACAAAAAAGTGCAGCCGATGTGAGCGGCTAGTTCGCGGCGGCGTAGTGGGGCGAAAGTTCGCGCAACTTGCTGACGGCCTCCGGTACGAGTGCGATGGCCGCATCCACGTCTTCCGCCGTCGAAAGTTTGGACAGGCTGAAGCGCAGGCTGGCGCGGGCGCGTTCCGCCGGCACATGCATGGCGGTCAGCACGTGCGAGGGTTCGCTCGCTCCTGAGGCGCAGGCAGAACCGCCAGAGACAGCGAGCCCTTTCAGATCCAGCGAAATGACCAGCGCTTCGCCCTCGACGTGATCGAACCAGAGATTCGTGGTGTTGGGCACGCGCGGCGCAGCCGTGGAGTGCGCGCCGGCCTCGCCAACACTAGCGATGATGGCGTGCTCCATGCGGTCGCGCAACGCGGCGAGTTTTTCCGGCATGCCATCGCGAAGGCTGGCGGCGGCAATCTCCGCAGCTTTGCCCAGTGCGACGATCCCAGCGAGGTTTTCTGTCCCGGCGCGGCGCTGGCGTTCGTGCGAGCCACCGTAAAACAGCGGCTCCAGCTTAATGTCTTTGCGGACGAACAGCACGCCGGTCCCTTGCGGCGCATGCATCTTGTGGCCGGAGATCGCCAGCAGATGGCACCCGATCTTCTCGACGTCGATGGGCAGCTTGCCTGCGGACTGCACGGCATCGGTATGGAACAGCACGCCGGCCTCCGATGCGATGGCGCCGATGGCCTCCACTGGCTGAATCGCTCCGGTCTCATTATTCGCCATCATGACGGAGATAAGCCGCGTGTTGGGCCGCAGGGCGCGTCGTATGTCTTCGGGATCGATGACGCCGTTCGCATCTACGCCAAGGAACGTCACCTCGCGCCCCGCGTGTTGCAACGCTTCCGCAGCGTGCAGCACCGCGTGATGCTCGATGGCGGTGGTGATGACGTGGTCGCCGGGCCGCGTCACGCCGAACAGCGCCAGATTATCGCTCTCCGTGCCACCGCTGGTGAAGACGATCTCCGCCGGACGGCAGTGCAGAAATTCTGCCACCTGCACGCGCGCCTGCTCGACGGCGCCGCGGGCGCGCTGGCCAAAAGAGTGCACGGAGCTGGCATTGCCGAAGCGCTCCATAAAGTACGGGCGCATCGCCTCGAACACTTCCGGCAGCAGAGGCGTGGTCGCGTTGGCGTCCATGTAGATGCGACGAAACATTCGAGAAATCTCCAACCCACCATTGTACGGCGGCGCCTGCATTTCGCGCTTACGGCAGAAAGGGTTGCACCTTCTCGCGCGGCGGCGGCGGCGTAAGCCAACTGACAACAAACAGGCAGAGCAGAGAAGCCAGCAGCGCCGGAAAGATGGCATCGCGATGGGCGATGCTGGCGGGCAATATGCGGCGGACAAAATCTGTGTCCCAGAAGACGGTGACAAACGTGCCGGCGGCAATGCACGCCACCGCTCCCTGCTGGTTCACGCGGCGGGAGTAAAACGCCGCGAGGATCACCGGCGTAAGAGCGGCCGAGTAGATGGTGTAGGCGTACAGCGCCTTTTCCAGGATCGACTGGGTGTAAGCACCCTGCACAAACGCCCAGATTCCCAGGCCGATGACGACCAGCCGCGAGACCAGCAGCACACTGCGGTTGCTGGCCTGGGGCCGAATGTAACGCAGAAAGACATCGTTCACCAGGTTGGTCGCCGGCGAAAACAGGTAGTTATTCGCAGTCGAGATCACCTTGGCGAAGACGGCGCCCAGCAGCAGCGCACCCAGCATGGCCGGCAGACCGTGCCGCGCGGTATAGGCGATGATCTCGCGCGGCCGCTGGCTCACTTCACCCGTTGAAAACAGTGCGGAGCCGATCACCGCGATAGCGACGATGATGGTCTCCAGAATGACCGTGCCGATGATCCAGCCAACGACTGCTACGCGGGCATCGCGCTCCGACTTGGCCGAGAAGAACTTCTGGTACATCGCCTGGTTGCCGAGCATCAGCAGCATGGTGGGCAGAAAAAATTCCATGGCGCGGGCAAAGCTGATGGAGCCCAGCACTTGAAAATGCGTCTCCGGCAGCTTGGCATGCAGGCCGGCCATGCCTCCGGCGTGCTGCAGCAGAATCGGCAGCGAAATGCAGAGCGCAACTGTCACCAGCAGACCGATGGCGACGTCCATGTAAGCGACGGACGCCATCCCGGCCAGCGCAGTAAACGCAATCACAAAGACCGTGATGATCATCATTCCGGTGTTGCTGCTGAGGCCGGGAAAGATCAGGTGCAGGATGTCGCCGCCGCCGCGCAACTGGTAGCTGGCGATGGCGGTATACGCAAACAGAATGGCGATGACGCCGAGCACCCGCGCCGTCTGGTTGTAGCGCACCTCCAGTAGATCCGGGATGGTGAACTGCGCGAACTTCCGCGCGCGCGGCGCGATGAAGTAGATCAGCAGCAGCCCGGCCCATCCGCCGGCCGGCTGCCACAGCGCCGCAAATCCGTTGCGATAGGCATTCTCCGCGCCCGCAAACAGCGAGCCTGCGCCAATCCACGAAGAGAGCAGCGTAAAGACCAGCACGAACGCCGGCAGCGAGCGGCCGGCCAGCAGATAATCCGCCTTCGTCTTTACGCCGCGGGTCTTCGCCAGCGAGACGGCGAGCAGCACCAGAACCACTGTGCTGAGCACCCATGCATAGAGTCCGGCGTGCAGCAGGGCCATTGTGGATCATCCAGAGAGGTGTGAGGTAAGGAACGACTCAGTGTATCGGAGCGGGCGGATTTCTGTGGCGAAGTCAACCGCGAGCGACGGGCGGACGAGCTCCGAAAATTGCCGTTCCCACGCGCACGACGGTGGCGCCCTCTTCAATGGCCACGGGAAAGTCGTGCGACATGCCCATCGACAGCTCCTTGAGCGATACACGCGGATACTGCGCTGCCAGCGAATTTCGCAGCTCCCGCAGCCGTCGGAAGTAGGGCCGCGCTTCTTCAGGATTGGCAGCAAACGGCGGGACAGTCATCAACCCGCAAACGCGCAGATGCCGCATGTCTGGCAATTGCTCAAGCAGCGCCGCCAGGTCAGTCGAATCGGGCGCAATCCCGTGCTTGGCCGCCTCCGGACTGGTTTTGATTTCGAGATGGACGGCGAGCGTCTTGTCCTGCGCCGCGGCGGCCTGATCCAGCCGCTGCGCCAGCCGCAGAGAATCCACCGTATCGACAGCGTCGAAGATCTCCGTTGCTCGATTCACCTTGTTGCTTTGCAGCGGGCCAATGCAGTGGAAGCGCGCCGGATCGCTGCCCGCAAACAGACCGGCGGCGGCCAGCGCGTCGCGTTTGCCGGCGAACTCCTGCACACGGTTTTCGCCAAACAGGCGGATCCCCGCAGCGGCTGCTTCGAGAATCGCTTCCGCAGAATGCGTCTTTGAGACGGCCATGAGCATGACAGATTCCGGCGCGCGGCCAGCACGGCGGCAGGCGTCCGCAATCTGCTGCTGCACGCGGGCGATATTGTCAGCCAGAGTCATGGGCATCCACTGCGTGGCGCACAGGCCCGTATGGTCTGCGCGAAACATCGCTGCGTAGTCAGCGGCCGTGCTCTTCGAGGAACTTCTCCACTTCCAGCGCCGCCATACAGCCGCTGCCGGCTGCCGTGATGGCCTGACGATAGCGGCGATCCTGAACATCGCCGCAGGCAAACACGCCGGGCACGCGAGTAAACACATAATCCTGAGTGCGGATGTAACCGTCTGCGTCCAGGTCGATCTGGCCGGCAAACATCTTTGCGTTCGGCTCATGCCCGATACCCAGAAACATGGCGCTGACGGGCAGTATGGAGATTTCTCCGGTCACGGCGTTGCGCAGACGCAAGCCGGTCACTTCCTTTTGCTCGACGCCCAGGACTTCCTCCACGATCGTGTTGGCGAGAAAGCGAATCTTCTCGTGGGCCATCGCCCGCTCCAGCATGATCTTCGACGCGCGGAAATGCTCCCGGCGATGAATGAGGGTCACCTTCGTCGCGAAGCGCGTGAGAAACAGCGCCTCTTCCATCGCGGAGTCGCCCCCGCCGATGACGGCAATCTCTTTGCCGGAGAAGAAGAAGCCATCGCAGGTGGCGCAACTGCTGACGCCGTGGCCGATGAGCGCATGTTCACTGGGCAGCCCCAGCCAGCGCGCTGACGCCCCGCTGGCGATGATCAGCGTGCGGGCATGCAGGATTTCGCCGTCGATATTCAGCCGGAACGGGCGTTTGGACAGGTCAGCCGACGCGAGATGACCCAGCCGGAACTCCGCACCAAAGCGGGAGGCCTGCATCCGCATGTTGTCGATCAACTGCGGGCCCTGGATTCCCTCTGGCCAGCCGGGGAAGTTTTCTACCAGTGTGGTGATGGAGAGTTGGCCGCCCGGCTCGTGGCCTTC
>JAKAUB010000089.1 GCA_021827845.1 Acidobacteriota bacterium | reverse complement strand
CCAACTGGGATGAAAATCACATCCTACAATCTTCATAGAAGGCTTCTCCTGATCCTGAAGCTCATGGTCCTCAACCACAAACTACTCGATCATCGCTGAAGCCTTCCTCCTTATCCCATCAACATCTAGCTTGCACTTTCAACATCCGGGTGCCGGGTGCCCGACATCTCGCTTCTGAGATGTGGGACTTGGCAGCCCGGTTTCGCTCCTCCGCTGTTCAAAGCGATTCGGTCTCGACTTGGTAGTGGGCGAGAGACCTGGTCACCCCGCATCGTAAACCCTCGTCGCAAACGCGAACATGGAGCACCCTCATTCAGGCCTGGGACGCGCCCTTTGGACAGGATGAATCTTCGCGATGGCATTTGGCCATCGCTGTGATAGAGTGCGGCATCATGCTCAATCGCCGCGATTTTCTGGCTATATGTTCGCAGTTTGGTCTGGCGGGAACATTGTTTCCCGGCGTGCTGTATGCCCAGGCGACGGAGGTGGCCAGGACCGCCGCAAACAATCTCGCCATTCCGGCACACTTCCCCGCCATCACCGCGGCGATGATCCAGCAGGCCGCCGATATTGCCGGGGTGGTGATCCCGCCCAGCGATGTGCCCATGATGCTGGATATGCTGACGCAGATGCGGCATGGCTACCGCGCGGTGCGCGCGCTGGACATGCCCAACAGCGTAGCCCCGGCGTATATCTTCGATCCGCTGCCCAAAGGCGCCAGCGTGGACAGCACCCGCAAGCCGGTGGTTTATGCGAAGGCTCCCATTGTGGGCCGCGCGCCGGCGAACCTGGAGGATCTCGCCTTCAGCACTGTGGGCGAGCTGGCTGCGTACATCCGCACGCAGAAGGTCAGCTCCCTGGCCTTGACGGAGATGTACATTGCACGGCTCAAGCGCTACAACCCGGAGCTGCACTTTCTGATTACGCTGACCGAAGAGCGGGCCCTGGCGCAGGCGCGCGCGGCGGACGCCGAGATTGCGGCGGGAAAATATCGCGGGCCGTTGCACGGTATGCCGTGGGGGGCGAAAGATTTGCTCGCGGTGAAAGGCTATCCCACGACGTGGGGCGCGGGCGGGTTTGAGCACCAGATGATCGACGAAGATGCGACGGTCGTGAAGCGGCTGGACGCGGCGGGCGCCGTGCTGATTGCGAAGCTGACGCTGGGTGCGCTGGCCAGTGGCGACAAGTGGTTCGGCGGGCGCACGCGCAATCCCTGGAACCCGAAACAAGGCTCGAGTGGCTCTTCGGCGGGGCCGGCTTCGGCGACCGCGGCAGGTTGCGTGGCCTTCTCCATCGGGTCAGAGACGCTGGGGTCGATCTCTTCGCCCTCCACGCGATGCGGCGTCACCGGCCTGCGGCCCACGTTTGGCTTTGTGCCGCGCACGGGGGCGATGGCGCTGGCCTGGACGATGGACAAGCTGGGACCGATCTGCCGCTCCGTGGACGACTGCGCGATGGTGCTCGAAAGTATTTACGGCCCGGATGGGCAGGACCTGAGCGTGCGCGACGCGGCCTTTAACTGGGACGCGGATTTTGACTGGCGTTCGCTGCGGGTCGGCTACATTGAGAGCGCGTTTCTGCCACCGAAGCCGGTCAGCGAGGTTCCGCCGCCGGGCATGACCGGGGAGGCACTGACAAAATGGCAGTCGCAACTGGCCCACCGGCGTGCCTCGCGCGACCGCACCGCGTATGACCGGCGCTTTGACCGGGCAACGCTCGACAAGCTGCGCAGCATGGGCGTGCAGCTAAAGCCGCTGGAGCTGCCAAAGCTGCCGTACGACGATATGGCCAATCTGCTGAATGCCGAGGCGGCAGCGGCGTTTGACCATCTGACCATGAGTGGACGCGACCGGCTGCTGACCGAGCAGGGGCCGGAGGATTGGCCGAACCTGTTTCGCGTGGCGCGGTTTTATCCCGCCGTGGAATACATTCAGGCAAACCGGGCGCGTAGCCTGGCGATTGCGGGGATGGCAAAACTGTTTGCTCAGGTGGACGTGATTGTGGTCCCCAGCTCCACCGAACAGTTGACGGTCACGAATCTTACGGGGCACCCGGCAGTGATTGTGCCGAACGGTCTGCGCGGGTCGGATGCGCCGCCGCCGGCGAAGACGGATACCGGGGATGAGGACAACATCGGCGGACCGGGCACGCCGGTAAGCATCACGTTTTTGGGCAACCTGTATCAGGATGCGAAGCTATGCGCATTTGCGCGCGCCTATCAGCGGGCGACGGACTTTTACAAGATGCATCCTGTGCTGCAGCCGCCGGCGGGAAGGTAACAGAGCTTCCCGACGGCGGCTGCAGCTACGGGCCGCCGCTTAGCTGATGGTGACCTTGATCGTCGCCGAAGCGGTGGTGGTGCCGGAAGTTCCCGTCACAGTGACGGTGCTAGTCGATGGGTTGCCACCGCCACCCCCACCGCCGCCACCGCCCGTGCTCGGGCTGCTGGAACCGCACGCGGTCAAGGCTCCCGCACCGGCAATGCCGGCGACCAGAAGAAGCACAATCATCCAACCGCGCGGGATCACCCGTCGGCGGCGAAGGCCCAGGAGCGACAGGCCGAAGACACCGGCGAGCGCTGCCTCAGCCGGCCAGCGTTCACCCAGCGGACCCGGCAGGGCGAGACTGGCAGACGAACCAGCGGTGACTGTCATCGACACATTTTGCGCGGTGCCGGATGCGAGGTTGACCGACGAGCCCGGCGAGAAGCTGCAACTGGCGCCCGAAGGCAGACCGGAGCAGGTGAGTGTAACGGAACCGCTGAAGCCGTTGCTGGGGCTGAGCACCAGGGTGACCTGACCGCTGCCGCTGGCCGGGACGGTCAGTGTACTGGTCTGCGGCAGCAGGCTAAAGCTGGCGTTCGCCGCCGTTACATTGGGCCAGATCGCGGCCATGGCTCCGGCGTCGACCGAGCCCAGGCCGGTTGCTTCGTCATATCCCGGGCCGGCATTGCAGCAGGATTCGATAAAGTTGCCGCTCTCATTGGGATCGGCGACGCAATCGGGACTTCCCTGCTGACAGACGACGGCGTTGCTGCCTGTGGTGGTGTCGTGGAAGGCGCCGCCGTTCTCCTGCGCCTCCAGATACAGGATGGGGTTGACGTTGCCGACCCCACCGGTGTTGCCCGCCTGCTGATTCCACAGCGTAACCATGCCGGCCAGCTGCGGGGCAACGATGGAGGTTCCGCCATAGATGCTTCCGCTGTTACTGGCGTCGAAGTAGGGCACCTCACCGCTGCCAACCGGATAGACGCAGCTCGACGTACCGGTCAGGTTGCCGTTGGTGTCTGTCTCTGTCGTGCATAGAACGTAGCCATCGTGATCCGGATCGGCGGACAGGGAGATGTCCGGCACATCGCGATGCCCGTCATTCGGGACACCCGATCCGACCTGCCACGATGGTTTCGGGAACAGGGTGCTGGCGCCGCCGCCGCCGGCGCTGAGGTTGCCGGAGGCATTCAAGCCGGCCATGTCTGGCGTATCGTTCCAGGTGGTCTCAGGAATATAGCTGAGTGCGGAGCCATTGCTGGAGCTATTGTTGCTGCTCCAATACTTGGCCTGATTGTTGATGTCGCCGCTGAACGATGTTCCGCCTGCAGATGTGACGTACTGGCTGCTGCCCGGATAATCGACGGCCAGGCCTTGACTAGCGGCGACGATTTGATTCTGGGAGTTGTAGCCGAGATCGCAGTCGGCCGAGCCGCTGTCGCCCGCCGAGGCAATGACGGTTTGCCCCTGCGAGTTGGCCTGCTCCAGAATCCGCTCCATCATTGTGATTTGCGACGAACCGCTGAAGGCCTGCTCGCAGGCTCCGTAGCTGATGCTGATGACCGGCAGGTACTTGGTGTTGTTGCTCATCAGCGGGGTCTGGATGGCGTACTGCAGCGAATCGAAGACACCATAGTTCTGGTTATTGCCGACTGTGACATAGACCACCTGCGCATTCTGCGCGATGGCGCCCGACCACTCGACATCGATGTCGGCTTCTTCCAGGTCACCAGCGTATTGCTGCGCCGTGCCGCTGTTGGGCACCAGGATCTGCGTCGGGACATTGCTGGGATTCAATCCGCTCAGGCTGCGGAAGTGTGCAACGTCGGAGATATTGGCGGTGATGTCGGTCTGGCCGACGATGCCCAGCGTCTGCCCGCTGCCGTTGATGTTGTGGTTGTAGAGAGCGGTCACGTCGTAGATGACGGCGCTGTCGGCGGGAGCGATCAGGTTGACCTCATTATTGTTCTGATCGAAGACCGTATAGTGCGGAGTCATCCCCCCTACGGCGCTCTGAACCCGGGCATGTACGCGGCGGAAGGCGATGTGCGGACGCGGCCGGAAGGTGTTCAGATGCGCCACCCCGATGGTCATGCCGGCAAAGGCCGAAGGAACACTCACCTCCGACGCATTAGCCCAGTTGGCCTCGCCGTTGCGCAGATAGCGATGCAGCTGGGTGCGGAAGGCCGCGTTCACCTGCGCCGCTGTCCCGTTGAACGTAATGCGATCCGCATCCGGAGGAACGGTGATGCCGGTGAATCCCTGCGTCTGCAGCCAGGCGGCGACCTTGCTCAGGTCCGAAGCGCTGACGCCATACCGCGCTGCAAACTGGCCGGGCTTCAGCCACTGGTGATACAGGGGCGAGCCCTTGGTCTGCTGCTCCTTCAGAAGCTGCGTCAGATCTTTCTGTTGTGCGGGCGAGAGACTAAAGACGATGGACATCCCGTAGATCGGCGTGCCCCCCGGCAGCGGGCCCATGTCGCGGGACACGGCGACCCGGGGCGAAACAGTCCCGCTCAGACGCGTCATCTGGTCTGCCCGGATGGGTGTAAGGATGCGCGCAGCGCTCTGCGCCACCGCGTGCCCTGCCAGAAGCCCAAAGCCCAACACTGCGGCGACCAGCGTCTTTTGCAATTTGCAGGTATTACCCAGCCCGAAGGCCCTGATTCGTGATGATGCTGCGCGCAAGGTTTCCTCTTTCCCGGTTCCGAGTGGTCCGCCAGCCGGTCCGAGCCCCTAAAGTGTACCCCAACGTCCTCGATGCTAACCCCGTTTTTCGGGGAAGGATGCGGTGCGTTTTTGGAATTGAAAAAAATCTCAGGATGGTACAGTTTTTCTATGAACGAGCTGACGTTTTCCCTGGTCATCCTGGGGGGCTCCCTGCTGGCCGGACTGCTTGGCTCGCTCACAGGCCTGGGCGGCGGCGTGGTGCTGGTTCCCATGCTGGCGCTCCTGTTTAAGGTTGATCTGCATTACGCCATTGGCGCTTCCCTAATCTCCGTAATTGCCACCTCTTCCGGGTCTGCCGCTGCCTACGTACGCGAAGGCTTTTCAAACATGCGCATTGGCATGTTCCTGGAGATTGCCACCACCATCGGCGCCGTTTTTGGGGCGTGGCTGGCGACCCGCACCCCCACCCGCGGCATTGCCATTGTCTTCGGAGTCGTCCTGCTGTATTCGGTCTACTTGACCTTCCAGCGGCATGAAGACGAAATAGTGGGTCACAACAAATGGTCCGACCGGCTGAAGATGAACGGGACATATCCGGGCCCTGGAGGTAAGGAAATCTCCTACGGTGTGAAACATGTGGGGGGCGGCTTTGCCACCATGTTGGGCGCCGGCACGCTCTCGGGCCTGCTGGGTATTGGTTCGGGCGCGGTCAAGGTGCTGGCCATGGACCACATTATGCGCATCCCGTTCAAGGTCTCCACGACGACCAGCAACTTTATGATCGGCGTGACGGCGGCAGCCAGCGCCGGCATCTATCTGCGGCGCGGCTATGTGGACCCGGCCCTCTCGGCCCCGGTCATGATCGGCGTGCTGATCGGTTCGCTCATCGGTGCGCGAATTCTGGTGCGGGTGAATGTGCGCGCGCTGCGCACCGTGTTTGCCGTGGTCGTATTCTTCCTGGCCGTCGAAATGATCTACAACGGAATCATAGGCAAGGTATGAAATTTACCGATCTGAACGATGAGCAGGTAGAAGGACTTATCGGCCAGGTGCTGCGCATTGGCACCACCGTCTCCTGCGGAATCACCTTTATTGGTCTGTGCATCTTTATGGTGCACAACGCCCGCGCCATTCCGCACTATCACATATTTCTCAGCAGCCTGGGGCAGTTCTACGGGCCCTCCCAGTTGATGCAGCATGTCATGCAAGGTCAGGCGACGGCGCTGATTGAGCTGGGGATTCTGATTCTGATTGCGACGCCCGTCGCTCGCGTGGCCTTCCTGGTGATAGCTTTCGCGCTGGAACGCGACCATATGTACGTCGGCGTCAGCGCCCTGGTGCTCGTGATCCTTCTCTACTCCATCTTCTTTTCGCAGTAGAAATAGAAAACGCCTGGCCGAAGCCAGGCGCTTTTTCCGTGCGACAGGTTACTGCGGCTGTGTGGAGCCGCTTCCGCCAGCCGTGCCGCCATTCATGCCGCCACCCGCACCACCGTTCATGCCGCCATTCATTCCACCATTCTTGCTCTTGTGGTGGTGGTGATGATGACCGTGGTGCTTCTTCATGTGGGTTTGGCCCTCTTGGCCGTTCATACCGCCATTCATGCCGCCGGTCGATCCGGAACCGTTCATTCCGCCATTCCCGGTTCCAGACTGCATCCCGGCGCCAGATGTCGTTCCGCCGCCCTGCTGGGTTCCGGCTCCGCCGCCCGTCTGCTGTGCCATAACCATGACGCCCGGCATTGCAAGAACCGCCGCGACCGTAAGTATCAGCCTATGTTTGGTCAAGTTTGTTTCCTCCTTACAGCAATTTCGCAATTGCCATAAAAGGTGGGATGCAATTGGCTGCCAGCGAGCACCCCTGCCCTTTTGGAGCGACGGAAGAATCTTCGTCCGCCGGATCACCCTTCCGAGAACGGCGAAGATTGCCACCCGGAAGTTACATAGATTTTGTACGCCGGGCGCCTGTCGGATTGGATATAAAGGAGCAGGATTACGGGTCGCCCGGGCCAGGTTCGGCGCGCCTGCGAAACAAATTGCCAGGCTGCTGATTTTTTGATTCCCTCCCCGGAGGCTGACTGCTTTGAACACGTTGCGCCTTCGGCTTCTCCTGGGGTTGATGCTGGCGGCTTTCGGCGCCGGCCAATCGCGCCTTCTTCGCGCGGAGACTTTGCCCGTCGGTACCTCGCTCGAAGTCCGGCTGCAGCAGCCGATCAGTTCCTACTCTAGCCATCCCGGCATGCGCCTGACCGGTGTGATCATCTCACCCGTCACAGAAGGGGGCCAGATTCTTGTACCGCTGGGAACCACTATCGCGGGCTCCGTGGTTTCCATCCGCCGGGTGGGGCTGGGCCTGAAGCATGAGACCGCGCTGATCGATATCCACTTTGATCACATCGTGCTGAAGGATGGCCAGTCCATTCCGATTGCCTGCCGCATTGGTGAAGTAGAAAACTCCCGCGAAACGATCGACAAGCAGGACCGCATCCAGGGCATCCGCTCGACCTCGACCATCAGCAACAAGGCCTCTGGGGTGATCGGCAACCTGGCGTTTGGCGATCCCATCGCGATCCTCTTCACCACGGCAGGCTCCGCCAGCACGCTGCGGTTTTCTGAGCCGGAGATTTCCCTGCCCGCGGGCACCGAGTTGATCGCGCAACTGACCGCGCCCCTCGACGTTCCCCACGAGCGGGCGGATACTGTTCCGCCGCTGGTGACCAACGAAGCGGGCAAGGCCGACCTGGGCCGCATGGTTCGCGCGCTGCCCTTCCGCACCATCACCGACAGCAAAAAACCCAAGCCCTCGGACCTGACGAATCTGGCATTCATCGGCACCGCGGAGGATCTGCAGCACGCCTTCGCTGCCGCCGGATGGGTGACGGTCGACGCGCTGGATGCGCAGTCCACCTACAGCACGATTCGTTCGGTCGCCGAAAATCAGGGCTACCAGCGCGCGCCCATGTCTATCCTGCTGCTGGACGGCAAAGCGCCGAATTATGCCTACGCCAAGACGCTGGACACTTTTTCCAAGCGGCATCATCTGCGCATCTGGTTGACGAAAGAGACGTGGAACGGACAGCCGGTCTGGACGTCTTCCTCCACGCACGACATCGGCATTGGCTTCTCGAAGAAGAACAAGACCTTCATCCACCTCATTGACACCAACATCGACAATGAGCGGGCCAAGGTCGTCAACGATCTGATCTTTACCGGCTGCGTCGCCAGCGCCCAGTTAGTGACGCGACCCTGGCTGCCGCCCCACCCCAAGAATGGCACCGACGAAGATTTGATCACCGACGGGCGCATCGCCGTGCTGCAGTTCAACAACTGCAGCCACCCGAACAGTGAGACTCAGGGCGAAGATCAGACCGTGCTGCCGATCCATGGCAATCCGGTGGAACGCACCACGCGCCAGACAGTCCTGACGCTCAAGAATAATCTGCTGCGCGACAATGTCGGCGTCACGGCCTACTCCGGCGTGCGCTACGCGCTGGACAGCAGAAAGCAGCACAAGCAAACCGTGCAGCGCAACATGGAGATCGACGGGCAGACCTACACCGTCAGCGACCGCTTTGTGTCCCGCGACGCCTACGAACCAGACGCCGCAGACGCATTACCCAGCACTCCACAGCCGCGCAAAAGGAAAGGCACGCGCGTCTGGAAGCCGCCTTCGATCGAGCTGGGCTTTCATGGCGGCTTTCACGGTTACTACGGCGGCAACGGCGGCGCCATTGTATTTCTGATCGACGAGACGGAGGCGCAGAACACGGTGTTGACCGTGGCCATGGGCAACACCCTGCATGATGGGTGGGAGCTGGGCGGCACCGTCACACTCGACTCGCAGAAGTACTTCTCGCATGAGTTTGCCTACGACCAGAGCTATACCGGCTTTCTGCTGGGGCTGGAGGTCGTCGGCACCGACACGACGACAAACTCGCAGGTCAACGAATTTGCGTTCCAGATTGTCGGGCTGCGCACGTCGCAGGCCAGCTATAACTTCCTGCTGAACGCCACCCCGCGCAGCTCGCGCTTTCGGCCGTATCTGGCCGCGGGGCCATCGCTGCAGTTGATGCATCTGGCCGACGCACCGATCAAGAAAGCGCCCAGTTACTTCCGGCTGGGGCTCAGCACGGTAGGCCTACTGACGGCGGCGTATGACTTTGGCGGAACGCCACCACTCGAAGGCGGCGGCATCTTTCAGCCCGGCATTGTTTATGGCGGGGGCGCGCGCTACCGGCTGACGCCGCGCTGGATGATCCGCGCCGACTACCGCGAGACGCTGACCTCCCAGCCCGACTTCTGGAGCAAGTCAAAGAACGACATCCTGTCGAACGTCGCCGTCAGCGACGGCTACACGCTGACGCTGGTAGGGCCGTTTCTGCAAGGCGCCAGCCGCCAGGACCGGATTACGGGGGGAATTTCGTTTACGTTTTAGGGGTAGAGCAGGCAGCGGAAGCTAATGCCGGAGGCGCGTCGGATAACAGCTTGCAGACAACAAGAACGCCCCGTTCCCGGGGCGTTCAACGGCTACGGTGAAAACCGATACCGTACGACGAAAGCTTACTGAGAAACAGCCGGGCAATCGCCGCTCACGTACACTGCTATACTTCTACCGCTCCTTCCAACTTACGTCAATGGGCAGGTAAACCGTGGAAACGATGGCGCTTGCGGGCGGCCCCTACATTCTTGGCATCGACCTCGGATCAGCATCGATTGGGTGGTCCGCTCTCTCTCTGAACTCGGCCGGAGACCCGGCATCACTGCTGGCCGTGGGTGTCCGAATCTTCGAGCCCGCCGTTACCGGAGACATCGAAAAAGGTCAGGATGAATCGAATGCCGTCGCGCGACGGGCGGCACGGCTGACACGCCGCCAGTTCCGGCGCCGCGCCTACCGGCAGGCGCAGCTTTTTGAGTATCTGCAACAGCATGACCTTCTGCCTGCTTACGAAGGGCCTGTCATCGATGGCTGCGGGCAGCGGCATGCGTTGCTTAACCACCTTGATCGTGAGTTGTCTCGGAAATGGGCTGCTGCGACCGATGAACAGACTGCCCACCAGTTACCGCTCTACCTAATGAGGAAGGCAGCGCTGGACGAGCCACTGACACCACATGAGCTGGGCCGAGCCTTCTATCACCTGAGTCAGAGGCGAGGATATGCCTCCAACCGGAAAGCGCAAGGCGACACCTCAAAGAAAGCTGGAAAGGAGGAGCAGGATGCCGGAGTTGTTGAAGCAGGAATCAAAGACCTGGCCGACCAGATACGGCAAACGAACGCTCGAACACTCGGGGAATATTTCGCATCGCTGGATCCAAGTGTTGAAAAGGTACGGAGGCGCTGGACATCCCGACAGATGTTCAAGGATGAGTTCGACAAGATTTGTACAAAACAGAAGGAATACCACCCAGACATCCTGACGGAGACAGTGCAGCAAACAATCTGGCATCTTCTGTTTGACCAGCGCCCTATCCGCTCTCAGTCACACCTGATCGGACCCTGCGAATTGGA
>JAKAUB010000258.1 GCA_021827845.1 Acidobacteriota bacterium | reverse complement strand
TCGACACGGTGGCAACGTG
Organism: Acidobacteriota bacterium; assembly: GCA_021827845.1. GTDB lineage: Bacteria > Acidobacteriota > Terriglobia > Terriglobales > Acidobacteriaceae > JAKAUB01. Next base: position 10,444 of record JAKAUB010000258.1, on the reverse strand, counting down.
GCTGCAGGATGGCATTGCCAATGCCTATCGCAGCGGCGCGGCGCGGTTGGCCATTGCTGGCGGCGACCCGGCGCTGCTCGCCGGCCAGGATGCGGGGAAGGTGGGCCGTGCGAACGCCGCCATGTCTCGCGCCAGCAAGCCCGCGATTGAGCTGATTACGAAGCACGCCATCAACTGGACCATTGTTGCAGCCGCCACTCCAGCCTGGGCGCGCGCTGTATTTCCGCATGAAGACGAGACGGCAGCCGTTGCGCGCCTGTGGGAGGCGATCTTCGCGGCCTCCCGCGCGAACGTGGAAGACCCTGTGGCTGCGTGGAAGGCGCATGGCGAGCGGCTCAAGCACCGCGTCGACTTTCTGAATGACCGGCGCTATTCCGCGCTGCACTATAACGGGCCCGGAACGGACCTGCGCGTTGGACTGGCCGATGATCATCTTTGGGCCGGTGGCGGCACGCGCGCCGGCAATGGCATTTACTGCCAGCCGAACATTCCCACCGAAGAGGTCTTCACCACGCCGCATAAGGACCGCGTGGATGGGACGGTGCGAAGCAGCAAACCGCTCTCCTACCAGGGCACGCTGATTGAAGGCATTGAAGTCCGCTTCGCCGCCGGAGCGATCATCGAAGCCCGCGCAAAGACTGGCCAGAATATTCTCGAGCGCATGATCGGCACCGACGATGGCGCGCGGCGGTTGGGGGAAGTGGCGCTGGTGCCGCACTCTTCGCCCATTGCGCAGAGTGGCATCCTTTTCTACAACACGCTGTTTGATGAGAACGCCGCCAGCCACATCGCGCTCGGGCAGGCGTACAGCACTTGCCTCATCGGCGGAGAGACGATGGACACGGCCGCGCTGGCCGCACGCGGCGCCAACGACAGCCTGATTCATGTGGACTGGATGATCGGCTCCGGGGAGATGAACGTGGATGGTGTTACGGCAGACGGTACTCGGGAGCCGTTGATGCGGCGCGGGGAGTGGGTGTAGCTGGCGCACAATCCTGTATAAAAAAGTCTCATCCGTCAGGCCGCTGCAGCATCCTGCGATTGGCAGAGTTTCCAGACAGAGCGAGTCAGGAAAGACACGATGTTCAAGAAGATTGCGGTTGCTTTCGATGAATCACCGGAGGCGCAGCGCGCGTTCCGTTCCGCGCTGGACCTGGCAAAGCTCGCGGGCGCATCGGTCGTGCTGGTTACTGTAGTCGAAAAGCTGCCCGCGTACGTCAGCTACGTCTCCGCCGTTGCTCCGGACGTTCCCCACCTGTTGAAGGCAGAGCGGCAGTCGTTCTATCAAGATATGCAAAGCCGCGCTAAAGAAGTGGCCGAGCGGGCCGGCGTGCCGATCGATACAAGGCTTGTAGAAGGGGATGAGGTGGAAGCGCTGGTGCAGGCCGTGCAGCAATTGCGGCCCGACCTGCTTGTCGTTGGGCTTCGGCGCGACCCCGGAGGCATCAGCAGTTTGGTGGGAGGCACCGCCCATCACTTGGCGCTGCATGCCGAATGCGATGTCCTGGGTGTCCGCTAACCCAAATATCACTTTAGTCTGTCAGATTCCCGCCGTTGCCCCAGCCGAAAGTCTTTGTACCACGCGCTGCTGCCCCAGATACACCATCACGGCGAACAGGCTGGGCGCTACCCCCTGGCCGGTCAGCAGCACGCGCGCTCCGTTAATCAGCACGCCGGGCTTAACTCCCTTTTCTGCGGCGAAGGCGCGCAACAACTCTTCTGTGGAGAGCTCGCTGAACGGCGTGAGCGTGCGGTAGCGGACTGCAAGCTCGCGCAGCAGCCCCAAGGTCGATGGGTCAGCCAGGAACTTGGCCACTGCAGCCTCATCCGTCGGGTAGTCGTCGCTGAAGTAGGCACGGAAGGTCATCGCAAAGTCCGTCAGACTCCGGGTCCGCTGCTGCAGCAGCGCGATGCCAGCCAAAATGTCTTCGCGGCTGCGGCTGGGCACAAATCCTGCCCGCTGCCACTCCTGTTCGATCAAGGGCAGAAGCCGTTCGGGTGCGTAGGCGCGGATGTATTCCGTGTTGAACCACGCCAGCTTTTCATTGTTGAAGACGGCGTTGGAGTGGGCCATGCCTTCGAGCGAAAACATTTCGACCAGCTCCGCGGTCGAGAAGATCTCCCGCTCTTTACCATCCGCCTGCCGGGCCGCTTCGCCCGGGCTCCAGCCGAGCAGCGCGAGGAAGTTCCGGAAGGCCTCGGGCACAATGCCCATGTCCTTGTAGGCCAGCACGCTGGTCGCTCCGTGGCGTTTGGAGAGCCGTGTTTTATCCGGGCCCAGGATAAGCGGGACATGCGCGAAGACCGGCAGGGAAGCGCCCAGAGCGTTGTACAGGAGCACCTGCTTGGGGGTATTGGACAGATGATCGGCGCCGCGGATGATGTGCGTCATGCGCATATCGATGTCATCGGCCACCACGCTCAGATGATAGGTGGGCACGCCGTCCGAGCGCAGAAGAACAAAATCTTCGAGCTCCGCGTTGGCAAACTCCACACGGCCAAAGACAGCGTCCTCAAACGCCGTCGTGCCACTGTCAGGAATGCGGAAGCGTATCGCTGCGGCTTCCCCCGCGGCGACGCGCCGTGCGGCATCGGCGGTCGGCAAATTGCGGCAGCGGCCATCATAGCGGGGAGGAACTCCGGCAGCGGTCGCCGCCGCGCGGCGCTGCTCCAGTTCTTCACGGGTGCAGAAGCAGTAATAGGCGCTGCCATTTGCCAGCAGGCGGTCGGCGGTCGCGCGGTAGAGATCCAGCCGCTGCGACTGATAAAACGGCCCCTCATCCCACTCCAGGCCAAGCCAGCGCAGGCCTTCCAGGATGCCTGAGACCATGTCCTCCGAGGAGCGTTCGAAGTCGGTGTCTTCAATCCGCAGGATGAAGGTTCCATGGGTGTGTCGGGCGAAGAGCCAGCAGAAAAGGGCCGTGCGCGCGCCTCCGACATGCAAGTATCCGGTTGGGGAGGGGGCAAAGCGAACGCGCGTCATCGAGCCTGGATCAATGAAGTTTGGAGTTGGCACATTTCATCCTATCGTGCCGCAAGGAACGGTCACGGGGCACGAAAAACGCCCCGGTCGAAACCGGGGCGTCGTGTGAATTGTTCGCAGCCTAGAAGAGCCGGTAGGAGACACCCGCCGAGTAGACCCATGGGGTCAGGCCCGTCGGGGGAAATGTCCAGTGCTGATATTCGAAATCCACTGGACGGATGCTCCATTTTCGGTTGATCGGAATATCCAGACCGCCGCCATAGGCGAACGTTGTGTAGTCGTAAATTTTGACGGGACCGCCGGCGTAAATGATCGACGGATAGCGGAAACGGCTGCCGCCAGCCAGAAACTTTACGTACGGAATATAGTGATTCCACGCGTGGTATGTCACCCGCGGGCCGCCGAGGAAGTTCTGCTCATAGAGACCGCCGACGGTGTTGAAATCGAGGAAGCGTGCTTCTCCTTCAACGCCTACCCCGAAGTTTCCACCGCCGAGGCGATAGTCGAAGTCGCCAAAAAAGCCGGGTCCGAACGCGTGATTTTGCCCGTAGTCCGTCTGACCGAACGAAAAGTATCCTCCAACATCAATGGTGGCTCGTTTTTGAGTTACCGGTGCAACGGCCTGAGCACGAATAAGGATCGGGAAGAGAAGTAGTACAAGTCCTACTAAGAATTTCTTTGCCACCGTAAAAACCTCCCCAGCGAGGAAAATATTTCAGGAGGCGGACGCGAAGTCTCCGCCTCCTGAAATTATAGTGTTGCCGCTAATGCGCGGGTCCCTGAGACTCTGCTGCAGTGTTGGATGTACCGGCGCCGGGGGAGGGTGCTCCGGTAGATGTCGGAATTGTTGGTGATTCCCCCCAGTGACGGAGCCGGAAGAAGACTGGCGTCAACTCAAATGGCATTTTATCGCTTGGGCTGAGAACCGCGACAGGTTTCGAGTTGAGCATCTCCACCGAATCGTTCCACGAGTCGACGCGCAGACGGCTTCCCAGCGGCAGGGCCGCGATTTGCCGTACGTTCGCCATGTCTAGCTTCGGCGCCTTGGCCAGCAGGCCGCTCATCCAGACCTGACTGTCGTCCTGGCTGGTAAAGAGCGAGTCGCCGAGCTGGGGCTGCATGAGTGAGGGGAGCTGCTTGGCGCGGGCCATCACCATCTTCAGGTAAAGACCGGCGTTGCCGAGCTTATCCTTGTATGGCGAATTTGCCAGCAGTTGCAGGGCCTTTTTCGCCGCGGCCTGGTTCTCCGCGTCGCTGTGGTGTAGCGGGACGCGGCGAATGGTGGCCTGATCGGCGAACATCAGGTTGTCCGGGAAGGCAAATTCCGTGTCGATCTTGTGGCCCAGCTCCAGGTGTGCGAGCTGGAATGCCAGCGCGGCGGCCAAATCTTCCTCATACGGCAGGGTATCGATCAGGCCCTTGCTGAGGACGATGGTGTTGCCGACGGTCAGCGATTCAAGGGGCGTGGTGAGCAGAACCCGGCAGTGAACCGGCTCCGCCAAGGCAATGTTGTTGGTGACGATCAGGTTATTGGTAACCTGCTCCAGAACCTGATCGAAGCTGCTGGGAGCCGCCATCAGGCCGGCCTGGAAGAGGCGATCGAGGATGTTCGATTCCGCCTGCTGGGACCACATGCGCGAGGCCTGAAGCGGGCTCACGTCCTGCGCCTGGTCGCTGGTGTCCTTCACCGCGTCGATCTTCACAGTCTCGTTATCGCTGGTTGCGGTGGGCGTGCGCAGGGAATAACCCCAGATCCACGTCTGCGCGCGGAAGAAGTCCGCCTGGTCCGGCACATCTCCCGGTCCATGCTCTTCGGCGTAAACGGCAGTCGGCAGCCACAGGCCTTTTCCAACATTGGTGCGCCAGCTATCAAAGTGATAGTAAATGTGGCGGCCGTTGCGGCTGGTGTACGTGCCGCTGAAGCGGACGACGTTGCCGCCCGTGTCTTCAATCCAGACGCGACCGATGAAGCGGCCCGGACCGGAGCCCGGCTTCGGCATGACGTCAAACAGATTGGTGCGGACGTCGCCAAGGAATTCGCGACGGACAAACGTGAAGTTGTAGTGCTGGCGGTCGAAGTGGTTGGCGTCGAGCAGCAGCATCTGCACGAAGCCCTGGGCGACGTATTCGATCTTGAAGGCTTTGGTCAGTCCGTTGACGAACATGACCGAGCCCTTGTACATCGTCTTCTTGCCCTTGGCTTCCTGATACCGGTTGTCTTCGATGACCCGGCCGAAGTCTACGCGACCCAGGAAGTAGTGGTCTTCCGTGGGGACAGCGCTCAACAGCGTGTCTGGCTTGAAGTCCTGGATGTAGGTTTCCACCACAGGAGCACGCTGCTGCAGAGCCGCCAGGACGGTGCGTTCATGCATCGACGCCTGATCGATCTCGCGGATCATCTCCGGCGTCAGTTTGGCCTGCGGTTGCATCTGCTTTTTGTGCCTTGCAAAGGCAGGGAAGGCGACCGACGCGAGCAGCGGTAAGACCCAGATCCGGCTGCCGGCACGCGGGAGACACGCGGTGAACTTGGCGAATCGCATTATTGTGTTCCTTAGGTTACTTAGGTTTTTGTTGGTACGCCCACTACGCTAGTTGGAAATCGACATGGAACAAAGTGGTAATGTCGACGGGTTTGCCATCGCGGGTCGCCGGCTTAAAGCGTGTTGCCTCCGCCGCCCGGATTGCCTGCTGATCGAGTCCGTGTCCAAGGCCTCTCACGACTCGCAGCACGTGGCACCGTCCATCGGCTGAAAAACGTACTTCCAGCACGACATCTCCCTGGATTCTGAGCTGCTTTGCTTCTGCAGTGTACTCCGGCCGAGGGTACGAAAGTACCTGTACCCCCGTTTCATTTGGGGTTCTCGCTGTGGCCACTTGTGGGGTACCGGCGGCCGTCAGGTTGTTACCAAAGCCAGCTTGTTTGACCTTCCCGCGGGGACCACCGGTACCGGTGCCACCGATGACTCCGTTGCCGAAGCCCGTGGAGGCCACCTTCGCGCCGCGGCCCGCGCCGCCCGGGACGCCATTGGCGTATCCAGAGCCAAAATCAACGCCATGGACGCTGCCGCGCCGGGCTGCTCCACCTCCCGAGCCAACGCCCGGTGCACTCTGGAAGCTGCCATAAGCCGCCACGTTCGCGGGCCGGCTAGCGTTCGGATTGGCGTGTACGCCCATCGGGTCGCCGAAGCCGCCCGTCTTGGTCGTCGCACGGCTGGCATTGTTGGCCACCGTCGTCGGGATGCTCGCCTGGAACGCGCCAACCTTGGGCTGCGGCGGCAGCGCGACAGAGTCAGGGCGATAGGGCGGCAGAACCGGCGCGCTGACGTTATTCATATGCACGTGCGCGGGCCGGGGAGCTTCTTCAGCCGGCGAGGGTCGGTAGGTAAATTTCGGTGCGATGCGATTCAACAGATCGGGCGTCGGCGGCGTCACCTGAACCTTGGGGCGGACGATGGGCCGGATTGGCTTGACCTGCTGGATCGGCACCAGAAGTTGCGTCGCCTCCATCTGCTTCTGCACCACTTCATGGTGCACAAAGAAGATGGACATGATCAGCACCAGCGCAATCGCGGAAACATTGATGATGAGGCTGACGGTAAATGCCTTGTTGCGTCCCTCAGGCTCGGGCAGAAGTCCGAAGGTAAATTGTTCGCGCTGCCGCGTACGCGGCGTGCGAGGGGTGCGAGGCGGCAATCCGGAGTCGGACTGCAGGGGATATTCACGGGTCGCAGAGCTAGTCATACTGCATGTACCTCAAGAACGCATCCAAGTAGCTGGACTCCAGAGCATCGTCCGCGTTTTCGGCGCTCGATGGAATCTGACAGCCTGGCTCGTTCCAGTCAGAGTAATTTTCAAAATCGAACAAACTTCGAGAACACGACTTTCCGGCTTTCAGACGTCTCCGTCTGGTTCCGCGCGAAAAAGCTGGATCGATGTGACCAAAAACTTTTTCGAGCGGTTACCGACTTTGATGCTCTCCGCCCGGGATACGAATTGCTTTCGCTAAACTCTGTCGCCCGGGGTGGCCATGGTTGGGGGAGCACCCGCGGGTTGCAGCAAAGCCCGTACGTCTATTTGCGGCCCTCAGGCGTACAAATATCCCCGGGACCTTTCCTGCTCAGAGTTGAGTATGTTTGCCACTGAGTATGCCATAAGTTTCCCATTTTGGAAGAGATTTCGCACGAAGCAAATGCGGGGTACATCAAAATTAACCTTGCACCCGTAAAAACCGGGCTGCGGTCCCACGAATTCCGGTTCGCAGCTCCACGGTCGAGTGTGCAAGGATTGAGAAAAGCCGACCGGCAGGATGGGGCGATCGGGCGGTGATGCAAGACATTCAGAATAATAGCCAAATATAAGCGAAATAAGGAGAAAAGCGGTGAATGTTCTGGTTACTGGGGGCGCCGGGTATATCGGGGGAACGGTCGCGCGTCTGTTGCTCTCACAGGGTGATTCCGTCACCATCCTCGACAACCTCTGCCATGCGAAACAGACGAGCCTGCCCGCGGGTGTCCGCTTTGTGCGGGCCGACATTGCCGACCGCGCTGCGGTCGAAGAGACTCTCAAAAGTAACTCGATTGAAGCTGTGCTGCACTTTGCCGCGTTGATTGAAGCGGGCGAGAGCATGCAGCAGCCGGAGCGCTACTTCCGCAACAACACTGCCGGAACGCTCAGCCTGCTGGAGGCGATGCTGGCTGCGGGAGTGAAAAAGTTTGTGTTCTCCTCAACAGCCGCTGTTTACGGGGAGCCGGAATCCACGCCCATCCGCGAAGATGCGGTACTGCATCCGACCAATCCGTACGGAGAGTCAAAGCTGCTGGTCGAACAAATCCTGCCCTGGCTGGAGCGCATTCACGGCCTGCGCTCCGCCAGTCTGCGCTACTTCAACGTGGCCGGCGCGACCGCCGATTACGGCGAGTCGCATGAGCCGGAGTCGCATCTGATCCCGCTCATTCTCGATGTCGCTTTGGGCCGCCGCGCCAGTATTCGCATCTACGGCACGGATTACCCAACGCCCGACGGCACCTGCATCCGCGACTACATCCACGTGCACGATCTCGCCGAGGCGCACCGGCTGGCGCTGACGGCGCTCGATCAACAGCGCCGCGTCATCTACAACCTGGGCAACGGACAGGGCTTCTCCGTGCGTCAGGTGATTGACGCTGCGCGCCGCGCCACCGGCCGCAATATTGCGGTGGAGGAAGTGGCGCGGCGGCCGGGAGATCCCGCGGTGCTGGTAGCCAGCTCTGAAAAGATTCAGCGCGAGCTGGGCTGGAAGCCGCAGTTCGCCAGTCTGGATCAGATTCTGGCGGACGCCTGGCGCTGGCACCAGAAGCGCTACGCGTAGGGCGACTCGGAGCTAAGGCTGGCTCATCGCGTTCGGCAAGTTGATCTCCACCGATCGCGAACCGTCGTTCATCGGCGCATCCAGGCCACCGGTGAGCGCGTCGTTTTGCAGCGCAACTTCCGCCTCCCATGCCTGCTGCAACGCGCGCACATAGGCCACGCGCAACTCGAACAGCGTCCGCTGCGACAACAGCAGCTGGGCATAGCCTGAGCCCATCTGCTGATACTTCATGCTGTAGAGCTGGTAGGCGCGCTGCGCCTGCGGCAGCATCTGCAGGCGATAGCGCTCGGCCGCCATGTGCGCCGTCGCATATTGCTCTTGCAGCATGGCGACGCGGCGCCGTACGGCAAGCTGGGTGCGCGTCACCTCTGCCGAAGCGCGGTGCACCTCGGCAGTCGCGGCCTGCACATTGCCCTGGTTGCGGTTCCACAGCGGCAGGTCGATGGCCGCCGAGGCAAAGCTCATAGGCCCGGCAGCGTGCTGCGTGCCCGCCGTAAACTCGCCGCTCCACCACTCGCCGGCGCGCAGCGTCAGGTCGGGCACTGCCTCTCGCCGCGCCGCGCGCAACTGCGCCTGGGCGACACGGACTTGCGCTGCGGCCCGCTGCGTCTCCGGGCTTGCGGCAACAATGGCCTCTGCCTGCTGCGGCGGTGCGGGCGTGGGAAGTGCCTCCAGGTCGCCCGCAAGCGGCCCCACCGGCAATTCTGGCTGGTTGGCCAGCACGGCAAGCTCGCGGAAGCGCGCCAGATACGCCCGCTGCGCTGCACCGTCGTCGATCTGGGCCTGCTCGACCTGCACTTCGGCCTGCAGAATGTCCGGCGCGTCCGCCTGGCCCGCGTTCGCCAGTTGCCGCGCGGTCAATACTGCGTCCTCGGCCACAGCCAGCAGCCGATGCCGCGCCGCGACCATCGCTTGTGCCGCCAGCGCACGGTAGAACGCCTGCTCCACGCTGGCGCGCACCCGGGCTTGCTGTTCCGCTACGCCGGTTGTATTGGCCGCCGCCTGCGCGCGATATGCGGCCCGCCGCAGGCCCAGCTTGCCGCCCAGCACAATGGTTTGCTGAACAAAGGCGCCCTGCTCCCCGCTGCCGTAGCTGCCGCCGCGAATCTGGTCGCCGTCGTATCCGACCGACGGATTGGGATAAAGCCCCGCCTGCCGCGCCTGTGCGCTGACGCGATCGACCGCTGTGCGCGCCTGCGCCAGCGTCGGATTATGCGCCATCGCCCACGCCAGAAAATCTTCCAGCGTGCGGGGCGTGCGTCCGGCAATGCCAGGCAGCAGATTCGGTGCCGGCAGCGTGGCGCCGGTGTGTCGCGAAGGATTCTCCGGCTCCTGCATCGTCAGCGTGGGCTGCGTGACGGACTGTTCATCGCCATGGGCTGCCGCCTGGCGCGGCTGCCCGTCCTGCTCCTGTTCGGAGACATGCAGGCTATTCGCGGCCTTCGCCGCGGGCGCATCGGCGCTGCGCTCACCCGGTGCCATCTGCATATCGCGCGGCATCCGCATGTCGGGAGCCTGCTCCGCCACGGCCACAGCAGCCGGCAGCAGCGTAACGCCAAGGACCACGAGAAAACTTAGAAAATGTTTCATCGCGCTCACGCTCCCTCCGCAGTGCGGCCGCTGGTGTGCTCGCTAAGGATCGGCGCATAGGGATCGTTGGGGCGATTAGCCTGCCGCATGCGCGTAACCACGGCGTCATATTGCTCGGGCGGCAGCACCCGCATCAGCGTCATCATGCCCTGGAAGTAGCGGCTCCAGCCCGGCCGCATGCCGTACAGCTCCGGCATCTGCAGCATCGGGTCGCGCTCCATATCCATCATGGGGCCCTCCATGTAGGCGTCCTGCGGAAAGCCCGGAACGTTGTTGGCATTCGGCGCAATCTCCTGCGCCTGCTGATGGAGCGCACGCGGGCTCATGTTCATGGCCATCATGTTTTCCTTCTGCAGCGCGCTCAGATCCTGCATGTTCTGCTGCATGCCGCGTTGCATGTAAGCCGGAAAGTCGCGCCGCGTCATGGGGCCGGCCTGCTGGGCCATCTGGTTCATCATGTGATGGGGCAGGTGACAGTGCAGCATCCAGTCGCCCGGATTGTTGGCGACAAATTCAACATCGCG
>JAKAUB010000006.1 GCA_021827845.1 Acidobacteriota bacterium | reverse complement strand
ACCGCCAGCACCCGGTCGCCATCGCGCCGCGCATCGCGCAAGGGACGCAGCAGCAGCACGCCGCAGCCTTCGGCTCGCGCATAACCATCCGCCGCCGCATCGAAGGTTTTGCAGCGGCCATCGGGAGCCATCATCCGCGCTTTGGAAAGCGCGATATTCAGCTCCGGAGACAGGTTCAGGTTCACGCCGCCGGCCAGCGCCATACTGCACTCGCCCGCGCGCAGACTCGTACACGCCTGATGTACTGCTACCAGCGACGAAGAACAGGACGTGTCCATCGTGATCGCCGGTCCGTGCAGCCCCAGCACGTACGCCAACCGCCCCGCGACCATCGCCGGCGATGTCCCTGCCGCTGTGTAGCCGTCAAGCGGCTGGTCCGCACCTAGCGCCAGGCGCAGGTAGTCGCTGTTCCCAAGACCCAGAAAAACTCCAGTATCCGAACCGTGAAGCCCTGCTGGCGCGTGGCCAGCATCTTCGAGCGCCTCCCACGCCACCTCCAGCGCCAGACGATGCTGCGGATCCATCCACACGGCCTCGCGCGGGGAGATCCCGAAGAATGCCGCGTCGAACGCGTCCACGCGATCCAGAAATCCTCCCTGCCACTGCACCATGCTGCCCGGCGCGTCAGGATCTGCATCGTAGTAGGCCCGCCAGTCGAACCGGCTGCCAGGGATGGGCGTCGTAGCGTCCGTTCCTTCGATGAGCAACTTCCAGAACGATGCAGCGTCGCGCACGCCGCCGGGAAACCGCACCCCCATCCCGACAATCGCAATCGGCTCCGCGCTCGCAGGCAAGGACGCTTCAAGCTCCGCGATGCGGGCCCGCAGCGCGCGAATCTCAGCCAGGGCGCGCTTGACCGGCGATAGCTCACCGTTCGGCTGCGGTGACTCAGGCATGCGTCTTCTCCTGATCGATGCGATCCAGCTCCTGCTGCAATAGCCGCTCCGCCTCATCGTCCGACATTGAAGCCAGCGATGGTTCAGCCGGGGTCGCCGCTACCGGGGACGCTGGCGCCAACTGGTGAAGCAGATGCTTTGTCAGTTCATCGACCGACGGATAGTCGAACAACAGTCCCGCAGGCAGCGGGAACCCCAGCGCTTCCGCCAGTTCGTTGCGCATCTCAAGCGCCATCAGGGAATCCAGTCCGAGATCCTGCAGCGGCGTCGAACCTGAAAGCGGTGCGGTCGCGTTGAGACCGAGTGCGCGCCGCGCCGCCTGCAAAATCTGCTCACGCAACATCTCCTGCCGCTCGGCGCCGGAGGCAGCATGCAGCCGCTCCGCCAGCACCTTTGCTGGGGATTGGACCGTCTGCGCAGCAGGTGTGCGCGCGGCCTGTGTCAGCTCCTGCAGCATTGCGGCTGGAGCTGCGGGAAGATCCCGCGCCATCGCGTTCCAGTCGGCATCGAGAATCGCAACCTGCGGCTGCCGCATCGTCAGCGCGTGACGCAGCGCCGCCAGAGCATCCTCCGCCGGCAGCGGGCGGTTGCCACGCCGCACAAGCCGCGCCGTCATATCCGGGGACAGGCGCGCCGCCATTCCACCCTGCGCCCACGCGCCCCAATCAACCGCCAGCGCGGTCATCCCGCGCGCTGCGCGATGGGCAGCTAATCCGTCGAGGAATGTATTGGCCGCCGCGTAGCTTGCTTGCCCAGCCGCGCCAAATATGCCCGCACCCGAGGCATAGTACACAGTCAGCGGAACAGGAGCGGTCGTGCTGCCGCCATGCAGATTCCACGCACCCGCAATTTTGGGATCCGCCACCTTCTCGAAGCTTTCCCACGAAAAATTTGCCAGCACCGCATCACTGACAACCCCAGCGGCATGCACAATCGCCCGCAGCGGGCTGGCATCGCTGCGCAGCCGATCAAGCAGCCGATCTACCTGTGCACGGCTGCTAACATCGAGCGGCGTTACTTCGACCGCATTTTGCAGCGCATTGTCCTGGAGCGACGCATCGGCTGCTGCCACTGCTGAGCGACCGGCCAGAACAACCCTGTCCGCGCCCTGCATCACCGCCCATCGCGCCGTCTCCCGTCCCAGCGCGCCCAGCCCACCGGTGATCAGCACGGTGCCACCCGCAAACGCCGGCGCTGTCGCGTCGTCCTGCGCCAGCGGTCGCACGCCCAAAACGATTTTGCCAACGTGCCGCGCCTGCTGCATCGTGCGAAAGGCGGAGACGGCTTCTTCGAGCGGATACAGCGCAACGGGCAGAGGACACAATTCGTCCGCTGTGAAACGCGCGATCAGGGTCTGCAGCATGGACTGAATCAGCGCCGGATCGGCGACCGCGACATCGCCCAGATCAAACGGAAAATACCGCAGATTGCGGCCCAGCGCCGCCACCTGTGCCTCGCTCCAGATGCCGCGCTTTCCGGCCTCGAGAAAACAGCCGCCAGCCGCGGTCACAGCAAAGCTTGCGGCCAGAAATTCTCCGGCCAGCGAGTTGAGCACCACATCCACGCCGCGGCCGCTCGTCGCCTCCAGCACCTGCTCGCGAAAGGCGAGCGTCCGCGAATCGAACGCCGCTTCGACGCCCATGGAGCGCAGCAGCGCGCGCTTTTCCTCCGTACCGGCGGTTGCAAAGATCCGTGCACCGGCCCGGCGCGCAATCTGAATCGCTGCCATGCCCAGGCCACCCGCACCGGCGTGGATCAGAACACTCTGCCCGGCCTGCAACTGCGCCAGATGCTCCAGCCCATACATCGCCGTAAGGAACGCGATGGGGAGCGCGGCCGCATCGGCGAACAACATTGCCGATGGCTTGCGCACAACATAGGCGGCCGGCAGTGTAACAAAAGTTTGCAGGCTGCCCGGAGCGAACGCCAGCACCGCGTCCCCGGGCGAAAGGTTCTGGACCGCACGGCCAACGCGCGTAATCACACCGGCACACTCTGCGCCGAATGTCTCCGAGCGCGGCGTCAGCATACCCAGCGCGGTCAGGACATCGCGAAAGTTCAACCCCGCAGCGCGGACAGTAATCTCCACTTCCTCATCCTGCGGAGCACGCCGCGTCGCGGCCGTCAATTGCAGACGGTCGATGCCTCGTACGCCGGTCGGCAGCCGCTGCGGCTCGCAGACGCGCTGTGCGTGCGTGAGCCGGGCGACATAACGATGCCCGTTCCGGAACGCAACAATTGTTTCTTCTGTAGGCGTGGTCAGCTCTTCTGCGACAAGCCGGTCAACCACCGTAGCCGTACCAGGTAGCGGCGCGCGCGGTCCTGCATCCATCAGCACCGGCTGCATCTCAGGATGCTCAAGAGCCAGCGTCCGCACAAAGCCCGGCAGTGCTGCCTGGGCCAGGTTCACATCTTCTCCCGGATGAACTGCACAAGCAGATGGCGCGAGGACAACCACGCGAGCGGGCGATCCCGACTGCGACCGCGCCCGACGCGCCAGGCTTGCCAGACACTCGATCACCAGCCGGTCTGGATAATTCCATTCTGTCCCGGCTGCTGGCGCTGTGAGCGAGCGCGCGTCGAGAATGAACCCGGCAATATCCTCCGCTGCATCGATGCCGTGCGCAACACGCGACAACGGCAGCCGTTCGCAGATCGCACCCATCGCGGTTAACGTCTGCTCGAGCCCGGCTGCACTTTCGGCGACCGCCTCCGCCAGCACCCAGCGGCCAGCGAGCTGCGGAGCGGCGGCCGACGTGCGATCCGCCGCCTGCCAGGCAAGCGCGTCGACCAGCCGCGCTGCGTCGCGACGCAGCCCCGCGAGTGCGGCCCCGTTGGTGCGTTTTGCGGTGAAGCCGAGAATCTCGCCGGCAGCGTTGCCATCCGCGTCCCACAAACACAGATCGGCCGTCAGGGATGTGGCGCTCGACGCCCTGACGCGCACATGCACCCATAGCTTTGCGAGCGCACGCAGCGACAGCGCGATCCGATCCGCGGCCAGCGGCAGCAAAAGATCGCTCGCCTCCTTAGCCAGCGCCGCGCCCAGCACCTGCAAACAGCCATCGAGCAGTGCGGGATGGATCGGCGCGATCGCGGCGTCACCGCGCAGCGCCGCAGGCAGTTCCAGTTCCGCGAACAGCTCGTTGTCGCCCCGTGCAATGGAGCGAAGCACGCGAAATGACGGACCATAGGTGAGGCCGGCCCGTTCGAGTCGCGCATATACCGCATCAATCTCCACCGGCTGCGAACAGCGCCGGCGCACAGCATCGAGGGCTTCGTGGCCGGACGATTTCCCCGCCTCTCCGACTTCGCAGCTCGCTGGAGTCGTCCACTGGCCCGCGTCCTCGATGGCAATCTGCACCCCACCATCCTGAATACGCGTCTGCACCCGCAAGGGTGAATCGCTGGCCCATGTGGGCTCCCCCAGTGTGAACATCTTCAGGCTGACAAGATCGCTCGAGCGGCTGGGGGCAGCCACTGCGGCCGCAGCCGTCGCAAGAAATGCTGCAAACGGAATCAGCGGACGGCCATGCAACGTATGGTCGGCCAGAAATGGCAGGGTATGCGTGCTCCATGCGGCTTCATACAACGCTCCGCTGACCAGCGGCGAAGTAAGCGAGCGCCCCAACAGCGGATGAATCGGCTCTTCCGGCTTTGGCTGCGGAGCTGGAGGCTTCACCGTCGCCGTGTGAATCCATAACCGTTGCCGCTGCCAGCGATGCGGCGGCAGTGGAATCATTCGCGCGCTGACGCTGGTGTTGGCAGGCAGCCTGGGCGATTCTTCGACGAGGATGTGGCAGTTCGTTCCACCCAGGCCAAAGGAGCTGATACCCGCAACCCGCGCACGCTCGCCGCGCTTCCACGGCTGCGCAGCCGCAGCGACGCGCAGCCGTGTGCCCTCAAGCGAGACCTGCGGATTGAGCCGCGTAAAGTGCAGCAGGCGGGGCATCGCCTCATGCTCCAACGCCAGCACGGTCTTCAAAAATCCGATGACGCCGGCAGCCGCCTCCAGATGGCCGACGTTCGTCTTGACCGCTCCCAGCCAGCATGTTCCGGCTTCGGCCTGTGGCCGTCCGTAGACCTCGGCCAGTGCTTCCAGCTCAATCGGATCGCCGAGCGATGTGCCGGTGCCGTGCGCCTCAATGCAGGACACCTCCTCCGGCGCAATGCGCGCGTTGGCCAGCGCGGCGCGCAACACCTGCTGCTGCGCCAGTCCACTGGGCGCAGTCAACACGGTCGTCCGGCCATCGTGGTTTACAGCGGAGCCACGCACCACTGCGCGAATCCTGTCGCCATCGGCCAGTGCATCGGCCAGCCGCTTCAACAGTACCGCACCCGCACCTTCACCCGGCACAAAACCATCGGCCGCGGCGTCGAACGTCTTGCAACGGGCATCGCTGGCCAGCATGCCCCACCGCGAAAAAATCACCACTTCATCGGACAGCGTCTTCAGGCTCGCCGCCGCCACCAGCGCCAGGTCGCATTCGCGGGCGCGCAGACTCTGGCAGGCGGTGTGGATGCCGACCAGTGACGACGAGCAGGCGGTATCAATCGTCAGACTAGGGCCACGCGTATTCAGCAGATAGGAGATGCGCCCGGAAGCCACGCTATGCGACACGCCTATCCCGGCGTGCGCCGTCAGGTTCGCAGTGTCGCGCGCGTGCAGCTTCGCGTAGTCGTTGTTATAGACAGACGCAAACACTCCCATCGCCGCGCCGGATAGCGACGCCGGATCGACGCCCGCGTCCCACAACGCCTCCCATGCCACCTCCAGCAGCAGCCGCTGCTGCGGATCGATGTGCGCAGCCTCCCGCGGGGCGATGCCGAAGAACTCCGCGTCAAAGGCATCGATGGCATCCAGATAGCCGCCGCGCCGCAGCCTGGGTTCAAGGCTCGCAGCATCGCTCCACCGGCCGACCGGGATTTCGCCAATTAAATTTTTCCCCTCGTCCAGGGCAGCCCAGAACTTTTCCGTCGTGTCGATCGCCTGCGGCAGGCGAACGCCCATACCGATGACGGCGATGGGCTCCGACGCAAGCAGCGCCAGATCCTCGCGCTCAGCACGAAGCCGCTTGACGGCAAGCGCCAGCTTCGCCGGAGAAATACGCGCGTCCGCCATCAGGCACGCTCCCCTGCTCCGGCGATGAGCGCCTGCAACGCTTCTTCTTCGGAGACCTCACTGGCAACCGGCAGCACGGCCGCTGCACCGGCTGGCTTCGACTCGGTCGCCGGCTCGGCTGCATCCAGTTGCAGGCGACGCAGCAGGTGCATTGCTAATTGCCGCACGGTGGGGTAGTTGAAGACCACGGTCGCCGGCACAGCGATGGCAAACGCATTGCTCAGACGCCGCACTAGCTCCAGCCCCATCAGGGAGTCCAGCCCCATGGTGCCCATGGGCCGGTCGCAGTCCACGCGGTGCGCTGGCAGCTTGAGTACCTTGCTCAACACGTCCTGCAGATAGCGCTCCATGACGGACGCGCGACTGTCAGGCTCGGCCGCTTCGAGCGCTTCAAGAATCTCCGAGCGGCCGTCAGCGGCATCCGTCGTCGCCAGGCTGGCCACCGCGGTCGCATAGAGCGGCGGCACCTTCGCGCTGCCATAAAACTCAGCCAGTTTCTTCCAGTCATACGGCACGGCGACGGCCTGCACCGGCTGCTCGCGCAGCGCGCGCTCCAGCGCTGCCAGCGCCTCAGCGGCAGAGAAATTTGGCATGCCCTGCTGCCCGTAGCCTTCAATGCTGCGGCCGGTTCCCGCCTCACGCGCCAGCCCGATCTGGTCCCAGCCGCCCCAGTTGATGGAGGTCGCCGGCAGCCCTAGCGCCCGCCGGTATTGGGCGAACGCATCGAGAAACGCATTGGCTGCTGCATAACTGGCCATGCCCGGCTGGGGATCGATGGCGGCGATGGAGGAAAACAGAACAAAACAGTCAAGCGGCTGGTCGAGCGTCGCTGTATGCAGATTCCAGGCACCGCGCAGCTTGGGCGCCAGTACTGGCGCAAACCGCTCCGGCGTCATATCCGCCAGCAGCGCATCGTCAATCACAGCGGCCGCGTGAAAGATTCCCCGCAGCGGACAAGCCCCGGCGCGAATCGGTGCCATCATCGCGTCCACATCGCTCGCGCGCGTAATGTCGGCGGCTACGGTCTCTACCTGCGTGCCCAGTGCCTCCATGCGGCGCATCGCGGCCATCGCCTCAGCGTTGGGCTTACGCCGCGATACCAGCAGCAGCTTGCCCGCTCCCTGCGCGGCCATCCACTCCGCCACCGCCAGGCCCACACCCCCCAGTCCTCCGGTGATCAGATAGCTGCCGTCGCGATGGAACAGCGGCATATCGCGGCGCGGCAGCACGTCCAGCGTTGGCTCCATGTGTATGCAGATTTTGCCGATGTGCCGCGCCTGCGCCATAAAGCGGCACGGCTCAGCGGGATCGCTCGACGAGAAGCTGCACACCGGCAGCGGCGGCCACTCGCCGCGCTCGATTTGCATCATCACTTCCCGCATCAGCCGGGCAACGTACGGTTGTCGATCCTCAACCGCCGCCGCCACGTCCACGACGTGGAACGAGACATTGTTGCGAAAGACATGCAGCGAGACGCGCGTGCCACCGTAGATATCGCGCTTGCCCAACTCTACGAACCGGCCGTAGGGCGCCATCACTTCCAGGCTCTTCGTCAAAAGATCGCCGGACAGCGAGTTCAGCAGCACGTCAACGCCGCGTCCTCTGGTAATCTCCATCACGCCGGCCGCAAAACTCTCTGTGCGCGAATCGAGGACGTGTTCCACCCCGAGACTCCGCACGTAGTCCGCTTTCTCTTTTGTCCCGACGGTAGCGATAATGCGAGCGCCCAGCGACTTTGCAATCGCAATCGCCGCCAGCCCCACACCCCCGGCGCCCGCGTGGATCAAAACCCACTCGCCCGCCGCCAGCCGCGCCTGTTCCACGATGCCCCAATAGGCGGTGAGATAGACGACCATCACCGTCGCCGCCTGTTCCGGGCTCAAGGCAGTGGGCTTGGGAACCGCCAGTATCTCGGGCACAGCGACATAGCGGCCCATCATTCCCGTGACGCGCATCGACGGCGTCAGTGCGATCACAGCATCGCCAACCTTGAAATTGCGAACCGCTGCGCCTACGGCCCGCACAATGCCGGCGGCCTCATTGCCCAGCGGAATCGGCTGGCCCGGGTCGAGGCCCGGATACAGCCCCATAACCTTAGTGACATCGCTGAAGTTCAACCCCGCGTCGGAGACCTCAATCACAATCTCGTCGTCCCGGGCGACTGCCGGTGCGATTGCGCGCGCCTGAATGTTATCGATGATCCCGGCCTCGGAAATCTCGAGGCGATAATTTTCCGTGGCCATCAGCGGCGCCGCGCTTTCGCGCGCTTCCTTATTCTGGAGTGCCGTCAGCCGCGCCACGGATACCGTGTTCCCACGAATCATCATGCGATCTTCGCGGCCGTTGGCGAGCACCTCCCGCGCCAGGGCACGTGCCTCTTCGGCGGTCGGCGTGGCACTCAGGTCCACCAGCGTGACGCGCAGTTCGGCATTTTCGCGCGCAATGCTGCGGCCCAGGCCCCACAGCGGCGCCTGCTCCAACCGCGGCTGCTCGCTGCCGGACGCTGCAAGCGCGGCGGCTGTCACCATCCAGAGCCGCGGCGGCGCGGTCCAGTTCTGCGCGGAGATCGCTTGCACCAGCCACGGCATTCGCTCAGTTCGCGCTTGCTGCGACTGCATCAGACCATCCGCATCCAACGCTGACGCCGGCAGATCGAGGCTCCACAGGTCGACAATCGCCGTCGGCATGCCGTACTTCGCCGCCGCTTCCAGCAGCAGATTTAGGTCCTCCGCGCGATCCGGCCGCACGATAAATGCGTGCGGCGCAACTTCCACGCAGCGGTCCCCCGGCCTAACAACGACACACCGGCCGCCGAGATATTCCAGCGAGCTTTGCATCGCGGCCGCCACGCCCTGTTCATCCGCCAGCAGAATCCATAGCTCCGCCGCCGCACCGGGCGTCGTACTCAGATTTTTTGCCGCCCGCATCGGCGCAGCCAGGGAAGCCTCCGGCACCCACGAAAGCGTGTAGAGTGGCGCTGGCGCTGCATCGGCATCTCCGCGAGCGACGCGTTTGACCGTCATCCCGCGGATGGTCGCAACGGTTGTCCCGGCCGCATCCAGCAGCAGCAAATCGGTGGTGAACGTCTGCGCTTCGCGATTAGCAGCGGCCAGACGTGCCTGCGAAAACAACGTTCCCGCGGGCACCGGGCCGTGCAGGGTAACCGACCGAATTTCGACCGGCAGGTATGTATCCTCCGCGCGAAAACCATCGCCCTCGGGCCGCACGTGCGCCATCGCCTGAAAGCATGCGTCCAGCAGCGCAGGATGCAGCAAGGATCCCCGCAGCTCCGCCGCGGGTTTCAGACGGCAAAGCGCTTCACCGTTCCCAGCCCAGATCTCTTCGACCAGCTGGAAGGCTGGTCCATACTGCAGACCGCTGTGCGCGGTGCGGCCATAATGGTCGGCCGCGTCGCGCCGTTCTTGCGCCGCCGCCTGCAGTCTGGATACATCAACCGCCGCACGGTCCTGCGTCGCAATGGCCCGTCGCAGACGTCCGTGCGCCCGCAAGGGCCACGCCGCCTCACCGGCGTCGGCCGCGGAGCGAACTTCAAAACGGAACGCCTCGCCCTCCGGAATCAGAGCAATCTGAAACGGCTTCGCGCCCTGTTCAGGCAGATACGCCGTGCTTTCGAACCGCGCCTCTTCTACGGCAAAGCTGGCATCCGGCAGCAGATTTCTGGCCGCCTGCAGCGCCATCTCCACGTAGCCAGCCGCCGGAAAGACCGCCGAGCGCAGCACGCGATGGTCGTACAAATAGGGCGTCGTAGCAGCGTCCAGCTCTGTCTCCCAGATGATCGTTCCCGGCTGCAGCGCCGACTCAAACCGCCGCCCCAGCAGCGGGCTTGCGCCAGCGCGCAGCGCACGATCGCCTGCCCGTGGCGGCTCCGGCCAGCAGCGCTCGCGTTGAAATGGATACAGCGGCAGCGAGACACAGCGGCCGCCTGCGGGATACAGCCTTTTCGCATTGACCGGATACCCGGCGGCCCAAAGCGCAGCCAGACCGCTCAGCAGCGTGGCGCGCTCGGGCTTTTCACGGCGCAGCGAGGCGACTGCCACAGCCGCGGGCGCCGCCTGACGCGCGGAGGCTTCAATCGAGGGCAGCAGAATCGGATGCGGGCTCAGTTCGACAAAAATCTCGTGACCGGACGCCGCCAGCGCACGCACGGCCGGCCCGAACAGCACGCTTCGGCGCAGATTTTCGGCCCAGTAATCGGCATCCAGCCGCGAGCCATCGGCCCATTCTCCCGTCACGGTGGACAGCATGGGAATGGCGCCGCGTTTGGGCTTCAGGTCGGCCAACTGCTCGCGCAACCGCGCCAGGATTGGGTCCACCTGCGCGCTGTGCGAGGCGACATCCACTTTAATCAGGCGGCAGTACAACTCGCGCGCCGATAACTCCCGCAGCAGCGCTTCCACCGCCGCAGTTTCGCCGGAGATCACCGTGGTCGCCGG
>JAKAUB010000001.1 GCA_021827845.1 Acidobacteriota bacterium | reverse complement strand
GCACGCAGCGCCTTCGTACGCTCATTCCCGGAAACGCGGTCCGCTTTGGTGGCGACGACGACCCGAGCGCGACCGATGCTGTCGAGATACTCCGCCAGCTGCGCGTCCGAGGGCTGCGGGGGAATGCTGATGTCCACCAGGCAGACGCAGCCGGCGAGCGTGGGGCGCGTGGCCAGATATGGATCAATAAATGCGGGCCACTCAGCGCGGATCGAGCGCGCGAGCTTCGCATACCCGTAGCCCGGCAGATCGGCAAGGATCATCTCCGCAGGAACGCCCGGGCGCGGCCGCATCGCGAAAAAGTTGATGGCACGGGTTCGCCCCGGTGTGGAGGAAACACGCGCCGCTGTCTGCCCCGTCAATGCGTTAATCAGACTGGACTTGCCGACGTTGGATCGCCCCAGAAAGGCAAACTCCGGTGCCGTGGGCGCCGGAAACTGGGCCTGGCTGGTGGCGGATAGCAGAAACTCTGTCTCGAATCGGGCCATGCGAAACCATCGCTCTCTGCTTCAGCATGACACAAGTGCGCTCCTGCAAACGTGCGGCCTGCCGATCTATTGCATGTGCTCCATCAGATGAGCCGAGGAGATCTCCTGATTTCCGTGGGCTGCGCGGTCGCGCCCCAGCTGCTTGGCGGTGTAGAGCGCCCGATCCGCCATCTCGACCAGGTGGTCCGCGCGGTTCTGCTTGTCAGGAATTTCCGCAGCCACGCCCACGCTGACTCGCAGCGGCAGCGGACGGCCAATGCCGATATCGAACTCGGCTTCCCGCACTTTGATGCAAAGCAGCTCAGCCAGCATCATCGCTGCTTCCAGCGAAACATCCGGCAACAGGAGCGCGAACTCTTCTCCGCCGTACCGGGCAATCACATCGCTGGGGCGCTTCGCCACTTCCCGGAGCAGCGGCGCCAGGTGGCGCAGGCACTGGTCGCCGGCGCGGTGCCCATAGGAGTCATTGATCTGCTTGAAGTGATCGAGATCGACCATTAACAGCGCGACGGGGTTGCCGGTACGCCGTCCGCGCCGCCACTCCCGCTCCAGGGCTTCATCGAAATATCCGCGGTTGGAAAGCTGCGTCAGACCGTCGCGCTGTGCCTGCTGCTGCAGCATGCGGTGCGCCTCCTCAAGCTTCTGCGCCGCCTCAACGCGCTCGGAGATATCGCGCACACTGGCCACAAAACCATCCGGCTCTCCGGTCAGCTCATGCGGCAGAACGCGAAGGCTGGCCTCCACCCACACATAGTGGCCTTTGCGGTGGCGTGTCCGGTAGCGAAAGCTGCTGCGGTCGATGCCCTGCGTCAGCCCCTTCAGCATCCGCTGAAACGCAGGGATGTCATGCGGATGCATGGTATCTGTGGCGTCATGGTTTAACCACTCCTCCTGCCGCCAGCCCAGCACGTCCTCCACCGCCGGGGAGACGTAGATGCGCCGTCCCTCCAGCGTCGCCACCACGACAATGTCGCGGGAGTTATCCGCAAGCAGCCGGTAGCGGCGCATCCCCAGGGCGTAACCGACGCGCAGCTTTCGCTGCCGGTCCATCGTTGCCGCCAGCGGGAAGATCCACAGGATCATCAGAAATCCGCTGCATTGCAGCAGCAGGACGGCTTTGGCCAGGTCCCCTGCACCCATCAGCCAGAAGGGCCCGTGCTGGTGCAGCGTAAACAGGGATGCGATGGCAACAAATTCAAAACATAGGATCGCCGTGCCGGCGATCCTCACCTGGTACATTGCGATCATCAACAGGGG
Organism: Acidobacteriota bacterium; assembly: GCA_021827845.1. GTDB lineage: Bacteria > Acidobacteriota > Terriglobia > Terriglobales > Acidobacteriaceae > JAKAUB01. Next base: position 8,732 of record JAKAUB010000001.1, on the reverse strand, counting down.
CACCAGACCAAAGAAGGCTGCGTACCGGTTCTGGTCAAAGATCACGAGGCAAAACGCGAGCATGGAGAGGAACGCGCCCAGTGTGCGGAAAATGTAGCGGCGCGAGAACCGTTTGTGCAGCGCGGGATCCATCAATGCCAGCGTTAACGGCGTCATCAGCATCATGCCGAACGCATACGACGGAAACCACCTGAGGAAGACGGCCGTAACCGGGACCCCAAACGCCAGTGAATAATAGGTTGCCGCCAGAAGCCCGGAGAGAGCCGGGGCGGCCAGACCGGCAGCCGCCACAAAAAGCAGCATGAACCGCGGCGATGCTACATCCCGGTAGGCCTGCAGGCCGCGCCACAGGACAACGGCCGCCAGCATCACCTCCACCATATTGCAGCCCGCGAGAATCAAGCCCATGGAAACGAAGCCGCCTTGGGCCAGAACAGAGACAGCATCCGCCAGCCATGCGAACAGCAGGATGCGAGGCCAGTAGCGTATCGGCCGGCGCAGCAACAAGGCCAGAAGAACGCCATCCGCCGGCCAGAACGCGGCAATGTGGTGGGACTCGTGGACGAAGGGACGCCCCAGCGCACACAGCGCTCCAAAGAGAACGCCCACCTGCAGCGCTTCCACAAACGCGGGCAGGCCACCACGAGGAGGCTTCGGAGCTGGGAGCGGCCAAAGGGCATCTGGCTCGCTGGCACGGAGGGGGAACAGTTCGCGCACTCTGTATCCTTCGGCCTTCGGACGCACCACGGACGAGCTGGTTCCCGCAGAACCCCCGAAACGATCTGGCCTGTGATTTAGAACGTTTCCCTATTCTTCGGCAGAAGAAGGAGAAAAAGCCAGCAAATTATTTGAGGGGTTGGTTACTTTCAGGATGGGTTTGTTGGCGCTGCATTTGCACCCGATGTGACAAAATGCCGACCCGGTCAGAGCTCTCACACCGCAGGCTGGCAGCCGACCGATCCCGCAATCGCAGGCACATCGCCGCGCAGCTCTTCCAGAATCTCGCCGGCGGCGACGCGCGCCAGGTCATCCTTCTCGCGCGGAAAGGAGATAGCCCCGACGCGGGCGTGGCCTCCGCCGCCATACCGCTCGCAAATCGCCGCCAGATTGTGCATCTGGTCGGCCGGCTTTTTCGTCCAGGGATTGGTGCCCACCGCAATCTTGGTGCGGAAGCTCGACCGGCTAACGCCGACACTGTAGGTCGCTTCTGGGTGCAGATAGTAGGGGATGAACTTGTTGTACCCCTCGAGCGGATGGTCCGTAATGTCAAAGTAGATGGTGCCGCGCTCGCAGCTTGACCGCTCGCGAATCAGCGCCAGCGCCTGCTCATGCCGCTTCATCAGTTCCGGCAGCTTGTCCTTGACCAGCGGCTGCTCCAGAATCTCGGCGAAGCTCATCCGGGTGAGCCAGGGGATCAGCTGCGGCATAAACTGCGGATCCTCTGCCGATTCAATCACCATGGTCAGCTTCATGGCTGGCTCCGCCATCTCCACCGCAGCCTCCGGGCTCTCATACAACGCGCCGTCCACAATGTCGGCCCAGCGGATCAGGTCTGCGAGCGGCGCGACATCCATGCCGAAGCGCGTGGCCGCGATGTGCGCCAGAAAACTGGTGCAGGAGATGTAGTCCGGATCGTAAAACTTCCTGTTCTTGGTAGCCGCGTCCTGCTGCCCGGCGAGAAAGTGAGCGTGATCGGCAGGCGTCAGAAACGCGCTCAGATGATGGTCAAACCACCAGGTAATGGCCGGCGACGGCGAGTATTTGAAGTCGACGATGGCATTTTCATCGCCGGTAAACGCGCGCTCGTCAAACAGCGCGCCCGCACGGTGCACCAGCCCGCAGAACTCGTAGGTCGCCTGCGGAGCGATGCATTCGCGATGAAAGCGGGCAAACAGCGAGGCCGAGCAGGCGCCGTCAAAACATTTGTCGTGATAAAAGACGCGCACGTGCACTTCGGCGGCCGCTCCCTTTCAAAAAACCCGCATTGGGGTGAATTCATTAGGATGGCCGGGCAAGAGGGATGTGTCAAGTGAGGATGCGGCGGATGCATCAACACTCACGCCAGTCGGCTCACCAAAATGGGCGGATGGTAGCTTGTAAATACTCTGGGACGGGATATGAATGCCGATTGACGCTTACTATCAGTCATCCGCCAGCCGTTTCCTGCGCGAGGACTCGAATCAAATCCTCGGGACACTGGCTGCGCATCACCACCACGCACTCGAAGAACTTCAGCGTTGGGCTTGGCTGGAACAAATTGAAATCCTGCGACACTGCTTTTCGGAATGGCAGGAAGGTTACATATTTTTCGAAGTCCACATCCCCCGGATGGGGAAACGCGCCGATTGCGTCCTCCTCATGCGAGGAATCGTCTTCGTGCTGGAGTTTAAGACTGGCTCGACGACAGACAGCAGTGGTGCATCCCTGCAAGTCCACGATTACGCGCTCGATCTCAAAAACTTTCATGAAGGCAGCCATTGCCTCCCCATTATCCCCGTCGTCATTCTGCCTGCATTCTCAGGAAGTACTACCCATCCAGTGGTATTCGCACCAGACGGCGTCGCTACTCCCATCATCGTGAATGAGCAAGGGCTTGTGTCCGTTGTTCAAAGTGCTTGCACCGCTTCAGAATTCCCAGAGATCGATGTCGAGAAGTGGGTCTCTGCTGGGTACAAGCCCACCCCCACCATCATTGAAGCGGCTTCGGTCTTGTACGCGACCCATCAAGTTCGGGATATCTCCCGATATGATGCGGACGCAACTAACCTTACCGATACCACCGAATGTGTTGTCGCAATCGCTGAGCAATGCCGACGATTATCGAAGAAAGCAATTGTCTTCATTACCGGGGTGCCTGGCTCCGGCAAGACGCTCGCGGGCCTCAATCTAGCGACGCGTCTAGCAGCCAACGATGCCGACGAGCATGCCGTCTTTCTTTCGGGAAATGGCCCACTCGTGGATGTTTTGAGGGAGGCACTTGCACGCGACAGTTCCAAGCGCGAAGGAATTTCGAAGGCTACAGCAGCGCGTCGCGTGCGAAGCTTCATCCAAAACGTACATCACTTCCGCGATGACTATTTGCAGAGTTCCGACGCTCCGCTCGAAAAGGTTGTCATCTTCGATGAAGCTCAGCGAGCCTGGAGCCAGCACCAGACCGGATTGTTTATGCAGCGAAAGCGCGGGCGACCGGGATTCAATATGTCCGAACCTGAATTTCTCCTCAGTGTCATGAACCGACGGGAAGACTGGTGCACGGTAGTATGCCTCATCGGGGAGGGCCAAGAGATAAATACCGGCGAGGCAGGAATTACGGAGTGGTTACTGGCTCTAACCCGAAATTTCACGGATTGGCAGATACACTTCTCGCCGCGTCTTGTCGATCAGAATGAGGCAATTCGTGACGACCTGAATTTTTCATCGATTCAAGCTAAGGCCAAGCTAGATGCTCGACTCCACCTTGCCTCCTCAATCCGGTCATTCCGAGCCGAGTCTTTGTCACACCTCATTGATCGGGTCATCGCGAACGATCCATTGGCAGCTCGCGCAGCGTACCAGAAGATTCGGTCCGTCTATCCCATAAAGCTCACGCGAAATCTTGAAACAGCGAGGCGCTGGTTGCGCGAACAGGCGCGCGGATCAGAGAGAACCGGGCTCGTTGCATCCTCGGGAGCCATGCGTCTCCGTCCGGAGGGTGTCTTCATCGAAGTGGATACGGACCCCGCGAAATGGTTCCTCAATGATCATCAAGACGTTCGTTCGTCCTTGTATCTGGAGGAGGTAGCTACTGAGTTCACTGTCCAGGGGCTGGAGCTTGACTGGACCGGTGTCTGTTGGGACGGCGACTACCACCACAATGGGGCTGACTGGCAGTATCAGGCTTTCCGAGGAACACGCTGGCAGCGGGTTGCCAACCCTGTTCGACAAAACTATCTGAGAAATGCCTATCGGGTGAACTTGACGCGAGCTCGCCAAGGCATGGTGCTGTTTGTCCCCCTCGGATCCGCCACGGACCCTACGCGCACATCCAGCCTCTATGACGGGACCTTTCAATATCTAATGCAGTGCGGATTCGAAGCGATTGAAAGCTGATCGTCTTGTGATTCCCCGTCGAAAGAGGTCCGGTTCGCACGAATGCCACAAATGCACCTTTTGCTCGTTCATAGAATCTAAAGTGATGCCACGAAACCACCCAGGGAGGCATGCTATGTCCATTCGGCCCGTGAAGCAGCTCATCACCGCGAAGCCCACCCGTGAAGGAGCCGGTGTGCATCTGCGGCGCGCGTTTGGCTTCGGCAAGACCGCGGAGTTCGATCCGTTTCTGCTGCTCGATGACTTCCGCAACGACATTCCCGAGGACTATCTGGCCGGCTTTCCCTGGCATCCGCACCGCGGCATTGAAACCATCACCTACGTGCTGGCGGGGACAGTCGAGCATGGCGACAGCCTGGGCAATCGAGGCGCCATTGGCGCGGGCGATGTGCAGTGGATGACAGCGGGCAGCGGCATCATTCACCAGGAGATGCCCAAGGGTGACGCCACCGGCCGCATGCATGGCTTTCAGCTATGGGGCAATCTGCCTTCGTCCATGAAGATGACGGCGCCGCGCTATCAGGAGGTCAAGGCCGGCGAAATTCCGAACGCCACCGACGATGACGGTACGCATGTGCGCGTGGTGGCCGGGGAGTTCTGGGGCAAAAAAGGTCCGGTCGAGGGCGTGGCCGCCGACCCCATCTATCTCGATGTCTCCATCCCGCCGGGCAAGCGCAAGACGATCCCCGTAGAGACGGTCCGCAACGCGTTTGCCTACGTGTTCGCCGGTTCGGGAAAGTTCTGCAATGCCAGCGAACCGCTGGCCGTGCCCACGGAGCCTGCGCGCTGGTTTGACACCGCACCACCAGCGGACGTTGAAAACCGCTCTCTGGTGCTGTTCGACAGTGGCGACTCGGTGACGGTTCAGGCGGGCGACGATGGCATGCGCTTTTTGCTGGTCTCCGGCAAGCCGCTGGAGGAGCCCGTCGCCTGGTACGGGCCAATCGTCATGAACACCCAGCAGGAGCTGCAGCAGGCCTTTCAAGAGCTGCGCGAGGGTACATTTTTGAAGACCGACCGCTAGATATTCCACGATCAATTTCAGCCGCATAGGCCCCTCACCCACGTAGGATAGGAGCGAGTTCTGCATCCTGCGTGTTGAGGAGCCTATGGAAACCCAGCAGCCTGCGTCACATCCATCCCCGGAATTTTCGCCAGGAAGCCCGGCAAAGCACCAATCTGCGATTTTCTTCGGTCCGGATGGACTCCGCGCGGGCTGGAGCATTCTGTTGTTTGTCGCCATTTTTGCTGCGCTGGCCGTACCGCTCCAATTACTCGTCCACGCCATTATGGTGCACCGGCATATTGCTCCGCCGGCCAAAGGGGCCGAGTTGCGGCCCGCCATCTTCATCCTGAGCGAAGGCGTGACGCTGCTGCTTGTCCTGATCGCCACGGCCTTGATGGGCAAGGTTGAGGGGCACCGCTTCACGTTCTATGGCCTCGCCGGCACCGACCGGGCGCGACAGTTTTTCGTCGGCCTGCTGTGTGGGTTCGCGTTCCTCTCCCTGCTGGTGGAGATTCTTCGCGCCACCCATCACCTGACGCTGACGCCGTCGCCGCTGCCTGCCGCCACGGCAATTGAATATGCGCTCGCCTGGGGCATCTGCTTTCTATTTGTCGGCCTGCTGGAAGAACTGCTGTTGCGCGGGTACTTGCTCTTCACGCTGGCGCGCGGCATCCGCTTCTGGCCGGCGGCCGTCATTCTGGCGCTTGCGTTTGGCGGCATCCATCGCGGCAATCCGGGCGAAAGCCCCATCGGTCTGCTCTCGGCTGCATTGATCGCGCTGGTCTTCTCGCTGAGCCTTTGGCGGCTGGGCCATTTATGGTGGGCCATTGGCTTCCACGCTGCGTGGGACTGGTCGCAGTCCTACCTGTATGGCACGCCGGACAGTGGACTAGTCTCCGCTGGCCGGTTGATGACAGCGCACCCTTCGGGGTCGATCCTCGTCAGCGGCGGGGCGACTGGACCAGAGGGCAGCGCCTGGGTTTTGCTGATTATCCTTCTGGCGACGCTTTTTGTTTGGCGGACGCAACCGAACCGGGGAATCCGGCTGGCAAAAGAGTCTGACCGGCATTCCTCCAGCATCTAAACGGCTCGGAGGTTCGACAATGGCAAAGTTTGCCCTGCAGGCAACGCTGGAAGCACGTCCCGGCAAAGAGCATGAAGTGGAGAAGTTTCTACGCGATGCGGTTGCAATAGTGCGTGGAGAGTCTGGAACCCGGTCTTGGTTTGCGCTCCGCTTCGGGCCGCGCAAGTTTGGCATCTTCGACACGTTCGACGATGAAGCCGGCCGCCAGGCCCACATGACCGGAGAGGTTGCCAAAGCCCTCTTCGCTCGCGCTGAAGAACTGTTCAGCACTGCGCCACAGATCGAGCAGATCGATATCCTCGCCGAAAAACTTCCCTGAGCAAGCGGCGAATTCGGATCAGGCGGAAGCAACACTTCCGCTTGATATCGCCACGCCCTCCTGCGCAATCAGGTCAGCGACCCGTCTCAGAATAACGTCGCGGATTTCGCGAACTTTCTCGAGCGGCAAACCTTTCGGATCGGGCAGCGCCCAGTCCTCGCGCCGCAGGCCGGGGACATAGGGGCACTGCTCCCCGCAGCCCATGGTGATCAGCAGAGAGGCGTCCTGCACAAGCGCATCTGTCAGTTTTTGGGGCGTTGCTTGCGTGAGATCAATGCCCAGCTCTCGCATGACGGCCATCACCTCAGGATGCACCTGCGCAGCCGGGTCTGTTCCGGCTGAAACAGCATGGGCCTTCGCGGGATCCGCCATCTGGTTAAAAAATGCGGCCGCCATCTGCGAACGTCCGGCGTTGTGAATGCAGGCAAAGATGACTTTCAGCATCGGCAGTCCCCAGCGCAGGCTGTGGCTGCCGCCGCCTCGGATGCTGGCTTCAGCGCGAAGACTTTGACGCTCGCCGCCGCCTGATTGACGTCATAGGACGCCAGCAACTGCGCAAGATCGGCATGCAAGGACTTCTTCTCTGGGACGGAACCGCAGCAGCTCGGCTCCCCCATGGCAGGCGAGCAGCAGCCGGACTGGTTTTCCACCTTCGCATAGGCATTCAAATCTGAACCGCTCTCGATGATGGTGACGTGCTCAAAACCGGCGGCGCGGAGACCCGCTCGATACTCCTCGAACGAGAGCGCACCGGCGATGCAACCGACGTACGCTGCCAGGCTGGAAGCAATGGCCGGAGGCAGATCCTGTTTGCGGGCGATATCGCTGATGGCGAGACGGCCTCCAGGCTTGAGGACGCGGAATATTTCGCGGAACACGGCCGATTTGTCAGGAGCCAGATTGATCACGCAGTTGGAGATGACGCAGTCGGCGGAGGCGTCCGGCAAGGGCAGCTGGTCGATGGAAGCCTGGTAAAACGCCACGTTGGTGTAGCCCCCGGCAGTGGCATTCGCCCGCGCGCGGTCGATCATTGCCGGCGTCATATCGATGCCGATCGCTTTGCCACCCGGGCCTACTTTCTGCGCAGCCAGAAAGACATCCAGGCCGCCGCCGGATCCCAGATCGACGACCACTTCCCCCGGCCGCAGATTGGCAGTCGCCAGCGGATTGCCGCACGACAAACCCATGTTGGCCTCGGCCGGAATCGAGGCCAGCTCATCGGCAGAGTAGCCGAAGGCCTCTGCTACCGCCTTCACGCCGGCATCGCGGCTGGATAGCGTGCTGCTCGCCACGGCCCCATATTTTTGCTGCACTCGATCGATGATTTGCTCTGGCATTTGAAGCCTCCTCGATTACACATCTGCATACCCGAATCTATTCCTTGCATACATATTCGTCAAGGCGTATATATTTAAGTATGCCTCGACAGGGATCGACGAATCTTCTACCGCTCTTTCGAGCGCTGGCGGACCCTACGCGCCTGCGCCTTTTGAACCTGATGGCCGATCAGGAAGTGTGTGTCTGCTATCTGGTGGAGATTCTTGGACTGCCGCAGCCGAAAATCTCCCGCCATCTGGCCTATCTGCGCGCTGCCGGGCTGGTGGACGCGCGCCGCGACGGCAAGTGGATGCACTACAAAATTGCGGCGCTGACTGATTCCGGCGCCGAACAGATTCTGCAACTCACCCTGAAACAAATCCATGAAGATCGCGCGATGCAAGCCGACGTTGCGCGCCTCAACCGCGCATGCTGCGCTCCCACCCGATACGGACTGGGCGGCGCGCCGCTGCCACAAACAATCCCGGCCGCATGCTGCGAGGTCCGATGATGGCGACAGTATTCGCAGAGAGACCTTGTTCCCCAGCAGCGGGACGGAAGCAGCTATCGTTTCTCGATCGCTATCTGACGCTCTGGATATTCCTTGCGATGGCGATTGGCGTCGCCATCGGACATCTCGATCCGCGCTCTGCGACCTTCGTGAACAGTTTTCAGCGCGGAACCACCAACATTCTCATAGCCATCGGGCTGATTGTGATGATGTTTCCGCCGCTGGCGAAGGTGCGGTACGACAAGCTGCATGAGGTGTTCCGCAACTGGCGCGTCCTCACTCTTTCTCTGGTGCAGAACTGGCTGGTCGGTCCCATCCTGATGTTCGGTCTCGCGGTCCTTTTTCTGCGTGGAGAGCCGGCATACATGCGCGGGCTGATCCTGATCGGCATTGCCCGCTGCATCGC
>JAKAUB010000175.1 GCA_021827845.1 Acidobacteriota bacterium | reverse complement strand
CTTCGCAGGCTGCTGTGGACTGAAGCCTTTTCACGACGAGGCCGGTGTCCTGGAGATGGGTATTCATGTGGCGCGGCCACTCTGGGGCGCACGACTGGGAGAAGAAGCAACGCGCGCTGTCGTCGGCTACGCTTTCTCAAATGTGCACGCGCGCGCGCTGACTGCGGCCCACCATCCTGAGAACGCCAATTCGAAGGCGCTTCTGCTTCGACTGGGCTTTGTCTATACCCATGAAGAAATCTGGAGCCGCACCGGGCAGTGGCACCCGTTTTATCGGCTGGAACCGCCCGCGCGTACGACAGCCTGAAGAACAGGACGGCTGCGCCTCAGGAGCGAACAATGGCCGCCAATACATCGGCAGGCTCCGGGCGCACGCGGAAGTCGGCATGCGCTTCCGCGAAGAGGATGGCTCCGTCGGGCCCAATTGCAAACGTCGCCGGCAGTGGCAGCCGCCAGGATGGATCGCCATTGATGAAAGGCACATTCACGAGCATGCGCCGGTAGTGGCGCTGCTGATATTCAGGGACCGGATACACCAAGCCGAATTGCTCCGCAATGACCAGGCCGGGATCACTCAGCACCGGAAAAGGCAGCGGGTGCTGCTGGGCCAGCAGGTCCGCCTGATGCTCGGTCTGCGGTGAAATGGCGGCCAGCATGATGCCGCGGGACCGCATCTCCGGGAAGAGCTCGCGCCACGCGTCCAGCTCTGTCATGCAGTAAGGGCACCAGCGTCCGCGAAAGAAGTTGAGAATCAGCGGGCCAAGCGCAAGCAGATCGGCGGAGCGGACAATTTGCCCGCCCGCCTCACGCAGTGCGAACTCCGGCGCCCGCGTACCTGGCTTCAAAATGCGCTGTTCAATGCCGGCGGCGAATAGTTCCGCAATGGCGCGCTCGCCGGGTTCCAGCCGCTCCGGCTGCACCAGGGAGCGGGTCCGCTCCGTGATTGCGTCCAGCGTCTCCTGCAGGGACACGGCGCTATCGTCCGGCGCGCAGGTTCGCCAGGGAGCCCATCAGGCGGCGCTGCACGGCTCCGCCCTTGCCCATGGACTTAAACATCTTGCGCATCTGCGCGTACTGCCGCAGGAGCTGATTGACCTCCTGCACGCTGGTGCCGGATCCGCGCGCGATCCGTTTGCGGCGGCTGCCGGAGATGATCTCATGATTGCGCCGCTCTTCCTGCGTCATGGAGTTGATGATCGCCTCCACCCGCGAAAACTGCTTTTCGTCCACGTTGCCGGCAGCCTGCTGCATTCCCTGAAACGGTCCGACGGATGGCAGCATCTTCATAATGCTTTGCAGCGATCCCATCTTCTTGATCTGCCGCAGCTGCTCACGAAAATCCTCGAGCGAAAAACCATCCCCGGCCAGCGCCTTGCGCGCGAACTCCTCGGACTTCTTTCGATCCAGCGTCTCTTCCGCCCGCTCGATCAGCGTCATGATGTCGCCCATGCCGAGGATGCGGCTCACGATGCGGTCGGGATGGAACGGCTCAAACGCCTCCGGCTTTTCGCCGGTGCCGATGAACTTGATAGGCTGCCCTGTTACGTGCCGGATGGAGAGTGCGGCACCACCGCGGGCGTCGCCGTCCATCTTGGTCAGTACGGAGCCGGTGAGCGCCAGCTTGTCGTGGAATTCTTTCGCGGAGCGCACGGCATCCTGGCCGGTCATGGCGTCGGCAACAAACAGAATCTCCTGCGGATTGAGCAGCGACTTCAGGCGCTGCATTTCTCCCATCAGGCCGTCGTCGATGTGCAGCCGGCCGGCTGTATCGACAATCATCACGTCGCAGCCGGAGATGACGGCCTCGCGCCGCGCCTCCTTCGCCAGCCGCTCGACCAGCGGCGTTCCGGGCTCTTCGCCCTTCAGATCGCCTTCATAGATTTTCGCGCCAATGGTTTTGGCAACGATCTGCAGCTGCTCGCGGGCAGCGGGGCGATAGACGTCGACAGATACCAGCAGCGGACGGTGACCGCCCTTCTTGAGCCATGCCGCCAGCTTGCCGGATGTCGTCGTTTTACCGGAACCCTGCAGACCGGCCATCAGGATGACCGTGGGCGGCTGCGAGGCGAAGCGGAAGCGCGCCGTATCGGTGCCCAGCAGGGCCACCAGTTCGTCGCGGACGATCTTGATCACCTGCTCGGTGGGCGAGAGCGCAGTCAGAACCTCCTGACCGATTGCTTTTTCGCGAATGTGCTCGATGAGCTCTTTAACGACGTTCAGGTTGACGTCCGCTTCAAGGAGAGCAACCCGGATTTCGCGCAGAGCTTCGCCGATGTTCTCCTCGGAGATGGTTCCCTGGCCGCGAAGGTTCTTAAATGCACGCTGGAGCTTTTCGGAGAGGTTTTCGAACATAAGGAAACTCCAGTTTATCAAGGGATCGAGCGCAGCCGATGCACGCTTTGCCTCCCCGGTTTACGCGGCAATCGGGGAACCATACAATAGATTATGGCTATTCTTCCGATGCCCACGCATCCCGCCGGATCCGGCCTATGATCGAGATTCCGGTTCCCGAAGCCCTCACATTCGATGATGTCCTGTTGGTGCCAGCCTATAGCGACGTTGTTCCCGGCCAGGTAAGCACCCAGACCCACGCGACCCGCAACATCACGCTGAACACGCCGCTGTTAAGCGCTGCCATGGACACCGTCACCGAGTCTCGCCTCGCCATTGCGATGGCGCAACAGGGTGGAATGGGCGTGATTCACCGCAATCTGTCGATTGAGCAGCAGGCGGCGGAAGTTGATAAGGTCAAACGCTCGGAGAGCGGCATGATCGTGGACCCGGTGACGATTGCGCCGGAGCAGCCGATCTCAGAAGCGCTCGATGTGATGCGCCGCTACAAAATCTCCGGCGTTCCCGTTACGAAAAATAAGAAGCTGGTCGGCATTCTGACCAACCGCGATCTGCGATTCGAAACGCGCACAGACATCCCCGTCGGCGAGGTGATGACCCGGGAGAATCTGATCACCGTAGCGGTCGGCACCACGCTGCAGGAAGCGGAGCAGATTCTGCACCGGCATCGCGTCGAGAAGCTTCTGGTGGTCAACGATCAGTACGAACTCAAGGGACTGATCACCGTCAAGGACATTCAGAAGAAGCTGAAATACCCCAATGCCGCCAAGGACTCGCAGGGCCGTCTCCGTGTGGCCGCGGCCATCGGCGCGACTGGCGACTTTCTTGAGCGCGCCGCTGAGATGGTCCGCAATCGGGTGGATGCGCTGGCGATCGACTCTGCACACGGCCACTCCTCCCGCGTGCTGGAAGCGGTGCAGCTCGTCAAGCAGAAGTTCCCCGACATTGACCTGATGGCCGGAAACGTCGCCACCTATGAAGGCGCAATGGCACTGATCGACGCAGGCGCCGATGCGATCAAAGTTGGAATCGGCCCCGGTTCTATCTGCACGACACGCATGGTAACTGGCGCCGGCATGCCGCAGATCACCGCAATTTCAGAGGCATTTCGCGCGGCAGGAAAGCGCGGCGTGCCCATCATCGCCGACGGCGGTGTGAAGTATTCCGGCGATGTCACCAAGGCCATCGCAGCCGGCGCCAGCTCGGTGATGATTGGCTCACTGTTTGCCGGCGTGGATGAGAGTCCGGGCGAGACGATCCTGTTCCAGGGCCGATCCTTCAAGGCGTACCGCGGCATGGGTTCGCTCTCTGCCATGGCGCAGGGGTCCAGCGAGCGGTACTTTCAGAGCTCGCGCGATATGGCGGAGTCTACAGGCACGCTGACCGCCCGCGAAACCAATGCGCAGAACCGGCTGGGCAAGTTCGTACCGGAAGGCATCGAAGGCCGCGTTCCCTATCGCGGACCGCTCGAGGCCATGGTGTATCAGCTGGTCGGCGGCCTTCGCTCCGGGATGGGCTATCTCGGGTGCAGCAGCATTCCTGACCTGCAGCAGAATGCCCGCTTTATCCGCATCTCCAATGCGGGTCTGCGTGAAAGCCACGTGCACGATGTGATCATCACGCGCGAAGCACCGAATTATCACGTCGAGTAACTGCATCGCCGGACGGGATCAACGATCGCGTCCCGCAGGAGGCCATGTTTGCCGCTTCGCTGGCTGACGGGGGCAACTACCGACCAGAAGCGCGCGCTGCTGACCACCTCCCTCGGATGGATGCTGGACAGCATGGACATGATGCTGTTCTCGCTCGTCCTTACGGATCTTGAGCGCGATCTGCACATGAGCGAGACCACGGCGGGCCTCCTCATCACGCTCTCCCTTATCGCCGCAGCCGTGGGAGGCGTCTTCTTCGGCTGGCTGGCGGATCGCATCGGCCGCGCCCGCGCGCTAACGGCGAGCATGCTGCTCTACTCCGTATTTACCGGATGCTGCGGGCTTGCCCACTCGACGACGCAGCTCGCTGTCTTTCGCGTGCTGCTCGGGCTGGGCATCGGTGGCGAATGGGCGGCGGGCGGCGCGCTGGTCGCAGAGACGTGGCCCGATGCGCATCGTGCCAAGGCGATCGGTATTGCTCAAGCCGCCTGGGCCGTGGGATATGCGCTGGCCGCGGGCGTGACTGCGGTCGTGCTGCCCTGGCTGGGATGGCGCGCGGTATTTTTTGTCGGCGTGCTGCCGGCGCTGGTCACGCTGTGGATTCGCCGCTATGTGAAAGAACCCGCGATCTGGCGGGAGAACCCCAGGCCGCGGTCACTGCGCCCGCTGCTGCACGGCGGCCTGGCGCGTGCGGCGATCATCACGACAACGATGAATGCTGCTTCCCTGTTTGCCTGGTGGGGCCTGTTTACGTGGATTCCGCGATTTCTCTCGTTGCCCATCGCGCAGGGAGGCCGCGGCCTGAGCGTGGTACGGGCGTCCTGGTGGACCATGTTCATGCAGATCGGAACGTTCAGCGGCTATCTGGCGTTCGGCTATCTTGCGGATCGCTTCGGCCGCAAAAAAACCTACATCGCGTTTTTGATCGTCGCTGCCCTGCTCGTCCCGATTTACGCTCGCGTTCCAGGAACAACGATGCTCCTCGTGCTCGGGCCGGTGGTGGGATTTTTTGGCACCGGCTTTTTCAGCGGCTTTACTGTCATCGCCAGCGAGGTCTTCCCCACCGCCTTGCGTGGCACGGCGATGGGACTGGTCTACAACATCGGGCGGCTTCTGGGCGCCGCGGCACCCTGGATCATCGGAGCTCTCGCCGAAGCCCACGGCATAGCCCTGGCGCTCTCTTCGGTGTCGCTCGCATTCCTGCTGGCTGCCGCAATCGCAAGCCGGCTGCGGGAGACTGGCGAGCACGCGCTGGTGTGAAGCGCCGCATCCGGCAGCAAGCGCAACCCTTGGCCGGCAGGCTTCCAGCACTTCGGGAGGAAGACCTCCAGGACACGGCTGATTTGACAATGAGCCAGCCATCCTGTAGTTCTATTTCCAGTCATGAATTCCTCTCTTCAGAGCGCCTGTATGTCGATGCGAATGCCAATGTGCGTTCGCGCGCGGCTGTTTCTGGAGAAGCGGATGACCCGGTAGTTCCCTACCAGCTTCCCAGATTTCAGTAGCCCGCGGCGCAACCAGCCCGCGGGTTTTTATTTGGTGCCAAAAAATTTCATCCTCTGGAGAGATTGCAATGTCAGACGCCACTTCCAACTACCGGCCCGCCACGCTTTCCGTCCATGCCGGGCAAACCGCGGATTCAGCCACTGGCTCACGAGCAGTGCCGATCTATCAGACGACGTCCTACGTGTTCGAGAACACCGATCACGCCGCCGCCCTCTTTGGCCTGCAGCAGTTCGGCAATATCTATACGCGGCTCATGAACCCAACAACGGATGTGCTGGAAAAGCGCGTGGCCGCACTCGAAGGCGGCGCCGCAGCGCTGGCGACAGCCTCCGGTCAGGCGGCCGAGACGCTGGCAATCCTCACGCTCGCCAGTGCGGGCGATGAAATTGTCTCCACCACGTCGCTTTATGGCGGCACCTACAACCTGTTCCATTACACGCTGCCCAAGCTTGGCATCACCACACGGTTTGTCGACGCCGATGACTTTGACGGGCTGCGCAAGGCGATTAACAGCAAGACAAAGGCGATTTACACGGAGTCATTGGGCAATCCCAAGCTGGATGTTGTCGATCTCGAAAAATTCGCGGCCATTGCCCATGAAAACGGCCTGCCCCTCATCGTCGACAATACGGTTCCCTCACCGATTCTGTGCAATCCCATTCGCTGGGGCGCAGATATCGTCCTCCATTCGGCCACCAAGTTTCTGGGCGGCCACGGCAACAGCATCGCCGGCGTCATCGTCGACAGCGGCAAATTTGATTGGGCAAAGTCCGGCCGATTCCGCGACTTTGTTGAACCGGACCCCTCCTACCACGGCCTCTCTTACACCGGCGCCTTCGGAAACCTTGCGTTCATCTTGAAAGCTCGGGTACAGGGTCTGCGCGATACCGGCGCCTGCCTTTCTCCCTTCAATGCTTTTCTGATTTTGCAGGGGATTGAGACCGTACATCTGCGGGTACCGCGACATGCGGAAAATGCGCTGGCCGTTGCTAAGTTTCTGGAAAATCACCCGGCTGTGGAATGGGTAAACTACCCGGGCCTGAGCAGCAGCAAATACGCTGCCCGCGCCAGGAAGTATCTCCCGAACGGCGCCGGTGCAATTGTGACCTTCGGCATTCGCGGTGGGTACGAAGCCGGCAAGCAATTCCAGGATTCCCTACAGCTCTTCAGCTTGCTGGCAAATATCGGCGATGCGAAGTCGCTGGTGATTCATCCCGCTTCAACGACGCATCAGCAATTGACGAGCGAAGAGCAGCAATCCACAGGGGTCCTGCCGAACTTGATCCGGCTTTCGATTGGCATTGAAGATATCAACGACATCATTGCCGATCTTGAGAATGCGCTTATCAAGTCTCCTGCCGGCAAACATGAACCGGTCTCGGCATAGGGAGTATCCGATGAAGACTGCATCGCTTGAACCTCTCCGCGAAGGTGACTTTGCACTGAACAGTGGCCGCCCCTTCGCGCTGGAATCGGGCGCAGAACTGGCCGCAGCCTCGCTGCATTATGCCATTTATGGCTCGCTGAACGAGCGCCGCGATAACGCCGTTCTGGTGTGTCATGCGTTGACCGGATCGGCACGCGTCGCTGACTGGTGGCCCGATCTGTTTCGCGATGGCCACCCGCTCGATCTCAAGACGCATTGCGTCATTGGGATCAACGTTTTGGGCTCCTGCTACGGATCGACGGGCCCATCTTCCATCAATCCCCAGACCGGGGCGCCATACGGCGCCGACTTCCCGGTCGTCAGCATTCGCGACATTGTGCGTGCTCAGGCAGAGCTGATCGAATCACTCGGCATCACGCAACTGCGTGCGGTGCTGGGCGGCTCGATTGGCGGCATGCAGGCGCTGCAATGGGCCATTGATTATCCCGAACGCGTCGCCGGCTGTTTCGCTGTCGGCGCCGCTCCGCTTACGGCAATGGGGCTGGCGCTGAATCATCTACAGCGCGAGAGCATCCGGCTGGACCCGGCATGGAAGGGCGGCCAATACTCGGCGTCCGAGCCACCAACACGCGGCCTGGCGTTAGCGCGCGGCATTGCGACCTGCAGTTACAAATCTCCCGCGTTGTTTGATGAGCGGTTTGCGCGCAAGCCAGACCGCGCTGGTGCCGATCCCCGCACGACGGCCGAAGGGAAATATGACGTCGCGGGATATCTCGAATACCAGGGCCGCATCTTTAATGACCGTTTCGATGCGAACAGCTACCTTGCCATCACCCGCGCGATGGATAATTTTGATCCTGCTTTCGGATATGCCAGTGCATCGGCCGCTCTGGGGCGGATTCGAGCCCGCGTTCTCTTAGCGGGGATCTCGTCCGATTGGCTGTTTCCTCCCGAGGATGTGCGCAGTCTCGCGGAACGAATTCAGGACGCAGGCGCGGTATGCAACTACATCGAGATTCACTCCACCCATGGGCACGACGCTTTTCTGGCAGAGGCAGCCAATGTGCGGCCGCTGATCGAATACATCGTGCGCAGTGGCGCACCGGCACCGGCCGTCCGCGGTGAGAGGACGGCTGTGCTGGCGTAGAAGTGGATGACGGAAACTCCCTGCGCTGCCGATGAACTGATCCCTCGCGGCAGGACAATTCGGAAGCGAGACGCAGAAGCAATTGCAACACAAGAAAGAGGCCCGGGCGGATATCCGTCCGGGCTTTCTCGCTCCAGCGGTGATTAGAACTCGATGCGGCCGGCGAGTTGTAATTGCCGGGATGATCCCACGTCGCCTACGGGGAAGCGCGTGTTCACAATCCGGCCAAAGTTCCCGGCGGTCACCGTACCTTTACCGATTGAGAACGTGCTGATGGGCTGGCCAAAGTTCGGATGGTTCAGCAGGTTAAAGGCATCCACGCGAACCTCCAGAATTGCGCGGCGGATATTTGTGTCCTTCTGCAACGAGAAATCCACATCTTCAAAGCCAGGGCCGTAGATTGAGTTCCGGTGCAGGTCGCCGAAGTGCTGGCCGTTGCTTGAGAACAAGCAGCCCGCGGTAGGCGTGTAACAGATTGCCTGCGGCAGGTATTGAATCGCGCCGCTTCCCAGCCTCACATTTTCAGTGTGCACAATGCCCAGAACATCCGGACGGACGGTACCTATGACGCCGTTCAGCGCTGAGGTGGTATCTACGGTCAGAGGGTTTCCTGTCTGCAGTTGCACAATTGCAGAAGTTTGCCAGCCCTTGGTCAGCAGGTTATGTCCATAAGGAACGGCATAAATTCCGCTGAAGACCCAGCGGTTCCGCACATCGAAGTCCGACGGTCCGTAGTTACTCGCCGGGTTATAGCTGTCCTGCAAAATGATTCCCTGGCTACTTAGAGAATTCAGATCGGTGGACTTTGCCCATGTATACGAAGTATTGAATTCCAGTCCATTTACAAATCGCCGCGTCACCGTGGCCCAGAGTGCGTTGTAGTGCGAACTACCAATGCTGTCGTACTCCGTAATATTGCCCAGGCCTTTTCCAGGATCGTACGGGCTTGTCGGTGAAAGCGCGGGGTAGGGACGCGCGCCCGCTATCGGCTGGTTCTGGTTTAGCGCCAGGCGCAGGTGCACGCCATGGCTTCCTACGTAGGCAAGCTGCGAAACCAGACCCCAGGGGAGATCCTGTTGCAGGTTGAAGTTGTAGGATTCCACATAATCGTCGCTGAAGTTATGGGCGACGTTACCGGGCGCCAGTGTCGGAAGGCTCTTCGCCGCGTTGAAAGCATCGGCAAAGCTGACGTAGGGCGTGCTGGGCGTTGGCGTATAGAACACCGGATTCGCGAAGGGCGGATTGCTGGTAAGTCCAGTCACCAGGTTGGTGATTGGCTGATCGTTTTGAATGGTGAAGCCGGCCCGTGCAATGGTGCGGCCGGTGCCGGTCACATCCCAGATAATGCCTGCGCGAGGATTGAAGTTGTAATTTTCGTTGTAGACGTGATTGTAGCCAGGCGAACCCACCCGGATGAGGGAGACCGTCGCGGGGTTAAATCCGACAAAGCGATTTTCGCCTTCCGTTGGCGTTCCATCCCAATCGAACCGGAGTCCAAGCTGCACGGACAGCCTGGCATTCAATCGATAGACATCCTGACCGTACACGCCGAGCGAATTCACAAAGATCCGGCTTACAACATCCTGTGGCGTGACAGTAAACTGTGTCGCCTGATCCGCCAGGAAGCTGGCAGTTGTCGGAAAGAAAAACGTGCTGGTGTCCTGGTTAAAGTTGTCATTGATAAAGCGGCGATACTCACCGCCGAAGTTAAACGTATTATTACCGCGCAGCCAGTTGACGTTGTCGGACAAGACCAATGTGGTGTCGAAGCGGCCTTGCGGTTCACCGGCCGGGCCGCCAAAATTCAGCGCAATGTCGCTGACCGTAATCTGCGGCAATCCAATGCTCGAAAGAATGCCATTGTTGATTCCGTAACTCGCCGGGTTTGCGACAAAGTTTGGATCGAAGCTGATGGCAATGCGGTTGAAGCCCAGCCGCGCCTCATTGACAACGTTTGAGGAGAAGACATGCGTCTCAACGATGGTTCCGATCTGACGGTGTGCTGTCCGATGATCGCCAAAATTCGGAATTGTTTCGCCGGGGAGGGTCGGTTCGTTCCGCTTGTCCTGCTGCCAGGCGTAGTAAAGGTGGAGCTGATCATTCGATCCCAGATTGTGCAGCAGGTCGCCAGTGAACTGCTCCACAGTCACAGGAGAGCTTGCCGAGCCCAGGTAGCGCGTGCCCGTTGCGTCATTCGCCTGCGGAACCAATGTGAGCAGCTTCTGGATGATGGGATCGGTGGTCTGGCTCCGCTCGGCATTTGTTGGGACGCCGCTATTGATCGTCAGTCCCTGCGACTGGAGCAGCCCTTCGTAACTCACGAAGAAGAATGTCTTGTTGCGGCCGTCGTAGATGCGTGGAATCCAGACCGGTCCGCCCAGATCGGCGCCGGGATTGTTCCGCTTAAAGGTTGACATCGGAATCGGATGCGGATTGAAGTAGTTGCGCGCATCCACGTCGTTATTCCGTATGTAGTCGAAGGCTTCGCCGTGGAACTCGTTCGTGCCCGAGCGGGTGGCTACGTTCACCACGGCGCCCGAG
>JAKAUB010000163.1 GCA_021827845.1 Acidobacteriota bacterium | reverse complement strand
TTTCAGATACGGTTTTTGAAAAATATTTCTTGAATTCGATTACCTCTGGCACCTGGCAGGCCGGCGATTCCGCTTATGAGACGATGGTTGCGTGATGGAAGCCAGCCGATTCGCCGTTGCCATTCTTGCGGCGGGCCGTGGCACGCGGCTCAAATCGAAGCGCGCCAAGGTCCTCCACTCTATTGGCGGTAAGCCGCTCTTGCGCCATGTGGTGGATGCCGTTCTCGTCAGCACCCCGCCGGAGCGCGTCTTTGTCGTAACCGGGCATCAGGCGGAGGCGGTCGAGCAGGCGCTGGCGCCAACCGGCGTTCGCTTCGTGCGGCAGATGGAACAGCGTGGCACGGGCCACGCCGTACAGATGCTGCGGCCGGCGGTGGAAGGTTTCAGCGATCTGCTGGTGCTCTCCGGCGACGTGCCGCTGATCCGTCCGGAGACGATCGAGGCCATCCGTGTGTTCCACATGGAACAATCCGCGGCCATGACGATCCTGACCGCTCGCCCGGAAAATCCCTTTGGCTATGGCCGCATCTTTCGCACTGCGCCGGACCAGCCGGACGTGGCCGCCATTGTGGAACAAAAGGCCCTGCGGGACGAAGACCTGCACGCGGGCGAGATCAACTCCGGCATCTACGCCTTTCGTACGGCGCCGCTGTTTGCCAATATCGGCCGGCTAAGCCCGGAGAATGCGCACGCGGAGTATTACCTGACCGATATGGCGGCAATCCTGCGCGCGGTGGGCGAGCGCGTGGTGGCGCTTGAGACCGCCGAGGCAACCGAGGTGCTGGGCGCGAATACCATCGCCGAGATGATGCAGCTGGATGCCGCGCTGCGGCTGAAGACCGCAAAGCGGCTGATGGCAAACGGCGTGACCATCTTTCGGCCCGAGACCTGCGTGATTGACGCCGCCGTCCGCGTCGGGGCCGATACCGTGATTGAACCCTTTGTGCAGTTGCTGGGTGAAACCGAAATCGGCGAGGACTGCCGCATCCGCTCCTACTCCGTCATCCAGGACAGCAAACTGGCGGCGGGCGTCCTCGTGCGCAACCACTGCGTGCTGGACCAGGCGACGGTCGGCGAGGGCGCGTTGCTGGGACCGTTTGCCCATCTGCGCCCGCAGAGTGAGATTGGCCGCGGCGCGCATGTGGGCAACTTTGTCGAGACGAAGAAAACGCGGCTGGGTGATGGCTCCAAAGCGAACCATCTCGCGTATCTGGGGGACGCGGAGATCGGCGACGGCTGCAACATCGGTGCCGGCGTGATCACGTGCAATTACGATGGCGCGGCAAAGCATCCCACGCAGATCGGCGACGGCGTCTTTGTGGGCAGCAACGCCACGCTGGTAGCGCCGGTGACCCTCGAGAAGAACAGCTATGTTGCGGCAGCCTCATGCATTACGGATACTGTGCCGGAAGACGCGCTGGCGCTGGGCCGCGCGCGGCAAACCGTCAAACCCGGATGGGCGAAAGAACGACGGCAGAAATCGCGCAAGCCATAACCGCGCACCCCTGCGGACCCCGACAAAACCGTTCCCGCCGCGGCAGCGGAATGCTACCCTAGACCAGGCAAGGAGATTCTTCTCCTGCTGCCCCGCGTGTCTTTCTCTCCCGTCAGACGCGCCAATCCAATCTCTCTGAAATGGACTCTATGGCCGCCACAGCTTCTGTTCCCTGCGATGTAAAGAATCTTGACCTTGCTGACTCCGGAAAGCGCCGCATTGAGTGGGCCAACCAGTCGATGCCCGTTCTGCAGACCATCCGTAAGGAGTTCATCAAGAACCAGCCGCTGAAGGGAATGCGGGTTGCGGCATGCCTGCACGTCACCACGGAGACCGCCAACCTGATGATCACGCTGCGCGACGGCGGTGCGGACATCGTACTGTGCGCCTCCAATCCGCTCTCGACCCAGGATGACGTAGCTGCATCGCTGACCCGCGACTACGGCATCTCCACCTTCGCCATTAAGGGCGAGAACAATGAAAGCTATTACTCGCACATCATGGCAGCCATCGATCACAAGCCCCATCTGACGATGGATGACGGCTGCGACCTGGTCTCGCTGCTGCACACCAAGCGCAAGGATGTGCTGGATGGCGTGATTGCCGGCACGGAAGAGACGACGACCGGCGTGGTCCGGCTGCACGCCATGGCGAAGGAAGGCGTGCTGCGCTATCCAATCGTCGCGGTCAACGATGCCCAGACCAAGCACATGTTCGACAACCGCTACGGCACGGGTCAGTCCACGCTGGATGGCATTGTGCGCTGCACCAATATTCTGCTGGCCGGCACGCGCTTTGTGGTGGCGGGCTACGGCTGGTGCGGCCGGGGATTGGCCTCCCGCGCACGCGGCATGGGCGCCGATGTCATCGTGACGGAGATCGATCCAGTACGCGCCATTGAGGCCGTAATGGATGGATATCGTGTGATGAGCATGGCGGAGGCGGCAAAGATCGGCGACATCTTTGTGACCGTCACCGGCAACAAGAGTGTGCTGCGGCAGGAACACTTCGAGCACATGAAGAATGGCGCTGTCGTTGCGAACTCCGGCCACTTCAACGTCGAAATCGACATTCCGGCGCTGGAGCGCCTGTCCTCGTCGCATCGCGTCGCGCGTGACTTTGTCGAAGAGTATCTGATGAAGGATGGCCGCCGCATCTTCCTGCTGGGCGAAGGCCGCCTGATCAACCTGGCCGCGGCCGAAGGACATCCGGCGTCGGTCATGGATATGAGCTTCGCCAACCAGGCCCTAAGCGCCGAGTACCTGGTGCAGAACCATGCAACGCTGAAGCCGCGGGTTTACGCGGTGCCGGATGAGCTGGATCGGCGCGTGGCACGTTTGAAGCTGGAAGCAATGGGCTGCAAGATCGACAAGCTGACGCCGGAACAGGAAGAGTATCTGGCGGGCTGGGCCGAAGGCACTTAGCCGCTGCCGGAGTGCCTCTGAAAGTGCGGAATAAAAACAAAAGCAGATGCCCTGCGGGAATGACAGCAAGAAAACAGTGGCAAGAGGAAAATAAGAAGCGGCTCCCGCGCGGAGCCGCTTTTTTGTTGGCAGAAGAATATTTAGTGAGCCGTGCGCGCCAGCCGCTCCCGCTCCATGCCATCGAGCGCGGTCCACAGCGCCTGCGCCGCTGTTTCCGCCGCGTCGAGTGCTTTGTCGGCCTGCTCAGGCGCCGTCGCGAGTTGCTCCGCCAGTGCAGCCTTCCAGACGGCGGCGTGATGAACATCCGCCGTGCGGTGGAGGGTAAAGTACCGGCAGGTCGCGTCGTCAGCGCCGTAGTGCGTGCGCAAACCGGCGGCCTTCTCTTCCGCAATGCGCGGCACCTGGGACTCGTAGGCGTAGAGCGCGGCCAGAGCGGCGCTGGTGCCCTCGGTCATCAGCGCGCGAAACTTTGCGAGCAGCGCCTGCGTCTCGGGCTGCAACTGCCGTTCGCGAACATCGCTCTCGCTGGCGCCCATGCCGCGCGCAAAGTCCATCCACAGGTCACTGTGCGGCCGGCCGCCGGGCGCATCGATCCCTTCCTCGTCCGCCAGATTGCGCAGCACGGTGCGGCGCAGCTCGGCATCCTCGAGGCTGGCGTGCAAGGCGCTCAGATAGGTCGGAAAAGCAGACACATGCGCCCAATACTCTGATCCATATTCGCGCAGGTCATCCTTTGTCAGTTCCCCGGCGGACCAAGCGCGATAGTACGGATGCTGCAGCAGATCGTAGCGGGCGACGCGCTGATCGATCTGGCGAAAAAAATCCTGGCTGGCGAACATGTCATTCCTCCGTTGGCGTAGTGGACGGCGATTGCGTGGATATCTGCCACTCTATCGGATCGGCCGTCATTCGTTCAAAGCAATTCAATCGGCCGATACAAACGAATTGCCTGGCCGCCGTCGCGCTCTTTGAGCGCCTGCAATAACTCGGCCGCAGTCGCATGCGACACCGGGTGCCGCCAGTCCGGCGCAAGATCGAGGAGCGGCCGCAGCACGAAGGCGCGGTTCTTAAGCTCCGGATGCGGCAGCGTCAGCCGCGGTGTTTCAAGCACCCGGCCATCATAGTCCAGCAGATCCAGGTCGAGCGTTCGTGGACCTTTGGGAACGGCATGCTGCCGGTCGCGGCCATGGCTACGTTCAATGTGAAGCAACGCATCCAGCAGACCTTCCGGGGGGAGCGCGGTGCCAAGGAGTGCGACAGCATTCAGAAAATCCGGCTGGGCAAGAAAGCCCACCGGCGCTGTCTCGTAAATTGGCGAGACGGCACGCACTTCGCCCAGTTCCCGCAGCGCAACCACCGCAGCCTGAAGATTGACGGCGCGATCGCCAAGATTAGAGCCCAGCGCGACAAATGCGGAAGAGAGCGGCACAGGGTCAGGCCCGCTCAGGAGGCGTGCGCGGCAGTCAGCGCCGCATGTGCCTCGGCGGGCGGGTGGTCGGCCGGCGCATGCACCAGGTCCCACGCGGAGCGGTTTTGCAACAGGCGCGACACCAGCGCAGTATGCATCGCGTGGCCGGCGCGCTCTGCCACGACGCGGCCCTGAATGCGATGGCCAGCCAGCGCCAGGTCGCCGATCAGATCGAGAACCTTGTGCCGCACAAATTCCCGTTCCATGCGCAGCGGGCCGTTTTGCACCCCAGCGTGCGTCAGGATGATAGCGTTCTGTTCCGACGCGCCCCGGATCAGCCCCATGTCGCGCAGCATCTGTTCGTCTTCGCGAAACCCGAAGGTACGCGCCGCTGCCAATTCCGCGGCATACCCCGCGCTGCTCAGCTCCAGTTCCAGCGATTGGCGCCCGATCGGCGGCGGAAAGTCGATGGCGTACCGGATGCTGAATCCTTCGCCGGGATAGAGGCCGATAAATTTGCTGCCGTCGCGGACTTCAATGGGCTGTCGCACGCGCAGATATTCGCGGCGGCGGCGCTGCTGGCGCAAGCCCGCGTCACGGAACGCTGCGATGTACGGCTGGGCGCTGCCGTCCAGAATGGGCAGCTCTAGATTATCCAGCTCGACCAGAACGTTGTCCACCCCATAGCCCACCAGCGCGGAGAGCAGATGCTCGGTGGTGGAGATCAGCACGCCCTGGCGCATCAGACTGGTCGCATAGCTGACCTTGGCGACGTTGCGGCTGTTCGCGGGGATCTCAAAGTTATCGAGATCGGTGCGGCGGAACACAACCCCCGCTCCGGCCGTCGCGGGCCGCAGCCGCAGATGGACGGGCGCGCCGCTATGGAGCCCGATCCCGGTAAACTCCACCGGGGCCGCGATGGTGGTTTCAAACTGCAGGTCGCGCGGAATAGTTCCTCCCAAATGCCCGCAAAGCTCTGATGTCCGCTATCTTACGAGCGACCCGCCGCCTGTGCGGTGTCGCATATTTGCCACACCACGTGTCTCGCACCGCACAGTTGAGAGAGTAAAGTGTTGTTGCCCGGCAAAAATTGCGGGCAGTCCAATTGAGGGAAATTGTGCCAGAAAGTAAGCCCATCCCGGCGCTGTTACGCGCTGTCCGCACACGTCGTCCGCAGCTGCTCCAGCAATTGGAGCAACTGGTCTGTGCCGAGTCCCCCACGGACGATAAACCAGCCGTGGACGCAGCGGGCACCCTGACGGCCGGCTGGTTTCAGCCCGCGGGCGCGACCCTTCGCCGCCATCGCCAGAAAGCGTTTGGCGATCTGCTGGAGCTGCGCTTCCCGGCGCGTGGCGTTCCTAAATCCGCACCGCCGGTGATGCTGCTCGGCCACCTGGATACGGTCTGGCCGGCCGGAACGCTCAAGAGGATGCCATTCCGCCTGGCGAGGAGTCGCGCCTACGGGCCGGGCGTGCTGGACATGAAGGCCGGCGTGGTGATGGCGCTGCACGCGATGGAGACCCTGCAAGCCACCGGAATGTCGCATCCGCCGGTCATCGTACTGCTCAACTCAGAAGAAGAGGTAGGCAGTCCGGTCTCGCGGCCGGTCACAGAGAAGCTGGCCCAAGGCTGCCGTGCCGTCTTTGTGCTGGAACCGGCGCAAGGCCCGCAGGGCGCGTATAAGACGGCGCGCAAGGGCGTGGGCGACTACACACTGCGCGTAACCGGCGTGGCAGCGCACAGCGGCGTGGACTTCGCCAAGGGCCACTCCGCAGTGCTGGAGCTGGCGCGGTTGCTGCTCCGCGTCGCCGAATTTACCGATCTGAAGACCGGATTGACCGTCAATCCCGGCGTGATTCGCGGCGGCACGCGGGTTAATGTTGTCGCCGCAGCCGCCGAAGCAGACGTGGACGTCCGCATTGCGCGCAGCAGAGATGCCGCGCGCATCGAGCGGATGTTTCGTGCGCTGCGCCCCACGGATCGCGCCTGCACGCTGACCATCACGGGCGGGCTGAATCGTCCGCCGATGGAGCGCACCCCGGCCATCGCGCAGCTTTTCCATCAGGCAAAGGCGCTTGCCGCCGGGCTGGGAATCGCACTGGAAGAAGCAAGCACGGGCGGCGGATCAGACGGCAACTTTACCGCGGCGCTGGGCATTCCCACGCTGGACGGTATGGGAGCCTGCGGCGAGGGGGCGCACGCCGACCATGAATCGATCGAGCTTGACTCTCTGGTGCCACGCACCGCATTGCTGGCGGCGATGATTCACAATCTCAGCGTGGGCGGGTCGCCCCGCTAACCGGCCGCGGAAAGCGGATTCCTGAGAATCGAGATTGCCATTGATGGGCTGCTGTCCGCGAGTCTATTGACCACGCGCGTCAGCAGCATGCCACGCGGGGCCCGCCAGTTCAAAGCGCCAGACCGGACCCTGCGCATAAAGCTGGCTGTCGATGCGGAGCATCAGCGGCGGCTCGCCTTCCATGTACCAGGCATGCAGATCGGGCGGCTGCTTTCCGATCAATGGCGCCACCATGCCCGCCAGTCCGCCAATCTTGATTTTGACGATATAGCGCTTCGCCGCAAACGGCCGCTGTGCCACCCAGTATTTGCCGGTGCCATCATGCAAGATCTTCAGCCGCACCAAACGCCCGTCGCTGTAATAGGTGACATCGGCTTCCTGCGCGGCATCCGGCATGTTCTTGATGGCGGTAGTCAGCATCCCGTTGGCGATGTTCGTGGGAAAATCCACGTGCTTGACGGTGAATTTATGGCCATCGCCGCCGGACGCAAGCTCCCGCACCGTACCTGCGGGAACATCGATGGTGGTGTCTTCCGGATGCGGGAATGAGTGCCCCTTCTGAATGTGGTGATCGCGCACCAGCCGGAAGCGTCCCTTCTCCGTGAAGACCGTGTCGTCGGAGTCGATGGACCCATCCTTGAAGTGGAAGACCAGCCACGATTCGACCTCTCCGTTCGGATGTACCACCTGGCGCATATCGCCGGAGGCGACAAACTCTCCCGCAGGCGTGCTCAGCGTGGCGACGCCGCGGCTAAAACCCTCTGGATAGATGACGACGCTGTTCTGCGCGATACCCGCGGAGACGGCGAGCGAGAGCGCAAATAGAAAAACACCGGCGAAAGAATTGGGACGGAATGACAAATGCGGCATCGACTGGTCGGTAGGATGCTGAATTGCCGCGCCATGGATGGGTTTTCGATGGCAGCCGGTTCGTGGCAGAGACGTCCAGGCTGCAATCTGCCTTTCGACGAGACCAAATCCGCTCCTCCGTGGACGGCGGTTGCTCCGGTACACTGCCCCAGTGTCCAGAGATCGAACGCACACCACGCCCCAACAATCTGAGCCGCGCCTTGATGATTTGCCGGCAGCCCTGCAGCCGCTGGCGGCTGATCCGCGCGTTACCATCCGCCGGCCGGGCGCGCCCAAGGCGGACGGAAAATGCGTCGTCTACTGGATGCAGCGCGCCGAACGCGGCCGCAATAACGCTGCTGTGGATTGCGCCGTGCAACTGGCCAATGAACTGGGTCTGCCGCTGCTCGTCTACTTTTCTGCGATCTCAAACTTTCCCAACGCAAATCTGCGGCACTACGTATTTCTGAACCAGGGACTGCGCGACATTGAAGAAGACCTGAATGGGCGCAACATTTCGTTTATTGTGCGCAGGCCGCCGGACAACTCCCTCGAACGGCTGCTGGAAGAGGTGGATGCCGCGATTCTGGTGGGCGATGAGAATCCCTGCCGCGAGCCCGAGCGATGGCGGACGGTCATTGCCCGGCGGGTCAAAATTCCTTTCTGGACGGTCGATGCCGACGTCATCGTGCCGAGCAAGCTGTTTGAGCGGGCGCAGTATGCGGCGTACGTGTTGCGGCCCAGACTCTATAAATTGCTGCCGGAGTTTCTGGTCGCCCATAAAAACCCCTCCGCAAGGCACGCGTGGCAGCGGCCCAAAAGCTTTGCCAGCTATCCGGTGAAGGACGACATTACTGCCGGGTGGAAGGACTTCGATCGCAGCGTGGAGCCGGTAGAGAGCTTCACCGGCGGGGCGCACGCGGCACAGGCGCGGCTGAAGCATTTTGTCCGCGAGGTGCTGCCGAACTATGACACGGCGCGCAATCAACCGCAGCTTGACGGCACCAGCCGCATGTCGCCGTATTTGCATTTTGGCCATATCGGGCCGCTGGAGATTGCTCTCGCCGTGAATGATGCGGTTGAGCAGTCGCCGCATCTGGCCAAGGCGCGCGACTCCTATTTCAATGAGCTGATTATCTGGCGTGAGCTGGCGGTCAACTTCGTCAAGTACACGCCCACGTATGACTCCATCGAATGCGCCGAACCGTGGGCTGCGCAGTCACTGGCCGAACACGCCCGTGACAAGCGCGAGCCCACTTATACGCTGGCGCAACTGGAACGCGCCGAAACCTACGACGAGCTATGGAATGCGTCGCAGCTGCAGATGGTCCGCTTTGGCTGGATGCACAACTACATGCGCATGTACTGGGCAAAGAAGATTCTGGAGTGGTCGCAGGATCCGGCGGAAGCCTTCCAGCACGCCGTAACACTGAACGATAAGTATGAGCTGGATGGCCGCGACCCCAACGGCTACGCGGGCATTGCCTGGGCCACCGCCGGCAAGCATGACCGGCCATGGTTCGACCGGCCCATCTT
Source organism: Acidobacteriota bacterium (assembly GCA_021827845.1). Taxonomy (GTDB): domain Bacteria; phylum Acidobacteriota; class Terriglobia; order Terriglobales; family Acidobacteriaceae; genus JAKAUB01. The sequence continues at coordinate 1,602 of JAKAUB010000163.1, read as the reverse complement.
TGGAAAAATCCGCTATATGTCCGGCAACTCCACCGGAAAGAAATTCGATTCGAAAGCCTACATGCAGTTGGTCACCGAGCAGGCCAACACCGGCAAACTTTGGTGAGCACGCAGCGTTAGCGGCTACTGTTGCCTTTTTTTTCGCAACACAGAGATCCTTCGCTACGCTCAGGATGACAAACCGTGATGCGCAGGCTTGACGGTTGCTGAAGCGTAATGTCCGTCATTCTGAGCGAAGCGAAGAATCTGGGTATTTCCTTTTTTCGCAACACAGAGATCCTTCGCTACGCTCAGGATGACAAACCGTGATGCGCAGGCTTGACGGTTGCTGAAGCGTAATGTCCGTCATTCTGAGCGAAGCGAAGAATCTGGGTATTACTTTTTTCGCAATAGAGAGATCCTTCGCGACGCTCACGATGACATCCGGCGATGCGCACGCGCTGTATGCCAGCGGGGAAAAACGCGCTAGCGGACAGCCGGGGGTTTGCGTGCTGGACCTCCGCAGCAGCCAGCGCGCATCTGTGGTGGCAGCGGCTTGTTGCCCATCGCATCGCGCCACAAGATAACATTCAGCGTCTGCGTGTCCGCCATATCGGCGTGCGTAAAGTCGAGCTTTGCGGACGCCTTCGCTCCGGGACTCTTCGGCGTGTTGGCGTCGTAGATGCGGCCATTGGTCACGTTGGAAAAGTCGGCGGTAAAGGCAGGCTGTGTGCCGTCACCGGAAAACTCCGGCGCCATCACCGGCGCGAAAGCGTCGTTATTGTTCATAGGCGGCAGCCCCAGCAGCATCTCCATGGTGCGGACGGTGCTGACGGTGGTGTAGAAGTGGTGGTCCACAAAGTACTGGCCCGACACGCGGCGCGGCGCGTATTTACTGACGACCAGCATGAGGCTGCGATGCGCGTCCACATGGTCGGCGCCATCCTGTGCGTCGTCCTCCAGAATAAAAACCGCCGTGTCGTCCCAATAAGGGCTGTGTGAGAGCGCATCCACCGTGCGGCCGACGGCGAGATCGTTGTCGGCAACCGATGCCTCCGGACGTGGCATACCTACGCGCGTGCCGGCTGTGTGATCGTCCGGCAGCCGCAGCAAAACAAACTGCGGCATGGTGTCGTGACCCGCCTGCCGTTCGCGCACCCACTGGCGGAAGTGAACGAGAAATTCTGACTCGCGGAACTGGTCGGGCACGCTCAGGTTGAAGTCCGCGTAGGCCGGGTCAAAGTGACCGACCAGCTCCGGCTTGGTGGCTGTATTGCCCGCCAGCAGAGGAATGCGCCACGGATAGTGGCTCACGCCGCCGCCATAGTTTGCGGGAATGGTGTCGCCTGGCGCGATGTACGCAGGATGGCACGTTACGGGTGCAGGCTCTGGCGTGCCCTGCCGTGGAGACGTGGGCTTGGGCGTGGCCGGAGCGTCCTTGCAGAAGGTACTCGAAACAAACTCGCCGAAGTGGTAGTACGTGCGGTGGTGGCGCGCCAGGTTTGTCCACAGGTAGCCGCTGCCGGGGTCGTCCACGTCGGGAATCTTCTCAAGCAGCGGGTTGCCGTTGGCGACGATGCCCTCATAGTCATACGTGCGCTGGTCGGCGCGGTAGGACTGCTG
>JAKAUB010000133.1 GCA_021827845.1 Acidobacteriota bacterium | reverse complement strand
CTTCGCCCGTCTTGGCGCTGATTGGCAACGCTGTGCTGGCGTCCAGACCCACCGTCTGCTCGATCATCTCGCGGGTGCGCGGAATGTCCGAGCTCGGCAAGTCGATCTTGTTGATGACCGGGATGATCTCCAGGCCATTGTTGATTGCGATATAGGCGTTCGCGAGCGTCTGCGCCTCCACGCCCTGGGTGGCGTCCACGATCAGCAGCGCGCCTTCGCAGGAGGCCAGAGAGCGCGAAACCTCATAGGAAAAATCGACGTGCCCGGGCGTGTCGATCAGGTTGAGCTGATAGGTTTCGCCATCCGCGGCGGTATACGCCATCCGCACGGCATGCGCCTTGATGGTGATGCCGCGTTCGCGCTCCAGGTCCATGGCATCCAGCACCTGCGCCTGCATCTCGCGCGCCGTCAACGACCCGGTCATCTCGAGCAGGCGGTCAGAGAGCGTGCTCTTGCCATGGTCGATATGGGCGATGATGGCAAAATTACGGATGTGTTCGCGATCCATGGAAGAGGGCCGGGCGGGCGAGAACAATAGCGCTGGAAAAGCCTTATGCCTGCGCTAAGTTTACCATCCGCAATGAGCTACGCCTTTCCTGGTGCGTGCGGGTCGCCGCGATCCAGCAACTGCTGGACCAGCGCAGAATCCAGATAGCTCCGGACGCCGGTGATCCTGCCGTTTTCAAACTCGCAAATCCAGCAACAGGCGCAATTGAAGCGAACCCCATTGCGCGCCGTCGCGATCGTGTAGAGCTCCACCGCCGCCCGGTCGTCAGCCACCACCACTTCACGGACATAAAACTTCAGGGGTGCATCGAAATAGGGCGCCAGCCGCTCCAGAACGTGCCGGCGAAAATTCTCCTTGTCCGGATATTCCCCGGCCAGCGGATGGGCCCCCAGGACCATCCAGTAAACGTCTTCGGCGACGCGCTCAAAAAATGCCTCCGGGTTCTCACTGGCCAGTGCTGCGAACATCGTGCGTACTTCGTACTCGCTGATTGCCATGGAATCAGGATGCGGTGCGCGGCCGTTCGATGGCAAGCAGGAGCCTGGCAGGGCACGGGCCGGACGCAGGAATTCGCGCAAATCCGCGCATACGCTGCACTACAATTGGGGGAAGACCTCAGCCTCCGAATGAACCACTCTTCGCTCACTGCCGCGAGCTTCGTCCTGCTTGTTCTCTGCGGATGCGCGGCGCACAAACCAGTGGCCGCGCGTCCGCCGGCGCCGCCTGCGGTGGTCCCCCCTGCGTCGCAAGCGGCGCAGCCGGCATCCGCCACGGCCACCTCAGTTGTGACGTCGGGGATAAGTTCTCCCGGAGAGAAGCCTCGTACCGATGCCGAGATCATTGCTGCCTCAAAGCTGGACTACGATCAGGGCGTCGCCCTCTATCAGCAGGGGGAGTATCGGCCGGCACGCACAAAATTCGATGCGGCCGTCGAGGCGTTCCTGACCAGCGGGCACGATCTGTCCAAAGATCAGCCGCTGAACGACGCCTTTGAAGGCACGGTCGACAAGATCAATGCCCTGGAACTGGACGCGCTGCAGCAGAGTAACGGCTTCAGCCAGCAGGAAGAGGCGCCGGTTGACGTTGCCAACGGCGTCACCTTTCCCGTGGACCCGAATCTGTTGGCCAAAGCCCGCGCCCAGTTGAAAATGACCCAGTCCGATCTTCCGCTGGTGGTGAATGACTACGTCGCCAGCTTTATCAACTACTTCACCAACACGCGCAAGGGCCATAACACCATCGCCAACTCGCTGGTTCGGGAGGGCCGCTATCGCGCCATCGTGGAAAAAACACTGGCCGACGAAGGCGTTCCGAAGGATCTTATTTACCTGGCCGTGGCGGAGTCTGGCTTTCGCCCGCGGGCCATCAACGCGCGCAGCGGCGCCGGCGGCATGTGGCAGTTCATGCCTTACGGCACCTATGGCCTCGCCCGGAATGAGTGGGTCGATGAACGCTTCGATCCTGAACTCTCAACGCGAGCCTACGCCCGCTACATCAAGGAGCTGCACCAGCAGTTCGGCGACTGGTACCTGGCGATGGCCGCGTATGACTGGGGCCCGGGGAAGGTACAACGCGCGGTGCAGCGCACCGGCTACGCGGACTTCTGGCAGTTGTATCAGCGGAACGTTTTGCCTGCGGAGACCAAGAACTACGTGCCGATTATTCTGGCGGCCGCCATCATGGCCAAGAACCCCGCGCAGTATGGGCTCGCCGATCTTTCGGCCGATCCGCCACTGGTCACCGATACCGTCACAACGCACTCGGCCATCAATCTGAACCTGGTGGCCGATCTCTCCGGCTCTACGCTGGACGAGATTCAGCAGTTGAACCCCGCGCTGCTGCGGCTTAGCACCCCAGCGGGCATGGACTATAAACTGCGGCTGCCGCCCGGAACTGGAGACCTGTTCAAGCAGCGGCTGGCGGCGATCCCAGAAGAACACCGCAATTCCTGGCGCTATCACATCCTCGCCCCCGGCGAGACGGTAGGCAGCGTGGCCGAAAGCTTCCACGTTAAGCCGTCGGAGATTCTGGCCGTCAACCAGCTTGCCTCTGCGTCGCAGGTTTCCGCCGGGCAGGCTCTGGTGCTGCCCGTTCCGCCGCCCAAAGTGGTGCATGCGAACATGCGCTATCGGACGCGCCGTGGAGACACCCTGGTCACGGTCGCCGACCGCTTTGGGGTGACCACTGCGCAACTGCGTCGCTGGAATCACCTTCGCTCCAACCATGTCCCTGCCGGCCACGTGCTGTATGTCTCGCAGCCTGTCTATCATCGGCGCGCCCGCAGCCATGGTAGGCATTCCACGCACTCCTCACACACGCAATCGCACCATTCGCATGGCTCCGCGCATGCAGCGGCGGGCCACCAGAAGGCGTCCGCGCACGCGTCAGCCCATCATTCCAGCAGCAAAAAGCACAAGCACGCGACCGCGCATTCCTGATCGGTCCAGTCCACCGCCAGGGTGGCTGCGTTGCAATTTGACAAACGAATAGAAACTTGGCGCTTGTCTTTCCGCAGTTCTCGTAGCATTCTGATGGGGTACGAGAACGGGTGTTTCCTCGTCTTGTATTCAGGGTCAGCTCAGCCACGCGGTCTGCCGTGGTCTGGCAGGGAGGCAAGAATGGTCGACGATCAGTTCAAGGCGATGTCGGGAGATTCGGAGTTCGATACCGAAAACGACGAGTTTTCTGATGACATGCAGGATGGCTTTGAGGAAGAAGAAGAAGTCACAATGTCTGTGGGCTCGGACGATGACGAGGATGAGGGTGAGGCGCTAGGCGGCGAAGAGGACGAGGCGGAGATCGTTGAGGTGTATGCCATGCCCGCGCGTCAGTCTTCCACGGCCCCTGCAAAAGCCATGCCGCGCACGGCAACCCGCTCCACGGGGAGCCGGGCCGCAAAAACATCGAGCCAGAAGAAGGCCAGCCAGAAGAAGGCCGGCCATAAGAAGGCTGCGGTGAAGGCGTCGAGCGCCAAGAAGTCGGGCGTTAAGAAATCGGCCGCCAAAAAATCCAGTGCTAAAAAATCCAGCGCAAAGAAGTCCAGCGCGAAAAAGGTCGCGGTGAAGTCAGCCGGAAAAGGGTCCGCAAAAAAAGCGGCAAAACGCAGTGCAATCTCTTCAAGGGGGAAAACCTTGGCAGTTAAAAAGGCAACCAAAAAGGCAGCAAAGAAGACTTCCGCAAAGAAGTCTGCAACCAAAAAATCACCCGCCAAGAAAACGGCGGCCAAAAAGTCATCAGCCAAGAAGACAACCAAAAAGAAGTAACGCAGTCCCAAGGCAAAATACAAAGGCCCGGCTTTTCTGCCGGGTCTTCGTGTTTTCACCGGCATCACTGCGCCGTATAATCCGGCTATTCCATTGTGGAGGCCCCATGCGACGCTCAACTTCCGTTAAACTCTCCTGCCTTCTGTTCGCTGCTGTAGCCATCATGGTTCTGCCCGCGAGCAAGGCGGTGGCGCAGAACTCCCAGCTTGCGGCGACGCCTCCCATGGGCTGGAATAGCTGGAACCATTTCGCGGGAAAAGTGACGGAGGCCGATGTCCGCGCCGCCGCGGACGCCATGGTGGCCAGCGGCATGCGCGATGCCGGGTACATCTACGTCAACATTGACGACACGTGGGAGGGGCAGCGCGACGCCGCCGGCAACATTCAGCCCAACAGCAAATTTCCTGACATGAAGGGGCTCGCCGACTACGTCCACTCCAAAGGACTCATGCTGGGCATTTATTCCTCGCCTGGCCCCAAGACCTGCGCAGGCTATCCCGGCAGCTACGGCCATGAGCAGCAGGATGCAGACACTTATGCCAAGTGGGGCATCGATTACCTGAAGTATGACCTCTGCAGCTATGGCGGCATTATGAAGCGCGAAGCGCCGGGTGATCCGCAGAAGCAATGGAAGATGATGCAGGCGGCCTACGACAAAATGCATGAGGCGCTGCTCCACACGCATCGGCCCATCGTCTACAGTATGTGCCAGTACGGCTGGGATGCTGTCTGGTCGTGGGGCCCCTCAGTTGGCGGCAATCTGTGGCGGACGACCGGAGACATCAAAGACAACTACGCCCGCATGTCGATGATCGGCTTCAGCCAGGCAGGCCTGGGTCGCTATGCTGCGCCGGGCCATTGGAACGATCCCGACATGCTCGAGGTCGGCAACGGCCATATGACGCCGGATGAATACCGCACCCACATGAGCCTTTGGGCGATGCTGGCTGCGCCACTGCTGGCCGGCAATGATCTAAGCAAAATGGACGACACCACGAAGAGCATTCTGCTCAACCGCGATGTGATCGCCGTCGATCAGGATCGCATGGGCATGCAAGGCAATCGCGCGCAGGCGACGGGACCGTTTGAGATATGGACGCGCCGCTTGTCCGATGGCGCCTGGGCCATTGCGCTCTTTAACCGGTCGCGCTATGCCTACCCGATGACTGCGGATTTCCAGAAGCTCGGACTGGCCTCGTCCTTGCACGCTCGGGATCTTTGGAGCCATCGCGACCTCGGCTTGCTGCACAATTCCTTCACGGCAACCGTTCCGTCACATGGCGTCGTCATGCTGCGGGTTCAGCCGTAGCCTTACGGCAGACTGCCGCATCCCGTCCTGGTTTCAAGGCGTTGCGTCGTCTGCCTGTTCTGCCGGCCACGGCTCCCTCCCCGCCGCGGACTAGTTGCAGAAGAGTTACTATTCAACGCCGAAACCGTCACCTACAATAGGAAGTGGGGAAGGGCCAAGAAATGGAGATCGTTCCTGCGCTGCAGGAAGATGACCTGTACCCCATGAAGAATCTTACGCGTCGAGCGTTCATGCTGGGCTGCGCTGTTTTCGCCGTCGCCACCAAAGTTTTGCGATCCGCGGAAAGACCCGGCAAGCGCGTTTTCATCGGAACCTACACGGATAAGACCAGCCGGGGCATCTACAGCTACCGGTGGCTGCCGCAATCGGGCGAACTTGCGCCGATGGGCCTGGCGGCCGAAACCTCCAACCCCAGCTTTCTCGCGCTCTCGCCCAATCGCAAAGACCTGTATTGCGTCAACGAAGAGGGGACGAAGCCGGGGACCGTTTCGGGATTTCTGGTCGCTCCGCTTTCGGGGAAATTGCGGCTTAAAAATGTGGTCGCCTCGGGCGGGACAGCCCCCTGCAATCTGATGGTGGACTACACGGACCAGGTTCTGTTCGTCGCCAACTATGCCAGTGGCAGCGTCGCCAGTTACCGCATCCTGAACGACGGAAACCTCAGCGAGCCGGTTTCGAATATTTATTTTCCCGGCGGTAGCATCAACCCGGAGCGCCAGAAGACAGCGCACACCCACTGCACGACGGTCTCCCCCGACAACCGCGCCCTGCTGGTTAACGATCTTGGCCTCGACCGCATCATGGTCTTTCGCTTTGATCCGAAAACGGCAAAGCTCACCGCCAACGATCCTCCGTATTACAGCGCCATTCCCGGCTCCGGTCCTAGAAATCTCGCGTTCCATCCCAACGGTCGCTGGGCCTACTCCATCAATGAGCTGGCGAATACCATCGACTGCCTGAGCTGGGACAGCACCAAGGGCACCCTGCTCCGGTTTCAAAACATATCCACGCTGCAGATGGATCACGAAAGCCCCACTGCGGCCGCCACCGTCAACGTCCATCCCAATGGCATGTTTGCGTACGCCTCCAATCGTGGCGACGACAGCATCACGGTCTTCTCGATTGATCCAGCCAACGGCCGCCTGACGCTGATCCAGCGCATCTCCTGTGAGGGCAATACCCCGCGGCACTTCGCGATTGATCCTGGCGGGCGCTGGCTGGTGGTCGCCAATCAGGGTTCCGACAATCTTGTGGTGCTCAAGTGCAATCCCGCCACGGGTAAGTTGCTCCCCACCGGCCGGCACTATCGCGTGGACTCTCCGGTCTGCGTGCTCTTCGAGTAACGCGCGCGGCGTTGTCTCCCGGACCGGTGGTATTCTGGCCAAACTCCGGGAGAAAGCGACGCGCGCATGAAGGTAGGAGTATTCACGCCAGTGTTGGCCAGCCTGCCACTGGCGCAGGCCCTGGAAACCCTCAGATCCCTGGGCATCAGCACCATTGAGCTGGGTACAGGCAACTGGCCCGGCGATGCTCATTGCAAGCTCTCCATGCTGGATAATCCGGGCGAGCTTGAGGCCTTTCAGGAGACGCTCACCCGCTATGGCGTCACCATCAGCGCGCTCAGTTGCCACGGCAATCCGCTGCATCCGGATACGGCCGTCGCCGAGCAGGCGCGAAGGATCAGCCACAAGACGGTCCTGCTCGCAGAAAGGCTGAATGTCCCGGTCGTCATCGATTTCTCCGGCTGCCCCGGCGATAGTCCCACGGCGGTGCATCCCAACTGGGTCACCTGTCCCTGGCCACCGGAGTTTCGCAGCATTCTCGACTGGCAGTGGAAAGAAATTGTGGCTCCGTACTGGCGGCGGCACGCGCAGCACGCCGCGGATCATGGGGTGCGCATCGCCATCGAGATGCATCCGGGCTTCGTCGTCTACAACCCTGAGACGATGCTGCGACTGCGTGAACTAACAGGCGAAACCGTCGGCTGCAATTTTGATCCCAGCCATCTGTTCTGGCAGCAGATCGATCCCATCGCAGCCGTCAACGTTCTGGGCGACGCGGTGTTCCACGTTCACGCCAAGGATACGCAGATGTTTCCGGCCAACCTGCCACGCACGGGCGTGCTGGACGCGAAACCGTACGACTGTGAGCGCGAGCGCGGCTGGCTCTTTCGCACCTGCGGTTACGGACATGACGCGCTCTGGTGGAAGCAATTTGTGTCGGCCCTGCGGCTGGCCGGATACGACGGCACCCTTTCGATAGAGCATGAGGACAGCCTGCTGGCTCCCGCCGAAGGCCTGGAAAAGGCCGTTCATTTTTTGCAGGCATTGGTTCCCGAGCGACCCTCCGGGCCGGCATGGTGGGTCTAGTGCTTCATGGCTTTTCTTCCGGCACGCCGGCTCTCCGCCAGGCGTGAAACCGCATTTTGAAACGCGGCATCCAACGTAGCTGCGGCATGCAGCGAGATTCTGATCATTGCGGGAACGCCGCCTGTTTTCTATCGCGGGCTCGGCGCCGCAAGCAGGCGGCAGCGGGGAAACGCTATACAACCACGATTGGACTGCTCAGCTTCATGTTGGCCGTGTTTTCGGCCTATGGAAAAAACACCGCTGCGCAGACCCCCAAGACGTCGCCGCAACTCCAGCAAATGCTCTCCTCCTACGTGGGGCAGACCGTTACCTCCGTCGATATTGCCGGACAGCCGGACGCCACGACTGCCCAGTTTTCCGGGCTGCTGCAGCAGCGGGCCGGCCAGCCCTTCACCATAAAGAGCATCGATGCCAGCATCGCCGCGCTAAAACACACCGGCAAATTTACCGATGTCCAGTTGCAGGTGTACCCGGAGGCCACGGGCGTTCGCGTTCTTCTGATCCTGCATCCGGCGATCTACTTCGGACTGTTTAAATTTCCCGGCGCAGAAAAATTCTCATACTCCCGATTGATACAGGTCACCAATTATCCGCCGGAAGCTCCCTACAACGGCCACGATATTCGACGGGCTACAGCGAATCTGCTGACGTTTCTGCGGCAGCAAGGCTACTTCCAGGCGCAGGTCACGCCGGAGACGCAGATTGACACCGTGCATCGCCTGGCCAATATCGTGTTCCATGTGACGCTCCACCAGCAGGCAAAATTCGGCGTCGTAGACATTGACGGCGCGCCCGCGGCGGAGACGGCCCGGCTGCAGCAGCAGCTCAAGGGAATCTGGGCGAGGCTGCGTGGATCAGCGATTCGGCCAGGGAAGGCCTATCGCTACAAAACACTCACCAATGCGACCCGGTATCTGCAGAATGCGCTGCAGAAAAAAGACTGGCTGGCGGCCCGGGTAACCCTTCAAGGTGCGGAGTACGTCGCCGCGACCAATCGCGCCAACATCCACTACCAGGTGCATACCGGTCCCGTCCTGCACGTAAAAATCGAAGGGGCGCACCTGTGGAGCTGGGACAAAAAATCATTGCTGCCGGTGTATCAGGGAGCCGGCGTGGACCCGGAGCTGGTGCAGGAGGGACGGCAATCGCTGCGTGCCTATTTTGAAGGCAAAGGCTACTTTGATGCGAAGGTCAACTCCAGCTTCCAAAAGGCGCCGGCGGCCGACACGATTGTCTACACGATTGCAAAAGGAAAAAAGTATAAAGTCACAGCCATCCGGCTGGTGGGCAACACGTCCATCGCCTCCAGCAAGCTGCTTCCGCAGATTACGGTGCAGAAGGCGCACTTCTTCAGCCGCGGAAAATACAGCGAGCCGCGGGTGCGGGCGAGCGCGCGTAACCTGACCGCCGTCTACCAGGCAAATGGATTCAGCCAGGCCACGGTAACGCCCGCCGTCACTCAAAAAGGAACGAACCTGTCGGTGCTGTTTCGCGTGACCGAGGGGCCACGGCAGATCGTCCACTCGCTCACGATTGACGGCGCAAAGACGCTGGCGCAGGCCGAATACGCGCCCAAGGGGCTTCGACTCGCCGTCGGGCAGCCATACTCCGAGCAGCATGTTGCGGATGATCGCAAGACGATCATCGCCAACTATCTGGAGCGGGGCTATCTGACCGCCAGCTTCCGGGAAACTGCCAAGGCTGTCTCGCCGCGGCAGCCCGATGCAATCAACGTGGTGTATCACATCTATGAAGGCCCGCGCGTTATCACTGGTCAAGTCATTACGCTGGGCCGCAACCACACCAGACCCCGGCTCATCCAGGAAGACATCAGCCAGCTGAAGACCAATCTGCCGCTGACGGAAACCCGGCTGCTGACCGCCGAGAGCAAGCTGTACAACCATACCGGCGTCTTCGATTGGGCGGAGGTGGACCCGCGCAGCCGGATCACAACGCAGACGCGGTCCGATGTGCTGGTGAAGGTCCACGAAGCCAAGCGTAATCAGCTCACCTACGGTGTTGGTTTTGAGATCATCAACCGGGGCGGCAATATTCCGAGCGGCACCGTAGCCCTTCCCAACCTGCCGCCAATCGGCCTGCCCGGCAACTACACCACCAGTCAAAAAACCTATTACGGACCGCGCGGCACCATCGAGTACACCCGCAACAACGTCCGCGGGAAAGGGGAGACGCTGTCGCTGACCGGCTTTGCCGGGCGCCTGGATCAGCGTGGCGGCGCGTATTACATCAACCCCAATCTTCGCTGGACCAACTGGACCGCAACCCTAGCCCTTACCGTGGAGCACAACGGCGAAAATCCCATCTTCACCTCGCAGCAGGAACTCGCCAGCTATCAGGTGCAGCGCTGGCTCGATAAGCAGAAATACAAGCTTCTCTTCTTCCGCTACAGCTTCAGCAAAACCGACCTGACGCGGATTGAAATACCCCAGCTGGTCTTGCCGCAGGATCGGCACGTCCGGCTTTCGACCGTATCGACCAGCTTTACCCGCGACACGCGCAACAACATTCTGAATGCCACCCGCGGAACGGTCGCCAGCTTCGAGCTGGACTCCAACTTTACGCAGTTGGGCTCCAGCGTCAACTTTGCTGAACTTACCGGGCAGCTCGCCGACTATCACAGGATTCCGCTGAACATCATCTGGGCGAACAGCATCCGCATCGGACTGGCGCAGCCATTCTGGAAGAGCCGCGTGCCGCTCAGCCAGGAGTTTTTTACCGGCGGCGGCAGTACGCTGCGCGGTTATCCCCTCGACAGTGCCGGCCCGCAACGGAACGTTCAGGTCTGCTCCTCTGGCTCCAGTACCAACTGCTCGTTCATCCAGGTTCCGGATGGCGGTCGCGAATTGTTGATCCTGAATACGGAGCTGCGCATTCCCCTGCCTGTCAAAAAGAACCTGGGCATGGTGCTGTTCTACGACGGGGGCAACGTATTTCCGGTGGTGGGCTTCAGCCAGTTCACGTCGCTCTACTCCAACAATCTGGGCACCGGCCTGCGCTATGAGACGCCGGTGGGTCCCATCCGTGTGGACATTGGGCGCACGCTGGAGCCGATTCCAGGCATCAATCCCACGCAATATTTCATCAGCATTGGACAGGCGTTTTAAAGGCGGCCCCAGTGATCGACGGCGATCCAAACTCGGCACAAGACCAGGCCAGCCCGCCACGCCGCCTGTGGCTGCGCATCGTGGGCTGGGCCGCGGCCGGCGTTGTTCTGCTCTTGCTCCTGCTGGTCGTCTC
>JAKAUB010000078.1 GCA_021827845.1 Acidobacteriota bacterium | reverse complement strand
CCGAGCATACAGGAGAAACTCGCGGTTTCCGTCGCCACCCAGAATGGGTGAATCGATGATGGACAGGTCCTGGCCGCCCAGCGCGGTGACCGTCGACCGAACGCGCTCCACGGCGGTCTCGAGCCCGCGGGCGTCCCGCACCAGTCCGCCGCGGCCGACGAATTCCCTGCCCGCTTCAAACTGCGGCTTGATCAACACCACGGCTTCGCGGACCGGTGAGCCTGCACCACCGCTGAAAGCGGATTGCACCACGGCGGGGAGAACGAGCGAAGCGCCGATGAACGAGACATCTACCGCCAGGAATGTGATGCCTTCGGGAAGGTCGCCCGGGCGCAGCGAGCGAGCATTGGTCCGCTCGTGCAGCACGACGCGCGGGTCTTGCCGCAATGAGGCCGCCAGTTGCCCGTGCCCGGCGTCCACACCGATGACGCTGCGGGCTCCTCGCCGCAGCATACAGTCGGTAAAGCCGCCACTGGAGATGCCAACATCGAGGCAAAGACGGCCGGCCAGATCGATGTTCCATGTGTCGAGCGCCGCCGCCAGCTTGATGCCGCCGCGGCTGACGTAAGCGGAGCCGTCGGCTTCGACATGCAGGACAGCGTCCCGAGCCACCAGCAGCGAGGCACGGGTGGCGACGGTTCCGTCGATGGTTACAGCGCCGGCGGCGATCCGCTCTTGGGCACGCGTTCGGGTGGGCGCTAGGCCACGCTCAAGCAGCAGCCGATCCAACCGCAATTTGTCCGCCGCAACCGTCCGCGGCGATGAGCCGCCATCGGCCGCTGCGCTGCGACTCCGACCAGCTGCCGGCATTCGATCAGGGAGCGGTGACCCGCACCTGTACGCCATTGCCGGTCAGCGGAAGATTCTCGTAGATTGTGTCGTTGTCCGTCCGCAAGATTGTCATCACGTTGGTCTCTGGGGAGACGACGTATACCTTGCCCAGCGGTGTTCCCGTAGTGGCGGCGATTGACATCGGGTGAACGTTGCACTCGACGGTTGGGTTCCCGACGCATGGCTGCTGCGGCAGCGGAATGGTTTTGAGCACCGTGTTCGTCAGCAGGCTGACGACGCTTACGCTGCCGTTGCCGGTAATGTCCGTCTGGTTGGTCGGATCGTTCCGGTTGGCAACATAGGCTCGCGTGCCATCCTGCAGAATCGCGACGGACGAGGGGTTGGGACCGACGGGCACTGTGGCGATAATCTGGCCGAAGTTCGGGCCGTCGTTGCCGTAAGCGTCCAGGGTGATGTTGATCAGGCTGAGCGTGTTCGATTGTGAATTCGCGACGGCCAGAATCGATCCGCCGTTGTAGATGTCCGCCCAGATTGGCCCCTGTCCCACGGCAATGGTCCCATTGTTCAGGTTCGGATTGGGGTCGATCCGGTTCTGCTGGCTGTCGATAACGGTTACCGTGCCGCTGGCCTCATTCAGGATGAACGTCCGGCGGTTGTCGGCCGTCATTACTCCATAGATCGGACAGTCGCCCAGCGGCAAAACGCTGGAGATCGTGTTGGTCGCGATTTCGATGCCGGTCGCCGTGCCTGCGGAACCGGAGGCCGGACAACTCCCGGCATTGGCGCCCTGGCTGATTGCGTATACCCGCTGCGTGTTCGCATTGCCCACCAGGTTGACCGGATTCTGAGAGACGCCGGGGTGTGCCGGATCGCTGATCGGAATTTCCAGAAACAGACTGGGCGCCGCTCCCGTCAGCCCGGTAAGCACGCCAATCGAACTGCGGCCCGGCTGCGAGACGTAAAGATACTTGTTGGTGACCAGCAGCGTGTTCGGCTGAGCGTCCGACAAGAGCGTGCTGGTGTTTACGTTGTTTGATTCCAGCGGATTGGATGGGCTGGATTCCGCGATAAAGGTGTTGACCGTTCCATCCGCATTGGTCAGGTACGCGGTAACGCCGCGGGCATCCAGCGCCAGCCAGCGCGGCCCGTTGCCCACAAAGACACTGGCCAGGAGCGAGTCGCCGGAGAAATCGACCAGCGAAGCCTTTCCCGTTGGGACCTTTCCGCCACCAGAGTTAAGGCTACAAAATGGATCATTTGGCGGGCAGTAGCACAGTTGGTCAATTGTTGGAGCAGTAGTGTTCGTTGGGCCATCACAGGAAATCACCACTGCATACTTAGTTGGCTGTGGCGCCGGCTCTACCGGGGGAATGCTGGTTACGATCGGCCGGTAAAGATCGCCGCATCCCATCAGCGCCACAAGCGCGAGCAACGGCCCCAGCCGGGACCAAGGGCGTCTCCGCCCGAAAACTGACAACACTCGTGAACCCCCAATGCAGTCGTGAGTCTATCCGTGATTGTAAATCAGTGCTGCATGCGCGGGGCAGTCGCTCTCCGGAAAAGCTCAAGCAATTCCGGGCGCGCCTGCCGCCAGCGCCTGCACAACTTTTGCAGTGGTAACGGCCTGCCCAACATGGCGTTGCGTGTGATCGGCGCAGTGGATCAGCAGTCCCGCGACGGTCGTGGGCAAGCGGTTCCGGCCAACAAAACGCGGCTGCTCCCAATCCGCCATGGGAATTGCCAGAATGCGCGCGGCCGCCAACTCCAGACCCCGGTTGAACGCCGCCAGCAGCGCATCGCCTGTGCCCGTCCCGGCGTGTTCGGCATCGAGCGCCCGGCGCTGCGTTTCGTTGAGCGGCTGGCCTTCCGCGTAGGTCAGCAGACGATCCAGGCTGCCTGCAATATGCACCATGTGGAAGGCGACTGAAGGCAGTTGCAACGGACGAGCGTGCATCTGCGCGGTGGACAGAGGAGCGCACCAGCGGGCGATGTCTTCGCCCGCCAGTTGCAGCGCATGGAGCACGGCGCGCTGCGCGGGCAGAAGGTCCGCCAGCGTTCCGCGCAGCCACGGTTCCGGTTGCTGTTGGCTCACCGCGCGCCCTAAAGTGACGGGCTGGCGCCGTCCGGAGTGCTTCCCTTCACGCGCACCACCGTGATCTTGTGAAAGCCTTCCTTGAACGATGGCGGACGCAATCTCTCCTGCATCTTCAACATCGTCTCCTGGTTCACCATGCGGTCGCGGCGCTGGTTCCGCTCCATGCAGATCTCAAACGGCACGTCGAAGAAGACGGCCTGCACTTCGTAGCCGAAGCTTCGCGCCATCTTGATCCACTGGCGCCGTTCGTGGGGCGACAGATTGGTGGCATCCACGTAGTTCCAGGGCATTTTGGCAATCAGCCGGGCGCGCAGTAAGGAGCGCAGCGTGGAAAATACCAGCCCCTGATAGCGCTGCTCGGTGATGTCGTCAAACAGGATGCTGCGCAGCATGTCGCTGGACAGCGGCGTTACGCCACGGCGCTTGAACCAGGTTGTTTTGCCGGAGCCAGGCAGCCCGATCGCGAGCACAACATAACCCTTGGGAGCCCGCGAAGGCTCCTGCGGTGCGGGAGGCTGCGCCAGGGATTCCGGCTGCGTCTCCATCACCAGCGAGGGGCTCGATCCGGAATCGCCGGGCTCGGCGTGCAGTTCTGCCACCTCTGGCTGGTGCCGGGGATTGTCTTGCGCAGCTGGGCGAGGCACCGGGTTCGGTGCCGGCTCGTGCGCCAGCGCCGCCGGCTGGTCGCCAGCCTGTGCGGTGGGCAGCCCCGGGGCGGCAGACGGGTGGTAATTCGGTTGCAACGGTGTTGGCTGGTTTTGAGGAATCTCGTGGCCGACCTTGCCGGTTGATTCGGACTCATTGGCCACTTGCTTTTTGCGGCGTCTCATCAGTTGTTCGCGCACCCATTCGCGCATGATGCGCTTGTAACATAATGCTGCGATTGGCTGCAAACTTTCTGCCGGTTCCCTGCCATGGTATGCGCTCCAGTGCGCCTACGCGGGGCCCGGCGCCGTGCATCTACATTGCTGAGGTTCCTGAGAAACGCCGATGCCATCGCCGCTCTCCCACCAGTTCGCTTTCCTCGTTCTCCTGGCGATTCCCATTGCCTGCGTCTCCTGGACGGTGACGCACGAAGAGGTCTTCCGCGAGCCGCGGGAATACTGCAAGCGGCGCAGCCAGGATTGCCGGAGACTGCCCGAGCGTAAATTTTTCTATCTGTTCACCTGCGAGTACTGCTTCAGCCACTACGTCACGCTCGGCTTTCTGGCCATCACGCATTTTGAACTGCTTTACACCGGCTGGCGCGGACTGCTGATCGCGTGGTTTGCACTGGTGTGGGTGGCGAATATCTACATGAGCTTCTACAACCGTCTGCGGCTCGACATCAAGCATGAAAACGTAGAGATCAAAGTGGATCAGTCGAAGATCGAGGACGGCAAATAGCGGCCGCGGCGCGCAGCGAGCCGTCCATCGCCGTACAATAAAGGCGTTCACCATATTTAATTTGCGACAGGAGAGAGGAACAGATGGCAGTTAAGGTTGGAATCAACGGGTTTGGCCGCATTGGGCGGAATGTATTGCGCGCATCGCTCGGCAATCCGGAGCTGGAATTTGTCGCCGTCAACGATTTGACCGACCCGAAGACGCTGGCGCACCTGCTGAAGTACGACTCGATTCTGGGCAACCTGCACCACAAGGTGGAGGCCGGGCCCGATTTTGTTTCGATCGATGGCAAAAAGATCAAGGTGTTTGCGGAGCGGGACCCTGCCAAGCTCGACTGGAGCTCCGTGGGCGCTCAGGTTGTGGTGGAGTCGACCGGCCATTTTACCGATGCGACCAAGGCAAAGGCCCACCTGCAGGGCACGGTGAAGAAGGTCATCATCTCGGCGCCGGCCAGCAACGAAGACATCACCATCGTGATGGGCGTGAACGAAAAGAAGTACGATCCGGCCAAGCATAACGTCATCTCGAATGCCTCCTGCACCACCAACTGCCTGGCGCCCATGGCCAAAGTGCTCATGGACAACTTCGGCATCGTCTCCGGGCTGATGAATACCATCCACAGCTTTACCAACGATCAGGTTACGCTGGACTTTCCGCATAAGGACCTGCGCCGGGCCCGCGCCGCTTCGCTCAACATCATTCCCACCTCAACAGGCGCAGCCAAGGCGCTGCACCTGGTGCTGCCGGAGCTGAAGGGCAAGCTGGATGGCTTCTCGCTGCGCGTGCCGACCCCTGTTGTTTCGGTTGTGGACCTCACCGTGGTTACCGAGAAGCCCATCACGGTGGAATCCGTCAACAATGCGTTGAAAGCTGCTGCAGAGGGCGAGCTGAAAGGCGTGCTGGGGTACGAGACGGCCGAGCTGGTTTCCATGGATTACAAGGGCAATCCCCTGTCTTCCATCATCGATGCTCCCTCGACCAAGGTCATCGGCGGCAACATGGCCAAGGTGATCAGCTGGTACGACAACGAATGGGGCTACTCCAACCGCGTGCGTGATCTGATTCTTTATCTGGTCAGCAAGGGTCTGTAACCACTCCAGTGCTGTAATGCGGCTGGAGATGCTGCGCACATCGCGGCCTCTCCAGCCGGCAGCCAAATGCTTCCTCTCACCGTTCCCCGGAGTCGTACGATGCGACAGAATATCTCCGGCCAGTCTCCCTACGAACCCATCATCGGATTCTCGCGCGCCGTGCGCATCGGCAATACCGTCCACGTTTCCGGCACCGGCCCCGTCGGTGCGGACGAAGCCAGCGCGGTCGAGCAGACCCGCCACATCCTGACAACCATCGCGGGCGTTCTCGCGCAAGCTGGCGCCACAATGGAAAGCGTGGTCCGCACCCGCATTTACCTGACGCACGCCGAGGACTGGGAGAGCGTCGGGCGCGCGCACGGGGAATTCTTTCAGAACATCCGGCCCGCAGCGACGATGGTGGTCGTCGCCAAACTGCTGCATCCTGCGTGGCGGGTCGAGATCGAAGCAGAAGCGGTAATCAGCGACTGAGGAGGCTTTGGATGAAATTCCGCCGTGTGGCACCCGTGCCGTCACTCTGCCTGCGAACAGCGCTCGCCATCTGCGCCCTGCTGTTTCCTTGTCTCGCAGGCGTTCCTGGCCTGGCACAATTGAAGGGCGCACCCGCTGCCGGTAAGCTATCGGCAAACTGGGAAGACCTGACCGGGCCGGATTTCATCCGGGCCATTCAGCAGTCGCAGGGCGTGTGCGTACTGCCCTTCGGCATCCTCGAAAAGCACGGCACGCAGCTCCCGATCGGCACCGACCTGATTGACGTGCGCTACGCAACCTTCCAGGCTGTCAAGCAGCAATACGCGGTGGTCTTTCCTCCGTATTATTTCGGCCAGATTTCCGAAGCGCGCCACCAGCCCGGAACCGTTGCCTACCCGGCGCATCTGCAAATGGAACTGCTGCAGGCCACCACGGATGAGATGGCCCGCAACGGCTGCAAGAAAGTTCTGATCGTGAATGGTCATGGCGGCAACGAGAGCTTTCTTCCCTACTTCGCCCAGTCCCAGCTTGATAAACCGCATGACTACGTCGTCTACGTATACGCCCTGCACACCCGCGCCCCTGGTGTGCCGGTAAAAGACAAGATCGACGAGCATGCCGGCGAGTCTGAAACCTCGCTGATGATGGCGGCGAATCCTGATCTGGTGCATGCTGACCGTGTCGGGCAGGAATCAGGCGCGGATCAAGATCGCGTGCATCTGCCGCCGGGCGTCTACACCGGCATCTGGTGGTACGCAAAGTTTCCGAACCACTATGCGGGCGCGGCGCAGTACGCGACAAAAGCTCTGGGCGAGCAGGACATGAAGACGTGGGCCGACGGCATTGCCGGGGCCATCCGCGCTGTTCAGGCCGATTCGACGAGCCTTCGTTTGCAACAGGAGTTTTACCAGAAATCCACGCACCCCCTCGACACCCGGCAATAAGCGTTGCTTTAGTATCGGAAGAGAACCAGTGCGCAAAAGCGCTTCGCAACTCTCAACCTGGAAGCATCTCCTCAATATGGCAAAACTTTCGATTCGCGACCTGCAACTGGAGCACAAGCACGTCTTTATCCGTGTCGACTTCAACGTCCCGCTGTCAGATGACGGCAGTCAGATCATGGACGACACTCGTATCCGCGCCACGCTGCCGACCCTGGAATACGCGCTGCGCAATCGGGCGAAGGTGATTCTGGCGTCGCACCTTGGGCGGCCCAAGGGCAAGCCGAACCCGGCGATGAGCCTGCGCCCCGTCGTCGACCGTCTGCGTCAGCTTCTGGATCATCACCTGGGCGAGGCGGTGAACGTCGGGTTTTCCCCGGACTGCGTCGGGGAGACGGCAGAGGAGACGGCGCGGCAGCTTGAGTCCGGCCAGGTGCTGCTGCTTGAAAACCTGCGCTTCCATGCAGCCGAAGAAAAGAACGATCCAGCCTTTGCGAAACAGCTTGCCCGTCTGTGCGAGATTTACGTGAACGATGCGTTTGGCAGTGCCCATCGCGCCCACGCTTCCACGGAAGGCATCACGCACTTCGTGGCGCAATCGGCGGCCGGCCTGCTGATGGAAAAGGAACTCAACTATCTCGGCAAGGCATTGTCAGAGCCGGATCGCCCGTTCGTCGCAATTCTTGGGGGCGCGAAGGTATCGGACAAAATCGAGGTCATCGATAATCTGCTCGAAAAGGTGGATGCGCTGCTGATCGGCGGCGGCATGGCGTATACCTTCCTGAACGCCAACGGCCAGAAGACCGGCAAGTCCTTGCTGGAGGCCGACAAGCTGGATGTAGCGCGCGAAGCCATGCGCAAAGCGAAAGATCGTGGTGTGCAATTTCTGCTGCCGGTGGATCATGTGCTGGCCGACAGGTTTGCGCCCGATGCAAAGACGCAGCCGTTCTCGGGCGGCGCCGACTTCCCTGCCGACTGGATGGGACTCGACATCGGTCCCAAAACCATCGATCGCTTTGTCGATCAGATCGCTCAGGCCCGCACTATCGTCTGGAACGGCCCGATGGGAGTGTTTGAAATGCCCGCATTTGCGCGCGGCACCATCCAGATCGCGGAGGCGGTCGCGGACAACCAACTGGCCACTTCGATTGTCGGCGGCGGAGATTCCGTCGCTGCGGTGGAGCAGGCCGGCGTCGCTGATCGCATCACCCACATTTCCACCGGCGGCGGCGCGTCGCTCGAGTTTCTGGAAGGAAAAAAATTGCCGGGCGTTGAAGCCCTGACGGAGAAGACTGCGTGATTGCTCGTCAACCGCTGATGGCGGCGAACTGGAAGATGTACAAGACCCCGGAACAGGCACGCGCATTCGTGGCCGCGTTTCTGCCCCTTATTGCTAATTCTCAGGCTGCGGAGATCGTCCTGTTTCCTCCGTTCCTCGATATCGCCACTGTGCTGGAGTCCGTGCGCAACAGCCAGGTGCAGGTCGGCGCCCAGAATATTTACTGGCAGGAAGAGGGCGCATTCACGGGTGAGATTTCAGCCTCGATGGTGCGCGCTGCCGGCTGCACGCATGTGCTGATCGGCCACTCCGAGCGGCGTCAATATTTCGGCGAGACCGATGAAACCGTAAACAGCAAGCTGCACGCCGCGCTGGCGCAAAGACTGCTTCCCGTTGTTTGCGTCGGCGAGCTGCTGAGCGAACGCGAAGCTGGACAGACGGAAGAGGTCCTGCGGCGTCAGACGTCGAAGGCGCTCGAAGGCATCTCCGCTGAGATGGCGGCGCCAATCGCCATCGCGTACGAGCCTGTCTGGGCCATTGGAACCGGCCGCACCGCGACCCCGGAGATTGCCGCCGAGGCACACCTGGTAATCCGGTCCCAGGTGGCGCATGCGCTTGGGCGTCATGTTGCCGAAAATATGCGTATCCTCTACGGCGGCAGCGTCAAGCCGGACAACGCTCCCAGCCTGATGAATCAACCGGAGATCGACGGCGCGCTGGTCGGTGGGGCGAGTCTCGATCCGCACTCCTTTGCAAAGATTGTGGAGAGCGCTGGAGCATGAGCCGGGCAGCCGAGTCAGGGATGGAGACCAGCGCCCCCGCGGCGCTGCGTGCTGTCATCTTCGACTACGGCATGGTGCTGTCCGGCCCTCCAGACCCGGCCGCGAAGGAGCGTCTGTGCGAAATCAGCGGCCTGAGTGCGGAGCTGCTGGATACGCACTATTGGACGCGTCGCCTCGACTATGACCGCGGCACCCTGTCCGCCGAAGAGTACTGGCACAGGATCGCCGCAGATACGGGCAGCGCATTAGCGGACGATACAGTCCGCGCGCTCATCGAGCAGGATATTCTTCTGTGGGCGACGGTCAACCCACTAATGCTGGACTGGCTGGACCGCGTCCGCGCGGGCGGCTGGAAGGTCGCCATCCTGTCCAACATGGGCAAGGATCTGCTCGGCCACATGCGCCGCCATTTTCTATGGCTGGATCGGCTGGATCACCTGACCTGGTCGTGCGAGCTGAGCCGCGTGAAGCCGGAGCCGGAGATTTACGAGCACACGCTTGAAAAGCTGGGAGTGCGGCCCGAAGAAGCGCTGTTTCTGGACGATAAGACGGAAAACGTCGAAGGTGCGCGGCGGCTGGGAATGCGTTCTCTGCTGTTTCGCGACGCGCGCACGCTGCAGCTTGATCTGAACCGCCACTCCTGGGCGGCCGGGCTGCCGCCGGTTATTCCAGAGTAGGTGGATAGACCCCTCGAATGGCGCGCCATACAACCGGCAGGCCGCCTTTCTCCTCCTATGACGCAAAGGAGCGGTTCTATGATCAAGCACGTCCTGATTTCCGCTGCACTCCTCGTCGGCCTGGCCCCCATGGCGGTCGCACAACTCTCTCCCGCTGATAAGGCTTTCGTCATGAAAGCCGCCAAATCGAACAACTATGAAATTCAAGCGGCCAAGCTGGCGCAGACCATGAGCCACAACAGCGCCTACCAGAATTTTGCGCAGATGATCATCACCGATCACACGCAGGCTGGCCAGGCACTGGCGCAGGCCGTCTCTGCCGCCGATCCATCCATGCAACTGCCGACGACCGTCTCTGCCGGCGAACAGTCCAAACTGGATACGCTGAAAAACGCCGGCGGCCAATTTGACGTGAAATATCGGGCGCAGATGATCAGCACCCATGAGGCAGGATTGGCGCTGGTAAAAAACTATCTGCAGCACCAGCACGACAATCCGGGCATCCGCAAGGTCGCTCAGGAGATGAAGCCCGTCTTCGAAAAGCACTGGGATTACGCCAAGAAACTGCCAAAGCAGTAGCTACGGCATGAAACCACAGTAGAGCCGCTCCGCGTATGCCTTTGGCTGGCGTCGCGCAGCGGCTTTACTTTTTGCTTCTGCGGATGGGCTTTCTGCGGGCAAAGGAACTCATTATTTCTGTAGAGTGGAGCGCGTCACTCTGAGCCAAGAATCCTGATATCGGACTTTCTGTGCAAGACAAATGCAGAGATCCTTCGCTGGGTTGAGGATGACGCTATAGTCCCAGCCCGCCATCGACGCCGAGGATCTGTCCGGTGATAAAGTGCGGGCCCGCGGCAAAGAAGAGCACCGCCTCCGCGACCTCTTCTGCGCGGCCGTTGCGGCCCATGGGGGTACGGGCGGCGAAGTGTTCATAGTCGGGGCTGGTTTCACCGTTCACGATCATGCCCGGCGCAACGCAGTTCACGCTGATCTCCGGCGCGAAGGCCTTGGACATGGTCTGCGTCAGCATGTGCAGCGCTGCCTTCGACGTACTGTAATGCGCGTGCGTGGCCCACGGGTGCGAGCCGCCCAGTGATCCGATGTTGACGATGCGGCCGCGGCGCGCCTTCAGGTGGGGATGCGCGGCCTGCGCCATCAGAAACGCACCGCGGGTGTTGGTCTCGAACATTGCATCCCAGGCTTCCACCGGAATCTCC
>JAKAUB010000231.1 GCA_021827845.1 Acidobacteriota bacterium | reverse complement strand
CAGATACAGCGCCGCATCGATGGCAACGGACGAATAGGCGCGCACCAGCGCCAGCCAAGCGAGCTGATACTGCGCGGCCACCACCCCCGCCTCGCCCAGCAGCGGCGCGCTGTGCATGCCGCCGACGTCGGGATCGAGCGTCAGCGTGCTGGGTTCCATCCACACGCGGAAGGCCAGCACCTGCGTGGAATCGCCCTTCCCGCCCGCTGCCTGCGGCAATGGGAACATGCGCGGCTGCGTGTCGAAGACGACGGGACGGCCTTCAGTTGCCGGGAACCTGCCGAAGCTGCCCAGCAGTCTGCCATTCGCGAAGACCTGGTAAGCGTCGTCCACATTCGCCGGACCGAGCATGGCTAGTTTTTGGGCCAGCTTCTCTCCCGGCCGCGCGTTGGTCCTGACCCGGATGCGATACCACGCCCAGCCCCAGTAGCCGGGATGGCCCTTGGCCGTCCAGCCCGGCACGTAGCCGGAGAGTCCGGCTATGGGATCGAAGCTACCCTGCTTCGGCGTCAGGTCGACCGTCTCCCATGTTGCGTCGTCGAAGTTAGGGTCGGACCAGGCCGGGTTATCGCCGGTGTGGAACTTCCACGGGCCGTTGAGCGGCACGATGGACTGGCCGAGGGTGATGGTGGTGACCGGCGCAGGTGCGGTCTGCGCCCGCGATGCCGCAGCAAAAAGACTCAGCAGACCCAGAGCCGCAACCGTCCCCAGACGCGTCATGCGCATGCCACCCCTCCCCCGAAGAGCCCGGGAACAAAGCATCAGCAGTCTAGCAGGCGGCCGCTTTCGGGAAGCAGAAACAACAGCAGATCCCCTGCGGGGATGACAGCAAGAAAGGCCAATACCCGGATTCTTCGCTTCGCTCAGAATGACGGACATTACTCTACGGCGGCTGTGAAAATGCTCGCGGGGATGACAGAAAGAAAGGCAAGGCCAAAAGCAAAGGCAGGGCCAGAACAACAGCAGACGCCTGGAGCATTTTTCCCGTCGGGGTAGAAAGCGCAGACGCGCCGCCGGATTGTCATCCTGAGCGTAGCGAAGGATCTCTGTATTTGTATTGCAGCAAGAAAAGCCAATACCCAGATTCTTCGCTTCGCTCAGAATGACGAACCTTACTCTACGGCGGCAGTGAAAATGGGATCGCGCAGACAAGCTTTCCTGTTCTTGCTGTCATTCCCCCAGGGAATCTGCTGCGGAAGGCTGGCGCGGGCTTCGCTAATCCGTAGCGGCGACGGCGTTCGCGATCCGGTCCATGACGTGCGTCAGCGACTGATCCTCCGGCGAATGCGCATTGCACAGGATGGAGATCACCAGCGTGTGCCCGCGCCGTGAGATCAGATACCCGGACAGGCTGTTTACTTCATTCAGCGTGCCGGTCTTGGCGAAGATCTTGCCCCGCAGAGGGCTATGCAGAAAGCGATCCGACAGCGTTCCATCGACGCCGCCAACCGGCAGCGTGGAACGAAACTCTGCGCCCCACGGCTGCGCCGCGTCGTAGCGCAGCAACTGCGTGAAGGCGCGCGGTGTCATGCGATCTTCCGGCGAAAGACCGGAGCCGTCATAGAAGAAAAAATCCTGCGGCGAGACGCCGGCGCGCAGCAGGAACGCACGCGTCACCCGCAGACCCTCTTCAATGGAGCCGTCCTCCGCCAACCGCTGGCCCAGCAGCCGCAGAAAAATCTCCGCGTGCAGATTCTGGCTCACCTTATTGGTGACGGTCATGTCTTCCAGCAGCGGAACCGAGGTTCTGGACGCAAGGACCACGGTACCGGCCGGTGGTGGTGGCTGCGGCCGCGGCGGACCCAGCGTGAGCGGGCGCAGCACGCTCTGCTCAAAGATGGCCGTGTCCTGGGACAGGCGATGGCGCGCAGTGGCAGGGCCATCCACGGTGATGCCGCGGGCGATCAGTGCAGCGCGCAGCGCGTCGGCAGCGACCTGCGCCGGATCCGAGATGGCGACGGCCAGGTGATGCGGTGCGCCGCCAGCCGGCAAGGTGCCGAAGATGCGAAACTCCCGCGAGCCCAGTGGCCGGTCGAAGCCGGGCGACGCCTGCGAGCCCGCCGTCGAGGTGCGGCCCTCATTGTCGATGGAGTAGAACTCGCCGATGATCGAAGGGTTCCAGCTGTAGGTGAGCGGCGATCCGGGCGTGGGGCCGGGCGCCAGTGTGAGGAACGCGAGATTGTCGTTGATGGTGAGCGCGGAGACCGGCGCACCCCAGCTCCACTCCAGGTCGTCCCAGGCCCAGCCGCTGCCATAGGGTTCCCAGACGAAGGCGGTGTCGTCGCCCACGATGCCGCCCGTGATGTGGCGCACGCCGCGCTGTTGCAACTGCTGCGCCAGATCGTCAATGGCCGCCAGTGGCGGGTTGGGCCGCTGCGTGCTGCCGTTGTAGGGGTACGCGCGGCCCGACATGGAAGCGTCGCCAGCGCCCATAAGCGACACATCTCCGTGGATGACGCCCTGCGCGTCCGGCGCGCTGGGGGCAACGACGCGCGTCTGGATCGTCATGTCCGGGCCGAGAAGTCCAAGCGCCGTCGAGGTGGTCACCAGCTTGGTGTTGGAGGCGGGCGCAAACAGGCCGGTGTCGTTTTTCTCGTAGAGCACACGGCCGTCGAGCGTGGTGATGGAGATGCCCCAGCGTGCCTGTGCCGCTTGCGGGGTCGCCAGCAGGGCATCAATCTGGCGCGAGAGGCTGCCGGTTGTGGTGTGCGTGGTGCGGGGCCGCCGATGGCGTGCGCCGCGGGCCACAGGAGGCACGAGAGCCGCCGCCAGAAGCAGCGCAAATCCCGGAGCGATGCGCGGCCAGCGTAGCCTGGCGGCGGTGCTCACCGGATGGGCGCCAGCGACCGGGTCTGCTCGTAGGTGTAGCGGATCCGGTGAATGACGGTGATGGTCGAGAGCACGGCGAGCACCCACAAGACGGGCGCCATCACGCCCCAGCGGTTGAACAGAGCGCCAAGAATGATGAGCACAATGCGCTCCGGCCGCTCCATAAAGCCCACCTTGCAGCCGCCGATCAAGGCCTCTGCGCGGGCGCGCGTGTAGCTGACCATGACGGAGGTGACCATGACAAAGGCCACCAGCACCACGTAAAAAAAGCGGTTGCCGCGGGCGTAGTACACCAGCAGGCCGAAGAACAGCGCTACGTCGGAGTAGCGGTCGATCACCGAATCAAAAAATGCGCCGAAGACCGTCACCTGCTGCGTCTGACGCGCGACGCGGCCATCCACCATATCGAAGATGCCGGCGCCGATAATCACCAGGCCTGCGTAGGCAAACATCTTTACGTTGTTCTGACTATTGGCGAAGCCAAACAGAAAGGCCGCGCCGGTATTAATGACGAGGCCAATGAACGTAAGGATGTTTGGAGAGATGCGTGTCAGCGCGAGGCCGTCCACGATCTTCTGCAGCAGAACGCCGCAGGCATTCCCGAACGCACGTGTCCAGGTCATTGCGCGTCCGCGCACCTCACCGGTGGCATATTACTCCGCTGCATCGTGGATGGTAGCGAGCTTCAGAACTTCCAGTTCGCGATTTCCGTTTGGGGTGACGACGACTGCCGTATCTCCCACCTGTTTGCCGACCAGACTGCGGCCAATGGGCGAGGTGGTGGAGATCAGACCTTTGCTGACGTCTGCTTCTTCGCTGGTCACCAGCTTGTACTGGATCTTTTCATCCTTGGACACGTCATAGACCAGCACGGTGGATCCAAAGGCTGCGCGGTCGCGGGGAATGTTCGCCAGGTTGACCAGCGCCAGCTCCGACATACGCTGCTTCAACTGGCCCAGGCGGGCGTTGACGAATACCTGGCGCTGCTTGGCCATATGGTATTCGGCGTTTTCACTCAAGTCGCCCAGTGACGCCGCCTTCTTGATCTCGAGCGGCAGCTCATGGGTCAGTTCGTGTTCGAGCTGGCGAATCTCTTCTTCCAGCTTCTTCTTTACTTGCTCAGTCATGGGATCTTCAGCTTATTGACGCGAGGCTTGCGTGCGCGCACTCCGGCAGAAGAAGCCGGGGACGTTCGCCTCATACGATTGGCCCATTATACCGGGCAGCGCGCTGGCTGGTCTCAGCCGGCATCGCGAGCGGTGGCGCGCCGGGCGTCGAGCCAGCTCTCTAAAATCAGCATGGCCGCCACCTGGTCGATCACATCTTTGCGGTCCCGCGGCCGGCGGCCGGCGGCATCCAGATGGCGATGGGCCTCTGCGGTGCTCAGCCGCTCGTCCCATAGATGGACCGGGATCGCGATCTGCGCGCGCAACGCCTGGGCAAACTGCTCCACCTCGTTGGCGCGTGTGCTCCGGTCACCGGACATGTGGATGGGCCAGCCGATCACGACGTCCGAGCAGGCGTACCGGCGGCAGAGCCTCGCCAGCGAGCGGACATCCTGCCGCAAGCTCGTATGCTCAAAGGTCAGCAGCGGCTGCACGGTGAGCCCAAGCTCATCCGACAGTGCGACGCCAATGCGCCGGTGACCGTGGTCGACGCCAAGAACACGGCCTGGTTGCGGACCCATGCACTCGATGGTAGCCGCCCTTTACGGCCGCGAAGGCTGAAAGAACGCTTAAAATAGTTTCTTGCGGCGCAATTCGCCGCCGGGACATCCCATCTAACGTGCGTTTTTTCCTGATTTTGCTTCTGATTGTTCTGCTGGCCGGCGCCGCCGCTACCTACCTGCTGGTTACCCCCTATGGGCCGCAGGCAGCGCGTCTGGTGACCATTCCCTCCGGAAGCTCCGCAGAATCGATCGGAAAGATCCTCAAGCGCAACGGAATCGTGCGCAGCCGCTGGCTGTTTGCCGCGACCGCCCGGGTGCGGCGGGGCACGCTCAAGGCGGGCGTCTACCGCTTTGACCATCCTGCGCCGCTGCTGGCTGTTTATGATCGTGTGCGGGCCGGCGATATTTTCACCATCGCTCTGACGATCCCTGAGGGCTTCAACATCTTTGACATTGCCGCCGCCGCCGAAAAGGCAGGGCTGGCCACGCGGCAGGATTTTCTGGCCGCCGAGCAGCACGATACCGATCTGATCCAGGACCTGAGCGCCAATGCTCCCAGCCTGGAAGGCTATCTTTTCCCGGACACGTACAAGCTGTCTCCGAACATGACGCCGCACGCGATTCTTCGCGAGATGGTGCAGCATTTCCGGCAGGAGGCGCTGTCGCTGGGGCTGCACGCCAATATTCCGCAGACGGTGACGCTGGCCTCGCTGGTGGAGCGCGAAACACCGGACGCCGCGGACCGTCCGCTGGTCGCCAGCGTGTTTGTCAATCGGCTGGCCAAGGGGATGCCGCTGGAGACAGACCCCAGCGTCATCTATGCCGCGCTGCTGCAGAATCGTTACCGCGGCACCATTTATCAGTCCGACCTGAAGGCGGATTCTGCGTACAACACCTACATGCATGCCGGCCTGCCGCCGGGGCCAATCTGCAATCCGGGAGCGCAGTCGCTGCTGGCGGCCATGCATCCAGCACAGAGCAGCTATCTCTACTTTGTCAGTGATCCGCGGAACCCCGGTCACTCCCTGTTTGCTACTACTCTCGATGAGCACAGCCGGAATGTCGCGGCGTATCGACGCAGCGAGCGCGAGCGGCGGAGTGCGGATGGGAAGCAGGCCGCCCGGTGAGCGCTCACAGACGGTCGCACCAGTCCTTCCGCAAGCGGATAGGGTCCATGCTGCTGGGCGCGTTTTTCGCGCTGCCGATCACGGGATGTCTGAAGCACACCCGGCTGCTGGAGCGGCCGCAGCAGCCGCAGGTGGTGCTCAGCGCCAGTGGAGCGCAGCTCATTCAGGGGCTGAATCAGCGCTACGATCAGATCCACTCGCTGAGCGCGACGGTGTTGATTCGCGCTTCAGTGGGCGGCGCCAGCAAGGGCAAGGTTACCGATTACACCTCGCTGCGGGGCTACATCCTGCTGCGCCAGCCGGACATGCTGCGCGTGCTGGGAATGCTGCCGGTGGTGGAGACGCGGGCCTTCGACATGGCGAGCAACGGGTCCCGGTTCACGCTGCTGATTCCGCCGAAAAATGAGGCGATCACCGGAAAGGGCACGGTCACGAAACCCTCGCCCAATCCGCTGATGAACCTGCGGCCCTCTGTCTTTTTTGACTCCATGCTGATCCGCAAGGTCGCGCCCGACGAGCTGATCTACGTAACGACAAACAATCGCGTAGAGCGCGACCCGCACACGCATCACCTGGTGGAGCTGCCCGATTATGACCTGGGGATTTTGCGGCGTCAGGGCGACAGCCAGGAGCTCATCCCAGTCCGCGTCGTTCACGTCAGCCGCACAGATCTGCTCCCCTACCAGCTGGATGAGTATGACGGCAAAGGCAATCTGGTTACCAAGACCCTCTACAGCAACTACCAGACATTTCAGGGCATTCCTTATCCCACACGCATCATTATCGATCGCCCGGGCGACGGTTACCAGATTGCTCTGACGATTCAGAAGCTGACATTGAACCGGCCGCTCGCCAACGATCAGTTCCAGCTCAAGATTCCTGAAGGCACCAAAATCAAGCGACTGCCCTGAGCGCAGCCGCGGCTAGGGAACCTTGGTCGCGACGGGCAGTGCCGCCGGCTTCGGTGCCGGATGCGTTTTTGCCCAGCTCGCGGTCTCTGCATCCAGCACATCCAGGATGTTGCCCTTCACCAATGTCAAGTCCAGCGCATGGAGCCCCCAGCGTTGCTGCCGGGCCGCATGATCCAGCATTTTGTTCGCGGTTTTGGCGTAAGGGCCTTTCAGCACGGTTACGCGAAACGCGTTGCGTCCGGAGAAGTTCCGGCATTCGCCGGTCAAAACGCCCAGCACCTCCACCCAGGGTGTTTTGCCGTTTTGCTGGTCGCTCGGCCGATGGATGAACCACTTCAGCGCGCCGCTACCGCCTGCCGGCGCCGCCGGATTTTCGCAAGCACTGACCAGGCCATCCTTCCGCGCAGCGCCAAAGATCTGATCCGTAGCGGGCGCATCTGCCCTGTAAGAGCCCCAGACATACACGCAGCCGGTCTCCGCTGCAGAATCGCATGTTGGAATGTGCTTGAAGGTCCCGCCCACGCGCGCGCCGGGCGGAACGCCAAGCGACGGATCGCCGGCCAGAAATGCCGAAACCAGCAGGGCCTGCGCCGGCTTGCCGTCGACGGCCGCAGCCATCAGCTCCTGCAGCAGGATGGTTCCCTGACTGTGCCCGATCAGGACGACGCCGCGGCCATGATTGTCGTGTTGCAGATAGAAGGCCCACGCCGCCAGCAGGTCACGCTCGGGCAGCTCCCAGGAGATTTGCCCATGATTCGCCATCGTGCGGCGCAGCGCGGGCACTGTCACCTGGCGATAGAGGGGCGCATACACGCGGCAGCGAGTGGTCAACAGGCCTGCCTGCGCGTTGACCGTTTTCCTCACCTCGGGACTGGCCGTCATGCTGGCGTACTCCGTTTCCTGGAGTGAGACGGTGGGATACGCGTAAAAACAGTCGATGGGCGGATCGGCGGCCGGCTGAAAGCGCACAGTCTTCGAAGGGTGGCCGGGGAATACCACCTCGGCATCCAGATTGGCCGTGCAGGTGGTCTCCGCTCCTGGGCGGCAAACCCAGTTTGCCGGGTTCGCATAGTCCGGCGCCACATATCCGGTGGTCGGCCGGGAGGGTTTTGCCTGCCCGCGGGTTGCGAGTGCGCCAGCTAGAAATATTAGGACGAGCAGCGGCAACGGGCGAAGAAGCGGCCTCATGAAAACTCCGGGGAGCAGATGGGATATGCAGCGCCCACCATCATAGTCTGCCGCCCAGCGGATTCGAAGCTAGGGTTTGCTCCCCGCCGCGCTGAAATCCGGTTGGGATGCGGTCGGCCTGGCTCCGCTGTCTGGTCTGATTTTCAGCAGCCGTAGCGCCGGTGCTGTCATGGCGGTGGTGATCAGCGCGATGAGGACAAGGATGGTGAAGAGCTGGGAATTGATGGCCCCGGCCTGCAATGCCAGCGTGACCACCACCAAATCCACCAGCCCGCGCGTATTCATCAAGAAGCCGACCAGCAGCGATTCCCGCTGCGGCAGCTTCGACAGCCGGGCTCCATAGTAGGCGCCGCCCACCTTGGTGACAACCGCCACAACGAGCAGCAGCAGAAACCAGCCCAGCACGCCGCGGCCGCCCAGATCGCGGAACTCCGTGTGGATACCCGTGACGGCAAAGAAGACGGGCAGCAGCAGGACCGAGACCAGCGGGTGGATGGTGCGCTCCAGTTGCCGGTGCCAACTGTGCAGCCGCGGCATGCACATGCCGGCCAGAAATGCGCCAAACAACGCATGCACGCCCAGCCGTTCCGTAACAAAGGCGCAGAACAGTACAAAGACGATGAAGACGGCCAGCAGGACCTGCGTCACGTTGGGAGCGCCGCGCCAGCGAACCAGTTTCCCGATCGCCGGGCGCACCAGGCCAAGCATGAGAGCGCCAAAGACCACCAGCAGCAGCATCTTGAACGCCAGCACCCGCGGGGAAGCGTGTGGCGCGGTCAGCATCAGCGCCACCGCCAGCAGCATCCAGCCCAGCACGTCGGCAATGGCCGCGGCCACCAGCACCAGCATGTTCAGCTTGGTGTCGCCGGTGGACTTGTCGCGCAGCATGCGCGCCAGCACGGGAAACGCCGTGGTGCACAGGCCTACGCCCACGAAGATCAAGAACGCGATGTAATTGTCCTGCGTGCCGTGGAAGCGCCGGTACATCAGCATTCCCAGACCGCAGCCCAGGACAAAGGGAAACACCATTGAGAGCAGACTGATGCGGAGCGCGGTCTGGCGCTGCTGCCACACTGCTTCAAAGTCCAGGTTCATGCCCTCCAGAAACAGGTACAGCACCATTCCCAGATCACTAATCAGAGTCAGGCTGTGGAGGGAATTGGGTGGAAAGAGCTGCGCGACCAGATGGGGTGCGGCGTAGCCAAAGATCGACCGGCCCAGAACAATGCCACCGACCATCTCGCCCACGACGCGGGGCTGCCCCAGCTTTTCAAGCAGAATGCCGCAAAGCCCCGTGACCAGGACAATGATGGCAATCTGCAGCAGGAACAGCGCCAGGGCGCTCATGGCCGAAATCTCCCCCCTAACAGAATGAAGCAATTTCCCAGGTCTGGCAGAGGAAGCGGGCAGAAATCTTGGGCGGAGAAGCGGAAATGGGCGATTCTTCGTAAATCTTATGCAACTACACTCATATATTCTGCGTCTATTGTGGTATAGTTGGTTCAACGACATTCCCAGCGCTGTCCGATCCCCATCCAGCGCTGACTGCAAAGGAGATACACCCATGGCTATCACTCGCTGGAGCCCGTTCGAGGACATCTATACCCTGCAGAACCGGCTCAACTCTCTGGTTCAGGGGTTCGCCCGCAATGAAGATGAGACTCTGGCCACCAACGCCTTCGTCCCTCCCGTGGACATCTACGAGGACGCGAACCACATCGTGCTCAAAATGGAAGCTCCCGGCATGAAGCTGGAAAACTTCGACGTGCAGCTGGAAAACCAGATGCTGACGGTGAAGGGCGAGCGCCACTTTGAGAAGGAGACGAAGGAAGAGAACTATCACCGGGTCGAGCGGCGCTACGGCACGTTTGCCCGCGCGTTCACGCTGCCCAATACGATCGATCCGGAAGCCGTAAAGGCGAACTACACCGACGGCGTGCTGACGATCGAAATCGCCAAGAAGGCCGAAGCCAAGCCGAAACAGATCAAGGTTTCGGTAAACAGCGGCAAACCGGCCGAGGCCAGCCGCACCGTTGCGGGCGAAGTCAGCGCCAAACCGGCTGCCTGAGGTGCAGGCCCGCTCGGCAGAGCACCAGAAGGCATTCGAGATTGCGGGCAGTGCCGGGCGCCCACGGGCGCAGGCGCTGCCCTTTTTGCTGGGTCCACCCCCGGCCCTTACCCCACATCCAAAAGAGTAGTTTTATCGGCAAAGGAACAAACCACCATGGCTATCCGCTGGGAAAAATTGACGGTCAAGGCGCAGGACGCCGTGCAGACCGCAACCTCACTGGCCGCGGAACGCGGCAATCCGGAGATTCAGCCGGCGCATCTGCTGCTGGCGCTCATCGACGACCGCGAAGGCATCGTTGCGCCGGTGCTGCAGAAGACCGGCGTCTCGCTGGACAATCTGCGCAGTCAGATGGAGAAGGTTCTCGGGACGTTCCCGCAGGTCTCCGGCGGCGCTCAGCAGCCGCAGGGCTCGCAGGCATTTTTGAAAGTGCTGGAACAGGCGTTTCAGGAAGCCTCCAACTTTAAGGATGAGTACGTCTCGACCGAGCATCTGCTGCTGGCGATTGCGCAGCAGAAAAAAGATCCGGCGCAGCTGGCGCTGACCGCGGCGGGTGCCGGGTATGACGCGATTCTTCGTGCTCTGACCACGGTGCGCGGCAACCAGCGGGTGACGGACCAGAATCCGGAGGCGAAGTTTCAGGCGCTGGAGCGCTACGCCCGCGACCTGACCGACCTGGCGCGCCGCGGCAAGCTGGACCCCGTCATCGGCCGCGATGAAGAGATTCGTCGCGTGATTCAAGTGCTTTCGCGCCGCACCAAGAACAATCCCGTGCTGATTGGCGAGCCCGGCGTGGGCAAGACGGCCATCGTCGAAGGCCTGGCGCGCCGCATCGTCTCCGGTGATGTGCCGGAGGTGCTGCGCGACAAACGCGTCGTGTCGCTCGATCTTGGCGCAATGCTGGCCGGGGCCAAGTACCGCGGCGAATTTGAAGACCGCCTGAAGGCCGTGCTCAAAGAGATTGAAGACGCCGCCGGAACCATCATTCTGTTCAT
>JAKAUB010000254.1 GCA_021827845.1 Acidobacteriota bacterium | reverse complement strand
ACGGTCGAGGACCGTGCCGATGTCGTGGGGATGAATATCTTCCATCACAAAAGACAGCACACTCGCCTTGTGGGCGGCGGTGCCGATCAATCGCAGCTTGGGAACGCTGCTCAGCACTTTCGTGCCATACTCCAGCAGCGCATGCTCGTGCTGTGCAATGGCGGCCAGCCCCACGGCTTCAACATAATCGATCGCGGCCTTCAGCCCGATCGCTCCAGAGATGTGCGGGGTGCCCGCCTCAAACTTGTAGGGCAACTGGTTGTACAGCGTCTTCTCGAAAGTCACCGAGCGGATCATGTCGCCGCCGCCCTGATACGGTGGCATAGCATTCAACAGGTCGCGTCGGCCGTAGAGCACTCCAACGCCAGTTGGCCCGTAGACTTTATGCCCGGAAAATACGTAGAAGTCCGCGTTCAGCGCGCGCACATCTACCTTGAGGTGCGGCACCGCCTGCGCGCCATCCACCAGCACGGGAACACCCTTCGCATGCGCCATGGCGATCATGCGCTCTACCGGATTGATGGATCCCAGTGCGTTGGAGACATGGGTAATTGCAGCAATCTTTGTTCGCGGATTCAGCAGCGCCTCGAACGCTTCCAGTTCCAGCTCGCCTTCATCGTTGATAGGGGCGACCCGCAGCGTTGCGCCCTTCTCTTCACACAGCATCTGCCAAGGAACGATGTTGGCGTGATGCTCCATCGCGGTAATCAGCACTTCATCCCCAGGCCCCACCTGCTGGCGTCCGAAGGATTGCGCGACGAGATTGATGGCCTCCGTTGCGCCACGCACAAAGATAATCTCGCTGGCGTGCTCCGCCCCGAGGAACCGCTGCACGGTTTCACGCGCCTGTTCATAGGCATCCGTTGCGGTCTGTGACAGCAGATGCACGCCCCGATGAATATTGGAATTCCCGAACGCATAGTAGTGCGAAATCGCGTCAATCACTGCCTGCGGCTTCTGCGTCGTGGCTGCATTATCCAGATACACGAGTGGCCGGTCGTACACCTCCCGCGAAAGGATCGGGAAATCCTTGCGAATTCTCGCAACGTCGAGCGGGAGCAAGGCTGAAGCGGTTGGCGCCTGCGCCATTGCGGTCGGGGTCACGGCTGACCTCCCTGATACCTGCTTGCTCCCAGCAGCGCGGCATCCACGGACTGCTCCATATATTCGCGCACCGGCCCATCTTCAATCCGGTCGAGGCACTCCCCCGCAAACGCCAGCAATAGCATCTGCCGGGCAGAAGCTTCATCCAGCCCGCGCGACCGCAGGTAGAACAGCGAATTCTCTTCGATCTGCCCGATGGTTGCGCCGTGCGTGCACTTCACATCGTCCGCGTAGATCTCCAACTGCGGCTTAGTGTCAATCTGGGCATCATCGGAGAGCAGAAGATTGCGATTTGTCTGCTTGGCATCCGTCTTCTGCGCGTCCTTATGCACCAGAATGCGGCCGTGAAAAACTCCGTGCGAGTGGCCACCCAGCAGCCCGTTGTAATACTGGTGGCTCGCGCAGTGCGGGCTGGCATGCTCCACCATCATAAAGTTGTCGAGATGCTGCCGCTCACCGCCAATAAACAATCCGTTAATCAGGCACTCCGCGCCCTCCCCGGCCAGCACCGGGTGCACATTGTTCCGGACCAGCGCCCCGCCAGTTAGAACGGAGTGCGCGCGAACGGTAGAGGTCCGTGATTGCTGAATGCGCAGGGTTGCAATGTGGAAGGAGTTGCGGTTCTCGCGTTCCAGCACGTGATGCGACACGGTAGCGCCCGCACCTACAACCAACTCCGTGACGCTGTTCGTAAATACGGCGCCACCGCCCAACGAGATATGGTCTTCCACCAGCGAAAGCTCTGCGTTCTCGCCAACCAGCAGCAGCGTCCGGGGATGAACCATGGCCGCCGCGCTCTCCGCCGTCGAGACGAATAGCACATGCAGCGGCTTTTTCAGGATCGTCCCGCGCTCGACCTCGACGTATGCACCGTCCTCAAACAGCGCCGTATTCAGAGCGGTAAAGCTCGCATTGCGGATGTTTGCATAGCGGGCCAGATGATTTTCGAGCGACGCCGGCGAACTCGCGATGATATCCGCCAGACTGCCTGCGCGCACACCCTGCGGCAGCGTCTGTGCATCGGAAAGTGCGGTAGAAAAGCGGCCGTTGACAAAGACAATCCGTGCAGCCGAGTCGCTTACCCGATGCGCCGCAATCTGTTGGACAGAGACCGCCGCCGGACTCTCCGAAGCAGAAACGAAGTTCTCCTTAACGAGTGCAGACAGACTTGTAAAGCGCCAGTCTTCATCGTGCGTCGTCGGAAAGCCAAGATCGCAGAAATGCCCAAAAGCGTCTTCCCGAAGATGCCGCAGCCACGCTGGCTCGTCCTGCGTCGTCTGTTGCCGGCGGGAAAAAGCATCAAGATATGTGTTCAAACCGGTAATCTGTGCCGTCGCGCTCACGCCTACTCCTCTACCTTGCGCCAGCCAGCGCAGGCTCAATCCAGCCATAGCCTTCGCGTTCCAGCTCATGCGCAAGCTCGGGCCCGCCAGACTTCACAATGCGGCCTCCAGCCAATACGTGGACAAAGTCGGGCACAATGTAATCCAGCAGCCGCTGATAGTGCGTCACTAGAATCATGGCGCGGTCGGCACTCCGCATTGCATTCACACCGCGCGACACAATCTTCAGCGCGTCGATGTCCAGGCCGGAATCCGTCTCATCCAAAATCGCGAGCTTCGGCTCCAGGATGGCCATCTGCACAATCTCGTTGCGTTTCTTCTCGCCGCCAGAGAAACCTTCATTCACCGAACGAGATTGAAACCGCTCATCCATTTCAAGCAGCTTCATCTTTTCCTTCAGCAACGGCAGGAACTCCATCGCATCCAGCGGATCTTCACCGCGATATTTGCGCTGCGCATTCAACGCCGCCCGGAGAAAATATGGATTGCTGATGCCGGGGACCTCAATGGGGTATTGAAACGCCATGAAGAGACCTTCGCTGGCCGCCTCTTCAGGCTTCATCTCCAGCAAATCTTTGCCGTTGAAAATCACCTCGCCGGAGGTAACTTCATAGGTCTCACGCCGCGCGAGTACCTGCGCCAACGTGCTCTTGCCAGAGCCGTTCGGGCCCATTAGGGAGTGCACCTCACCGGCATTCACCGTGAGCGTAATTCCCTTCAGAATTTCGTTTCCGTTAACGCTCGCGTGCAGATCGCGAATCTCAAGCAGACTCATCGTTACCCAACACTCCCTTCCAGACTGATGCTCAGCAGCTTCTGCGCTTCCACGGCAAACTCCATGGGCAACTCGCGGAATACCTGCTTGCAGAAACCGTTAATGATCATGGCCACCGCTTCTTCCGCCGGCAGACCGCGCTGCCGGAAGTAGAAGATCTGGTCCTCGCCGATCTTCGAAGTGGATGCCTCATGCTCCATGCGCGCGGTGGAATTTTTCACGTCGATGTATGGAAACGTGTGGGCGCCACACTTGTCGCCAATCAGCAGTGAGTCGCATTGTGTATAGTTGCGCGCATTGGTGGCGCCCTTCAGAATCTTCACCTGGCCGCGGTATGTATTCTGGCCAAAGCCGGCGGAAATTCCCTTGGACACAATGGTGCTCCGCGTGTTCTTTCCAACATGAATCATCTTGGTGCCGGTATCGGCCTGCTGATGATTATTGGTCAGCGCCACGGAATAGAATTCACCGACAGAGCTCTCGCCCATCAGGATGCAGCTGGGATACTTCCAGGTGATGGCAGAGCCCGTCTCCACCTGCGTCCAGGAGATATGCGAGTTGCGGCCGGCACACTTTCCACGCTTGGTGACAAAGTTATAGATACCGCCACGGCCTTCCTTATCGCCGGGGTACCAGTTCTGCACTGTGGAGTACTTGATCTTCGCGTCGTCAAGCGCAATCAGCTCGACAACTGCCGCATGCAATTGATTTTCATCGCGCATCGGCGCCGTGCAGCCCTCTAGGTAGCTCACCTGCGCGCCTTCATCCGCAATGATTAGCGTCCGCTCGAACTGCCCAGTCTCCGCCGCGTTGATGCGGAAGTAGGTTGAAAGCTCCATCGGGCAATGCACACCCTTGGGAACATAAACGAACGATCCGTCGCTGAAAACCGCCGCATTCAGGGCTGCGAAAAAGTTATCGCTGTACGGCACCACCGTGCCCAGGTACTTTTTGACCAGGTCAGGATGCTTTTGCACCGCTTCGGAGAAAGAGCAGAAGATGACACCCTTCTCAGCGAGCTTCTCTTTGAAAGTCGTCGCGACTGAAACGCTGTCAAACACTGCATCGACCGCAACGCCCGCCAGCCGCTTCTGCTCATCGAGGGAGATGCCCAGCTTGTTGTAGGCCTCAAGAATCTCCGGATCCACTTCATCCAGGCTCTTGCGATTTGGGCGTGGCTTGGGGGCGGAATAATACGACATCGCCTGATAATCGATGGGCGAATAGTGAATATTTGCCCAGGTCGGCTCGGCCTGCGAGCGCTCCAGCGTCGCCCAGTGCCGGTACGCCTTCAGCCGCCATTCCAGCATGAACGCTGGCTCATTCTTCTTCTCAGAGATCAGGCGGATCGTGTCTTCACTCAGCCCGCGCGGGATGCGGTCTTCTTCCACCTGCGTGACAAACCCCCACTTGTATTCGCGGTTTGCCAGATCCTCAATCGTATTGGTTGTTGTCATTGCAATTCCTTCGCCCGCGACGCCGGGGCCTTGGAGCTGATTGTTGTTACCAGGTTGTTGCGGGCAGTTCCATGCCGGCCTTCCATCAGGCCAACCGTCAGATCAGAAAGCTTGATGTTGCCGAGCGCCCGCTGCAGTGCTTGCCCGATCACGACAGAATTGTTTTGCGCCTTGCATCTTCCCTCCAGATCGCAGCGGCCCGGCTGCGTGGCACATTCGGTAAATCCGATGGAGCCTTCAAATGCTTCCACAATCTCGGCCACGGAGATCTGGGAAGGACGCCGCGCTGGGGAATAGCCACCCTTCACTCCACGATGCGAGATCAACAGGTCGTGATCCAGCAGCTCCTTCAAAATTTTCACCACCGTTGGAACGGGAAGTTCCGTCGCTGCCGCCAGCCCGCGGGCGGTGTGCAGCGTGTCCTCCGGATGGCTGGCAACATGCTGCATTACCACCAGAGCGTAGTCGGTCAGTTTGTTAAGCCGGAACATGTGAAATCAGCGCCCGTGGGAAGTAGTACCAAATCCGTCCACTTTCAACTTTATCACGGACATGCAACGGATCCAAACGACGAGGGCGGGTTTGATGACACAGCAAAATTTGTCTCTGGCGCGGGCGTGGCAGAGCGAGTCCCGACGAAGGGTTGCCTGTTCGGCCCACTTTAGGCAATAATCATCTCAACCTAATCAAACAAACCTCAACAACGCTGGTCCCTCTTTGCTTCTGGCTGTCCTGATTTAATCGCGCCCCACAATCACCCGCTTGTTCAAACAGTTGTCACTGTTCTCAGACTTTTTGTGCGCCCCGCCGCGCGGTCGCGCCGTTGTGTTTGGCTGTCTCCGATTGCAATGCCGCCTCCACGAAACCCTTTTAACCGCCTTTTAGGAGCGCGCGTGAAACACATACTTTCTCTGGCCCTGCTCGCATTTGCCAGTGTCGCATTCGCCCAGATGCCTGTCCCGGCCACCACCGCGGGAGCCCCGCCAGCCACTACTAGCAATGATCTGAGCGGCACTGCCATCTCGGCGTGCGGCAAGATCACCTCTCCCGGCAACTACTACCTCACAACCAACCTGACCTGCCCGGGTACGGCCCTCATGGTGTCGGGCCCTGGAATTCACCTCAATCTGAACGGCCACACGATCGTCTACGGGACGGCCGGAGGCACGATGGGCACCATCTATGGCATCGAAAACGATGCCTGCTGGGATACCGATCAAAAGCCGGTAACAATTCCCTGCGACAATTCAGGAGCGGGCATTGGAGTGGAAATTTTTAACGGCTCCATCGCCCAATCCCAAAATGCCCCTGCTTTCTCGCATGCTCTGTACTTTGGGCAAAACGAGAATACCAATCAGCTGATTAACATTCACAATCTGACGATCACTGTGCAGCAGACAGGCTCTTCAGGATTCTTCAGTACATTTCAGGATGGCCAAATCCTGATCGAGCACAACACAATCTACGACAATGTCCGTTCCATCAACCGCCCTGGGCAGTCCGATCAGGGAGCACGTTCGCAATTCCAGGGAGAGGCTATCCACGTCGACAATTCGAAGCAGATGGTCGCCCCCGATCAGATCGCATACAACAAGATCGTTGGTTCTCCGCAAGGCGGAATCCGCGACACATCCACCGGAGCCCAGGTTTATCAGAACGACATCAGCATGAATGCTCTTTATGCAAATGACTTCTGTGTCGACGTGCCCGGCGCAAACGAAAGGGTGTATAGCAACAATTGCCACCCTATAAACGGACGCGGAATTCATATCAACTCGGAAGGCAGTTACGCCTACTACAACCTGATTACCGTGACGGAAGCGCCCGTGAACCGCGAGTACAACGGCTGCGAGGGTGGTGGCGCCTACGCTGTGCAGGTCGAAGATGACATCCAACACGCCGGGAACGTCGTGGTCTACGGGAATACCGGAACGGTGAACACCGGGCAATGTGGAGGGGCAGCCCTGAGAATTACCGGGTGGGCCGCTGGTTCTCCGGCGGTGGTTGCCCACAACAGTTGGATCGTCAACAAGACGGGCGGCGCTGATCAGTACGGGGGAATGCTCTATTCCTTCGATGCCAGCAACCTGTCGACCGTCATTTTCGGTGGTCCTTACGGATCGGATACGCTAAAGACTTCCGATTTGGGATGCGTATACTTCGACTGGGACGGAGCTCAGAACGTGAATATCTCGATTCCAACGTGCCACGCAACCTACGCCGTCGTAGCCAATAACGGCCCGACTAACTACACAACATATCGCGTGGTCAACTCTCCGCAGACCAACGCCTTTTGCACGATGAATTCCTATAGTCTGGGAACCGTCGATGGCGCTACGATCAAATGTCCTAAATAACCACCATCAGCCTGCGTACCTTCATGGGCGCGCTTCGTAACACAAGTGGCTGCAGTTGCTCGACTGCAGCCACTTGCCTTTTCTGCTTCGTGATGGCCCCCACCCGCGCCTCTACCGGACCGGAAAAAGCATTGTGGGATAATGTCTCCACGCGTCCAACGCAGCGTCTGCCATAAAGAGGTACAGTGAAACGTCAATTGAAGGCGTGGCTGCTCTCACCATCCATGAAACGCGCCGTCGATCGCGTCGAATCGGCCGTGCCGTTGATTGCAAAATGGCATCGCTTCGAATACGAGCAGCACTTTCTGCGGATCTCCAAATGGGAGCGCCTATTTTCCAGTGTGTACCCTACGTTCGCTGCTGCGGAAGCTTCCATCCCAGCCGGTCGGCCCAATAGTTACGACAACGAAGAATCTTCCCGATTCCTCGGACACAAAACGTCGGTGCGAGCCAGCGATTATCCCGTCCTATTCTTCCTCGATCGTCTTCTGCGCGAATACAGCAAGGTTTTCGATTTCGGCGGCTACGTTGGGCTTTCGTTCTATTCGTTCGAACGCCTGCTGCAATATCCGGCCGGCCTTGCGTGGCGGATATACGACGTGCCTTCCGTCGTCGCGACCGGACAACGCATCGCCGCAGAAAAAGCCGAGACCCGGCTGACCTTCACCACCTCTTTTACCGATGCTGAAGATTTCCCCATCCTGACCGCGTTCGGTTCTCTCCAGTTTCCGGAGCACACCTTTGACTATTTTTTGGCGCAACTGCGCCAGCGCCCAAAGCATATCCTGATCAATAAGCTGCCACTGACGGAGCTGCCTACCTTTTACACGCTGCATAACATGGGGCCCGCTCTGACCCCATATCGCATTCAGAATCGCAGGGAGTTCACTGACTCCATCACCGGATTGGGCTACGAGCTGGTGGATGCATGGGAAAGCAGTGATCTCGCCTGCTATATCCCGGGATATCCGGATCATTCCGTCAAAGCATTCAGCGGTCTTTATTTTCGGCAATTGAACTAGCGTTCGGCGCGTACTTGGGCTTGACCACAGATTTGGTGACCCCGGGAAGATTCGAACTTCCGGCACGCAGTTTAGGAAACTGCTGCTCTATCCACCTGAGCTACGGGGCCACTGCGAGAAGTGTACACGGCATCGGAACGCCGCTCAGAGTCCGCTAATAACGAATATCCGCCATCTGTTCCCGCACTTGTTGCTGCTCGTCAGCCGTTAGCGGCAGCAGCGGCAGACGGGGAATACCCCCGAAATATCCATTTAGATCGCAAGCATACTTCAGCGCTGGAATACCCATCCGCGATCCAACACTCGTCGAAGCCGCTTGAATTTTCTGTTGCTTATCGCTCGTCAACTTCGCGTCTCCATCTCGGAACGCCGCCCAGACTTCATAGCAGCACTGCGGCGCACAGGTAGCAAACGCAAGGATTCCGCCCACTGCCCCTGCATCGAAACACGCTTGCAGTGTGCTCGCGCCACCGCTCAGCACGGCAAATCCTACTTCCTTCTGGCGCGTCCTGGCCGGTGTCCTATCCGCGACCGTAATCGCAGCGCTTCCATTTGCCAGCGCACTTGCGGCAACCATCGCCTCCTGCTCCAGCAGCATGCGGCGCGGCACCGCGGCAAACGTTGTGGTCACAGTCACAGAACGCCGCACCGCTTGAGTCGCCTGCACAATCGCAGCCACTCGCTTCGCATCCCCGCTGGAGTCCTTAATGCCGATAATGTTCGGGTGTTGCGCCAGCTCTGCAACCACCTCGACTGGCAGGTCGTACTGCGTAAACGCCGGAACGCTGTAGAGAATTACCGGCAGCACGGAGCGGTCCGCCACTGCGCGATAGTACGTCAGCATCTCCAGCGGCTCGCGATCCCGGCGATGCAGTTGTGCCCGGTAAAAGTGCGGCGTTCGCACCAAAACGGCATCGTAGTGCAGCCGCGCCGCGTACTCCGCCAGTCCTACCGTTTGCCGCACGCTCTCGTGGCCAACGCCAGCGATCATCACCTTGTCCTGCGTCGCCGCGCCAATGGCAGCCCGCAGTACTTCGCGCTGCTCCTCATCGCTCAGCATCACTGCCTCGCCCGTCGATCCCAGCACCACCATTCCTGCCAGCTGCGTGCGAGAGTAGCGCGCAACGTTGTGCTCCAGCTTGCGCAGGTACAGAGAACCATCGGGGTAAAAAGGAGTCGTAATGGGCGGGAAAATGCCTTCGAGCAGCATAGTTACATTTTAGGGGATCGGGTCGCGCGGCGATATTCTTCTGGTGCCCGGCCCACCAGCATCTTAAAATCCCGGATCAAATGGGCCTGATCGAAATATCCCAGCTCCTGCGCCAACGCGGCCCAGTAAAGCTCTTCCCCGCTCTGCAGACGGGCGATCAACTCATGCAGGCGATACCGCCGAATCACCCACTTCGGAGTGACGCCCACAAACTCCCGAAAGAGCCGCTGCAACGTTCGAACATTTTCCCCAGACATTCGCGCCAGATCTTCCACGCTCGTAACGGCTGGCGTTGCCAGAATCAAATCAACCAGCGCATTCGCCTGCTCCACCCGCGGATCGAACGTCCCCATGCGCCTTTCCAGAAAGCAAAAGGCCATGTTCGCGAGGGTCTCCGGCGCCTCGGTGCGAAGCATCTCTTCGCGAAAGGCCACGGCATCGACGCCGAAGATCTCCTCCACCGAGAAGACTTTATCGGTCAGCTCGGCCATGGAACGCGGAATGAAAGGTCGCATCCCGCCCGGCCGAAACTTCACCCCGAAGGCCCATCCCTTTTCGGCCAGCACCCGCACAAAGCGCTTCCGCGAAACGCCGCTGACCCGCAGCTCCCCTTCATCCAGTACCAGATACGCGTTGGGATGGGGCGCCGTTTCCTGCGTATGCGCAGGCCGGCCGCTCAAGTCCCACACCACCCGCCACGCATAGGCCACGCATGCGTGCAGGCTCGCTGGCGGTGCCCAGCGAAGCACGTCCGGCGGTGCCGCTCCAGGTGCATGCGCCAGCACGCCGCGCGAGGCCTGGAATCCCTGCGGAACCGCCTTCGCACCTCCGCACGCTTCCGTCTGTCGCGTTTTTCCAATCTCTGCGAGCCCCGTTTTCATACACTCTGCGTCAAGGAGCTTCCCATGTCAGAACTTGTTGTTCGCCGATCCGTCACCATCCACGCCCCCGCCCAGACAAT
Organism: Acidobacteriota bacterium; assembly: GCA_021827845.1. GTDB lineage: Bacteria > Acidobacteriota > Terriglobia > Terriglobales > Acidobacteriaceae > JAKAUB01. The sequence goes on along the minus strand of JAKAUB010000254.1, from coordinate 680 downwards.
CTGGCGCGTCCTCACGGATAACACCTTCATCCCGCAGTATATGTTTGGCTGCATCGCGGAAACGGACTGGCAGCCCGGCTCACCATTGCTCTGGAAAGGAGCGGCCGACGGCAAGTTGTACGTTAAGGGCGCAATCGTCAGCTTCGACGCTCCGCATCTGCTGCGGTACACGACCATCGACCCGAACAATCCTGAAGTGCCCGATTTACCGGAGAACTACCTGACGATGAGCTTTATCATTCGGGAAGAAAAAAACGGGTGCCGGCTGGAGATGGTTGCGGACGGATTCGACACCGTCGCAAAAGGCGCCGAGCGCTATCAGGAAGTAAACGCAGGTGACGATTCGCTGCTGCTCGCGATAAAAGCGATCGCTGAAAAGTTGACCGACTGAGCAAAGTCGGAGCGGATTGTATTCTGCCCCCGACTCCGCCACCGCTAAACTTCAGCCGTCATCCGTGTAGCGTGCAAATGCTGCAGTGCGTTGACGGATATCTGCGGCCGCTGCATGGCAGCGATTCCCTCGACCGCAGCACGCGCGGCGGCGATGGTCGTGATCGTGGGGATACGCTGGGTGACCGCAGCGCGCCGGATGGACTTCTCGTCAAAGAATGTATCCTGCCCGCGCGGCGTGTTGATAATCAGGTGAATCCGCTCGCCCTTGATCAGGTCCACGATATTCG